>JAZQHY010000025.1:0-9810 GCA_045540815.1 Clostridia bacterium | reverse complement strand
ATACTTGTTGCAACAAAAAACAAAGGGAAATTAAAAGAGATAAAGAGCATACTTGATGGTTTTAACGTGATTGGACTAGATGATGCAGGAATAGATGTTGACGTGGAAGAAAACGGCACTACATTTGAAGAGAATGCTCTTATAAAAGCTCGTGAAATATCTAAGCTTTCAGGGAAAACTGTTATAGCTGATGATTCGGGACTTGAGGTAGACTTTCTAAATGGTGCGCCGGGAATATATTCTGCAAGATACACAGAAGGAAGTGACGATGACCGTGTAAATAAGCTTCTGTCAGAGCTTGAAAATGTACCGCGTGAAAAACGCGGTGCCCATTTTACGTGCGCTATTGCTATTGTGTACCCTGACGGAAGAGAATACACCTTCCGCGGTGAATGTTATGGCATAATAGATACAGTTAAAAGAGGCGAAAATGGTTTTGGCTATGACCCTGTGTTTTACTTTGAAGAATATGGTATGACACTTGCTGAAGCGAGCGAGGAAATGAAAAACAAAGTCAGCCACAGAAGCATAGCACTAGAAAAACTAAAAAATTTTTTATATAACGAAAGTGTATAGGGATACCTATGCGCTTTTTTTAATCTAAGGAGGGTACATATGAAACTTTGCGAGGTAAAAAACATTTTAAATGCTAAAGTTTACACAGATGAAGCATGCTTGGAAACAGAAGTGTTATCCGCATGCGGAAGCGACCTTATGAGTGACGTGCTTGCTTTTGTAAAAGACCAGGCATTACTTCTTACAGGACTTGTAAATGCACAGGTTGTAAGGACTGCAGAAATGATGGATATGAAAGCTATCGTATTTGTGCGCGGAAAGAAACCAACAGATGAAATGATAGAGCTTGCAAATGAAGCAAAAATAGCGATACTTGGCACAGAATATCCAATGTATCTTGCGTGCGGTAAGATATACGCAGGAGGACTTTATAATAAATAATATAAGGAGGCTTCGAAATGGACGATAAAAAGGTACATTTGCATTTTGACGTTGATGACGAAGACTTTTCAGTTGCAGGAGAAGCATCCAGTAAACTAAAGAAAATGTTGAGGCAACTTAGCATACCTCCTGATATTATAAGAAAAGTTGCTGTTGCAATGTACGAAGGCGAAATAAATATGGTAATCCATGCAAACGGTGGAACTATCGATGTGGAAATAGCGGACGATTATATAAAAATGGTGCTTGCCGATAAGGGGCCTGGTATAGCAAACATTGACCTTGCTATGAAGGAGGGCTATTCCACAGCCACAGAAAGCGTGCGCGAGCTTGGCTTCGGCGCCGGCATGGGACTTCCGAATATGAAAAAATACACAGACAGTATGAAAATAACTTCTGAATTAGGAAAGGGTACGACTGTCGAAATGGTTGTAAATATCGATTAAAAAAAGCGAGGTGAGGCATGTGGATAGTATAATTCATTCGGTTACACTCGATAAAGAAAAATGCAAAGGCTGTACAAACTGTATAAAACTTTGTCCGACACAGGCAATAAGAGTTCGAAACGGCAAAGCTACTATATTAAAAGACAGATGTATCGACTGTGGTGAATGTATAAGAGTGTGTCCGTATCACGCCAAAAAAGCTATAACAGATAGCTTTGATATAATGAAAAATTATAAATACAATATAGCACTTCCTGCACCCACTTTCTATGGACAGTTTGATAAGGTTAACGATGTAAATGTGATATTAAATGCTCTTTTGAAAATTGGTTTTGACGATGTTTTTGAAGTGGCATATGCCGCCCAGATAGTTACCAGAGAATCGAAAAAAGTGATAGAAAAAGGCGGTATAGAAAAGCCTATTATAAATTCAGCATGCCCTGCAGTGTTAAGGCTTATATCGGTTAGATTTCCAAGCCTTATAGATAATATATTGCCTGTAATATCACCTATGCATCTAGCCGGAAGAATGGCAAGAGAACTAGCCGTGAAGGAAAAAGGCTTTAAACCGGAAGATGTGGGAGTGTTCTTTATAACTCCTTGTGCAGCAAAAGCTACAAGTGTAAAACAGCATCCGGGTATAAAGGAAATGAACGTTGATGGAGCGTTTTCTATAAAGGAAGTGTATAAAAAGATACTTCCGTATCTGTCGGATAATGAAAGCTTAAAAGAACTTTCAAAAGCTGATTTCTCAGGCGTTTGCTGGGCAAAAAGCGGTGGAGAGGTTAGTGCGCTTAAGTGCGAAAATTACATAGCCGTTGATGGTATAGATAATGTGGTTAAGGTGTTCGAAGAGATAGAAAATGACAGGCTTCTCGATTTGGAATTTGTAGAGGCACTTGCGTGTACCGGCGGATGTGTTGGCGGACCGCTGTGTGTTGAAAATAATTTTGTTGCTCATACTCGTGTTTCGCGTCTTTCGAAAATGCTTAAAGGCAAAGAAGTTAGCCTGCCTGAAGGCGATGTAGATATAATGTTTAATGACTCTATATCATATAATCCTGTTCTTACTCTTGACCCTGACAGAAAAGTGGCTATGGAAAAGCTTGAACGTATGATGGAAATTAACGATGGCCTTCCGGGACTTGATTGTGGTGCTTGCGGATCGCCGACGTGTAAGACCTTTGCCGAAGATATCGTAAGAGGTTATACACATGAATACGAATGTATATTTAAAATGCGTGAGATGATAGATGACATTGCACGTAAGATGGATATATATGAAAAAAGGAGGAGTGACGTATGAAGCTTGACGCACTCATAAACGAACTCGCACTTGAGGTTATTGCCGGAGGCGATTTGAACAGAGAAATATCAGGTTGCTTTATATGCGATCTTTTAAGTCACGCTATGGGAAAGGTTGAAACGGACAATCTATGGATAACAGTTCAGACAAATATGAATATTATCGCTATTGCAGTGCTTACTGAACTTAGCGCAATTATTATCGCGCAGGGTATGGACGTAGGCGAAGACGTTATAAATAAAGCAAACGAAGAAGGTGTAACACTACTTCGAAGCGATAAAACTGCATACGAACTTGCACTTATGATAGGTGAGAGAATATGAAACTCTATTATGATTTGCATATTCATTCCGCGCTGTCGCCGTGTGGTGACGAGGATATGACACCCAATAACATAGTTAATATGGCGCGTTTAAAGGGTCTTGACGTAATCGCGGTTACCGACCATAACACTTGCAAAAACGCAGAAGCTGTTATGAAATGTGCTGAAAGTTCAGGTGTTTTGGTGTTGCCTGGTATGGAGGTTGAATCAATGGAAGAAGTGCATCTTGTTGCACTTTTTTCTAACCTGGAAAATGCTATGAAGTTTGATAAGCTTGTTTTAGACCATCTGCCAGCTATAAAAAACAAAGCCGGTATATTTGGTGAGCAAATATTGTACGATGAAAATGATAACGTAAAAGGCTACATAGAAAATCTTCTTATTACCGCTACGGATATGTCTGTGGAGGATATTGTAAAAGAAGTCCGAAAGCTTGACGGAATTGTTTTTCCATCGCATATTGATAAGGATTCGTACAGCATACTTTCAAATCTTGGATTTATCCCCGAAAATATAGAATTTACTGCAGTAGAGATAAAAGACGTAGATAAAACCGAAAAAATTGTTGAAACCCACAAGCTATACAATCATATCATACTTCACAATTCTGATGCGCATTTTCTCTGGGATATATCTGAAAGGGAAAATTATTTGACAGTAGATGCTAAAAATGTTAATTCTGTCATAAAAACATTACAAAAACAATGAAAAATTTGTGAAAAATGATTGTTTTTTTATAAATTAAATGATATAATTGAATAGATTGATATTGTTAAAAATTAATTAATATATTTAAGGAGGTCGTACAATGAGTGAAAAAACCACTCCTGCTTTCGTAAGCACAAAGGAACAGGACGAGAAGTTAGCTGAAGTTATCGCTAAATACAAAGATACTCAGGGCGCGCTTATCCCTGTACTTCACGAAGCACAAGAAATATTCGGGTATTTACCTGTGGAGGTTCAGGAAAAGATATCTGAAGGACTAGGTGTACCAATGTCAGAGATATACGGCGTTGTTACATTCTATACTCAGTTTTCTATTAATCCTAAGGGTAAGTACAAAATAGGTGTTTGCCTTGGTACAGCTTGTTATGTAAAAGGTTCAGGAGATATTATTGAAAAGATAAAAGAGATACTAGGTATCGACGTTGGTGAATGTACACCTGACGGAAAATTTTCGCTTGATGCTACACGTTGCATAGGTGCGTGCGGACTTGCTCCTGTACTTACTGTAAATGATGATGTATACGGAAGACTTGTCGTTGATGATGTTCCCGGCATCCTTGCAAAATATTAATTTGGGTGATTTTATATGACTGAAATATCACTTCATATTCTTGATATAGCGCAAAATTCTGTCAAAGCCAAAGCCAGAAATATCGGCATTGATATATACGAGGATACCCAAAAAGACGTATTTAGTGTAGTTATATCAGATGACGGTTCGGGTATGGATGAGGAATTTTTGAAAAATGTAACCGACCCTTTTAGAACAACACGTACGACTCGCAGGGTTGGGATGGGACTTTCGCTTTTTAAAAACGCTGCTGAAGTTACAGGCGGGAGCTTTGAAATAACATCAAAGCTTGGCGTAGGTACACGCGTTATGGCAAAGTTTGTTCATTCAAGCATAGACCGACAGCCGCTTGGTGACATAGCGTCAACTATTACTACGCTTATCGGAAGTGATGAAAATATTGATTATAAATATACTCATACGTATAATGGTAAAAAGTTTGAATTTGACACAGCAATGGTGAAAGAAATTATGCAGGGCGTCAGCTTAAATACGCCTGAGGTAATAAACTGGATAGATGAGTATATTAATGAAGGTTTGAAAAGTATAACGGAGGTGTAAATATGAAAAGTTTAGAAGAATTAGCTAAAATAAGAGAAAAAACATTGTCAAAGGTAACAGTACGAAAAGAGGACGGCGATAATGTAAGAATAGTTGTTGGTATGGCTACCTGCGGTATAGCTTCTGGTGCAAGACCTGTTTTAAAAGCTCTTATGGAGGAAGTAGAAAAAAGAGGTCTGGCGAATGTATATGTTACACAGACAGGTTGTATAGGTATGTGTAAGCTTGAACCTATCGTTGAGGTGTTTATGCCAAACGGTGATAAATACACTTATGTGAAAATGGATGCTGAAAAGGCAGTTAAGGTTATAAACGACCATATAGTAAATGGTAAGCAGGTTACCGAATATACTATCGGCGCGTACGAAAAATAATAGGAGGAAAGTAAAATGGATTTAGCCAGAGCTCATGTGCTTGTCTGCGGTGGTACAGGCTGTACCTCGTCAGGCAGTGAAAAACTTATAAATAAGCTTAATGAAAGCCTTGCTAAAAATGGTCTTGAAAATGAAATCAAGGTTATAAAGACAGGCTGTTTCGGTCTATGTGCATTAGGACCGATTATGATTGTATATCCTGAAGGTGCTTTTTATAGTATGGTTAAAGAAGAGGATATTGACGAGATAGTTGAAGAACATCTACTAAAGGGTAGAATAGTTAAGAGACTTCTTTATCAGGAGACTGTTTCTGCAGACGATGATAAGGTTAAGTCGCTTAATGAAATTGGTTTCTATGAAAAACAGCAGCGAGTTGCTCTTAGAAACTGCGGTGTTATAAACCCTGAAAATATTGATGAATATATCGCTTTTGATGGTTATAAAGCATTAGGTAAAGTTCTTACCGAAATGAAGCCTGAAGAGGTTATTGATGAAATTAAAAAATCAGGTCTTCGCGGACGTGGAGGAGGCGGTTTCCCTACAGGTCTTAAATGGGAATTCACTGCTAAAGCACAGGGTGATCAGAAATACGTTGCTTGTAACGCCGACGAAGGTGACCCGGGTGCATTTATGGATAGATCTATCCTAGAAGGTGACCCTCATTCGCTTATCGAAGCAATGGCTATCGCAGCTTATGCGGTAGGCGCTGATCAGGGTTATGTGTATGTAAGAGCAGAGTACCCAATCGCAGTTGCCCGTCTTCAGATAGCTATCGAGCAGGCAAAAGAATACGGACTACTTGGTGAAAATATATTTGATACAGGCTTTAACTTCGACCTTGGCATCAGACTTGGCGCAGGTGCATTTGTTTGCGGTGAGGAAACTGCACTTATGACATCTATCGAAGGACACCGCGGTGAGCCAAGACCAAGACCGCCATTCCCTGCAGTAAAGGGTCTGTTTGGTAAGCCAACACTTCTAAATAACGTTGAAACTTATGCAAATATTACTGCTATTATCAATAACGGTGCTGACTGGTTTAATCAGATTGGTACTGAAAAGAGTAAAGGTACAAAGGTATTTGCCGTTGGCGGTAAGATAAACAATACAGGTCTTGTGGAAATCCCTATGGGTACTACACTTCGCGAAATCGTATATGATATCGGTGGCGGTATTCCAAACGGAAAAGAGTTTAAGGCTGCACAGACAGGCGGACCTTCAGGTGGATGTATTCCAAAAGAATTAATTGATACTCCAATCGATTACGATTCACTTATAAGCATCGGTTCTATGATGGGTTCAGGCGGACTTATCGTTATGGACGAAGATACTTGTATGGTTGACATAGCTAAATTCTTCCTTGAATTTACAGTTGATGAGTCTTGCGGTAAATGTTCTCCATGTAGAATAGGTACTAAGAGACTTCTCGAGATACTTAACAAAATTACATCGGGCGAGGGTACACTTGAAGATATCGACAGACTTGAAGAGCTTTGCTACTCTATCAAGAATTCTGCACTTTGCGGACTTGGACAGACTGCTCCAAACCCTATCTTAAGTACACTAAGATACTTCAGAGATGAATACATCGCTCACGTTGTAGATAAAAAATGTCCTGCAGGCGTATGTAAAGCACTTGTATCTTACAAGATTGACCCTGATAAATGTATCGGTTGTACTCTATGTGCAAAAGCTTGTCCTGTTGGTGCAATTTCGGGTGAACTTAAAAAGCCTCATACTATTGACGCATCTAAATGTATTAAGTGTGGCGCTTGCTTCGAAAAATGTCGTAAGGGCGCAATAACTAAATAAGGAGGAGAAATATAATGGAAAACGTTAATATTAAAATAAACGGCGAAAGCTATAGCGTGCCGTCAAATTACACAATTCTTGACGCTGCCAGAGATGCAAACATTCATATTCCTACTCTTTGTTACCTAAAAGATGTAAACCAAATAGGTGCATGTAGAATGTGTCTTGTTGAGATAAAAGGCGCAAGAGCACTTCAGGCTGCGTGTGTGTATCCTGTAGCTGAAGGACTAGAGATTTACACAAATTCAGAAAAGGTTAAAAAAGCAAGAAAAGCTACTTTAGAGCTTATCCTTTCAAACCACGAAAAGAAATGTCTTACTTGCGTAAGAAACAAAAACTGTGAACTTCAGAACCTTGCAGAAGAGCTTGGCGTAGATGAATTAAGATACGAGGGTGAAAATGTTCATCACGAAATTGATAACGTGTCACCGTCTATCGTTAGAGATAATAATAAATGTATCCTTTGCAGACGTTGTATAGCGGTATGTAAAAATATACAGACAGTTAGCGTTATCGACGCTGTAGGTAGAGGTATAAACACAAAAATAGGTTGTTCATTCGAAAAATCTCTTGCAGAGGTTGAATGTACAAACTGTGGTCAGTGTATCACAGCTTGTCCTGTTGGCGCACTTTATGAAAAGGACGCTACAAAGGCAGTTTGGGATGCTATCTATGACGAAGATAAGCACGTTGTAGTTCAGGTTGCTCCTGCAGTTAGAGTAGGCATCGGCGAAGAATTCGGTATGCCTATCGGTACACGTGCAACAGGCAAACTTGCTGCATCTCTTAAAAAGCTTGGTTTTGATAAAGTATTTGATACAGATACAGGTGCCGACCTTACTATTATGGAAGAAGGCACAGAGCTTCTAAACAGAATTAAAAACGGCGGTAAGCTTCCTATGATTACATCTTGCAGCCCAGGTTGGATTAAATTCTGCGAGCACAACTATCCTGAGTTTTTGGATAACCTTTCTTCTTGTAAATCACCGCACGAAATGTTTGGTGCGATTATTAAGTCGTATTATGCCGAAAAAGAGGGCATAGACCCTGCAAAGATTTTTGTAGTATCTGTAATGCCTTGTACTGCTAAGAAGTTTGAGGCGCAGAGAGATGAAATGAAGGGTACAGGCTATGCAGACGTTGATGCAGTTCTTACTGTAAGAGAGCTTGGCAAGATGATAAGACAGGCAGGTATCGACTTTGTTAACCTTCCTGACGCAGAGTTCGACAATCCGTTTGGCGGAGCTACAGGCGCAGGTGTTATCTTTGGTGCTACAGGCGGTGTTATGGAAGCTGCACTTCGTACAGTTAAGGAAATCCTAGAAAACAAACCACTTGACCGTCTTGAGTTTAACGAGGTTAGAGGTACAGAAGGTATCAAGGAAGCTACACTTGAAATTGCAGGTAAGCCTGTAAGAGTAGCGGTAGCACATAGCCTTGGCTGTGCAAGAAAGCTTCTTGACAGCATTAAAGCGGGCGAGAAAGAATATGAATTCATCGAGATTATGGGTTGCCCTGGCGGTTGCGTAACAGGCGGCGGTCAGCCAATCGTTTCTGCTAAGGTAAGAGCAACTACTGACGTTAAGGCGCTTAGAGCAAAAGCTCTATATGACGAGGACGAAGCACTAGCGATTAGAAAATCTCACGAAAATCCATTCATCAAAAAGCTTTATGACGAGTTCCTTGGTGAGCCTTGCGGTCATAAATCACACGAACTTCTTCATACACACTATATTGACAGAAGCGGCAAATAATATTAAAATAATAAGCGAGAGCGAAATGCTTTCGCTTATTTTTGTATATTAGTATCAGTTTATTATTTCCCGGGAAATAATAAATTTTGTTAAGGAGGATATACACTTGAGAAATCTTGCATCGCCAAAGGTGATAAAGGAAATACTTGCTGAAAACGAGTTTAGATTTTCAAAGTCACTTGGACAGAATTTTCTTATAGATGAAAATGCACTTTGTAAAATTATAGACAATTCGTGCATTGACGAAAATACAAATATAATAGAGATTGGACCTGGCTTTGGTACGCTTACCCAAAGACTTTGCCAAAGTGCTAAAAAAGTTGTTGCAATAGAGATTGACTCCACAGTTATACCAATACTTGAGGATAACTTAAATGAGTTCGATAACATAAAAATAATAAATGCCGATGTGCTTCAGTTAAATCTTGAGGAGTTAATTGAAAACGAGTTTGACGGCGGTGATATAAAGGTTGTCGCAAATCTTCCTTATTATATTACCACACCTATTATAATGACACTACTTGAGAGAAAGCTTCCTATATCAGATATTATTATAATGATACAAAAAGAGGTGGCAGACCGCATTTTAGCTGTCCCTGGCAAAAAAGATTATGGAGCATTGACCATTGCAGTAGGGTATTATACTGTGCCCGAAATAGTGCTTACTGTCGGACCTGGCTCGTTTATGCCGCCGCCAAAGGTGTCGTCATCGGTTGTGAAATTAAGTGTCCGCGGAACACCTGCAGTAGAGGTGAACGAAAAGAATTTCTTTAAAGTGGTTAAAGCCGCATTTGCGCAAAGAAGAAAGACACTTTTAAATGCCATTTCCAATTCAGGAATTACAAAAAAATCAAAAGAAGAAATTCTTGGGGCGCTGAATTTGTCGGGAATTGACGAAAAAGCAAGAGGTGAAACTCTTTCGATCGAACAGTTTGCAATTCTTTCAAAAAATCTTTTTTAAAAAATTTTCAAAAAATAAAA
>JAZQHY010000024.1:0-7198 GCA_045540815.1 Clostridia bacterium | reverse complement strand
GTGTCCGAGCCTTTCGATTTTCAATGCGACCGAGTACCGCGCGTTAAGAAATCAAGAAAGTGATTTACTTCTTGATTTTAGCAAGCGGTAGAGGAGCAGTAGAAAATAGAAAGAGATGCGAGGACAAACGAGGCGTGATATTTAAGCGCCGAGTGTCCGAGCCTTTCTATTTTCAATGCGACCACTGGTCGCACGCGAAAATAATCACAACATTACGGGAGGGAGTAGAAACCCTCCCCTACAATATCGCAAAAATCATATCCTTAAAAACCAAAACAAACAGCGTGTAGTTTACCTATGCGCTGTTTTTCTTTTATCTTCGTATTTATCTTCGCTATCATTGACAAATGCGCCTAAAAATGCGATAATAACGATGTATGTAACCTATAATAGGGAGGAATTTTCTATGGCTAAAGAATTAGCTAAGTCTTACGACCCAAAACAGGTTGAAGACAGGATATACGACTTCTGGATGGAAAACAACTATTTCCACGCAGAAATTGATAAGGACAAGAAGCCTTACACTATCGTTATGCCGCCACCAAACATCACAGGTCAGTTGCATATCGGTCACGCACTCGACAACACATTACAGGATATCCTCATTCGTTTCAGACGTATGCAGGGTTACTGCGCACTCTGGCTTCCTGGTACTGACCACGCTTCTATCGCTACTGAAGCTAAGGTAGTTGAAGCTATCAAAAAAGAGGGTCTGTCAAAAGAAATTTTAGGCAGAGAGAAGTTCTTAGAGCGTGTTTGGGACTGGAAAGAAGAATACGGCTCACGTATTACAAAGCAGTTTAGAAAGCTCGGCACCTCCTGTGACTGGGAGCGTGAACGTTTCACTATGGACGAAGGCTGCTCAGAAGCTGTTAAAGAAGTTTTCGTTCGCCTTTACAACGAAGGTTTAATCTATCAGGGCGAGAGAATCATCAACTGGTGTCCACATTGTAAGACATCTATCTCTGACGCTGAGGTTGAGTTTGAGGAGCAGGCTGGTCATTTCTGGCATCTTCGCTACCCACTCACTGACGGTAGTGGCTACCTCGAGCTTGCTACAACCCGTCCTGAAACACTTTTAGGTGATACTGCTGTCGCTGTTAACCCTAACGATGAAAGATACAAGGATTTAGTCGGCAAGACTTTAACTCTTCCACTCGTTGGACGTGAGATTCCTATCGTTGCTGACGATTATGTTGAGATGGATTTCGGAACAGGTGTTGTTAAAATCACTCCTGCTCACGACCCTAACGACTTCGAAGTAGGACTTCGCCACAATCTCCCAGTCTTAAACTGTATGACAGACGATGCTAAAATCACTGAGGACTATCCAAAATACGCTGGTATGGACCGCTACGAGGCTAGAAAAGCTATCGTTAAAGATTTAGAAGAAGGCGGTTTCTTAGTAGAGATTGAAGACTATTCTCACAACGTTGGTACATGTTATCGTTGTCACACAACAGTAGAGCCTAGAGTTTCAAAGCAGTGGTTCGTAAAGATGAAGCCACTCGCTGAACCTGCTATCGAGTGTGTACGTGATGGTCGAGTTAAGTTCGTTCCTGAACGTTTCGATAAAATCTACTACCACTGGATGGAAAACATCAAAGACTGGTGTATTTCACGTCAGCTTTGGTGGGGTCACAGAATCCCGGCTTACTACTGTGAACAGTGTGGCGAGACTGTAGTTGCTAAAGAAGCTCCAACAGTTTGTCCAAAGTGTGGCTGTACTCATTTACATCAGGACGAAGATACACTTGATACATGGTTTAGTTCAGCGCACTGGCCATTCTCAACGCTCGGCTGGCCAAATGACGCTGAAGACTTAAAATACTTCTACCCAACCAACACTTTAGTTACAGGCTATGATATCATTTTCTTCTGGGTAGCTCGAATGATTTTCTCAGGTATGCACCATATGGGTGAAGTACCATTCAACACCGTATTTATCCACGGTATCATTCGTGACTCACAGGGCAGAAAGATGAGCAAATCGCTTAACAACGGCGTTGACCCAATCGAAGTTATCGACAAGTACGGTGCAGACGCGCTACGTTTCTTCCTCGCTACAGGTAACTCACCTGGTAACGATATGAGATTCTCAGAAGAGAGAGTTGAAAGTTGCCGTAACTTTGCTAACAAGCTTTACAACGCTTCCCGTTTCGTTCATATGAACATCGACGATCACGATGTAAAATGTGAACTTCCTGAAACACTCGAGCTTGAAGATAAGTGGATTTTATCTACTTTAAACACATTAGCTAAGGAAGTTACCGACAACCTCGACAAATTCGAGCTTGGTATCGCTGTAAGCAAACTCTACGATTTTATCTGGGACTGCTACTGCGACTGGTACATCGAGCTTGCTAAGTCGAGATTAAACGGCGACGATGCGAAATCAGCACAGAACGCACGTCAGGTACTCCTTTATGTACTTGATAAAATCTTGAAGCTTTTACACCCATTTATGCCGTTCATTACTGAGGAAATCTGGCAGACTCTCCCTCATCAGGGTGAGACAATTATGCTCGAAAAATACCCTGAGTATGAGGACGCACTCAACTTCCCAGAGGACTCTTCTCAGATGGAAGTTATTATGGAAGCAATCACCGCTATCCGTACCCGTCGTAACGAGATGAACGTTCCGCCATCAAAGAAAGCAAACTACTTCATCGCAACCGATAAGAAGGATACTTTCTCCCATGGTATTCAGTTTATTAAGAAGCTCGCTTCGGCTACTGAAATTGAAATCGGCGACGAGTTCACACTCGACAAGGCTGTGACAGTTGTCACAAACGACGCTAAAATCTACATTCCTATGAGCGACCTCGTCGACAAGGAAGAAGAGCTTAAGCGTCTTAACAAGGAACTCGCCACCGTTGAGAAAATGCTCGCTCAGGACGAGGGCAAGCTAAATAATCAAGGCTTTATGGCTAAAGCCCCAGAAGCTGTAATCGAGAAGATTAAGGGTCAGGCTGAAAGAGAAAGAGAAAAAATCGCTCTCATCAAGGCTGCTATTGCTGATTTAGATTAACCAAGCTTCATAAATAACTGTAGGGACGGTCTTTGTGCCGTCCCTTTTTATTATCTGCGTTTTCTTTTGGGAAGACGTGGAATCCCCCTACAAATATCGCACCAACGTCGCATTTAAAACGTAGGGGCGACTATCAGTCGTCCGTTCACTAATAAAGCATTACCCCCGAGGAAATCCTCGGGGGTTTTTACGCAAATTATTCTTCAAAAACTTCAATATAACTATCAACCATTTCTCTAAAATTATTTATTCTTATATTCGTATAATTACATCGTTTAAGTTCATCTGAAATAATACTAGCAACTAATCTATCTTTACTTTGAAATGCAAATGCAGTTTTAAGATTGTTATTATTCTTTTCTAACTCTAACCTTATTCGAAACATTATACCACTAACATACAAATGAAAAGGAGATAAGTTATATTCTAAATATTCTTTTGCGACTTTTCTTATTTTTTGATAATAACTATAGTAATAAGTAGTAGCCGAATCTTCCTTCCTGCGTTCAACTTTAAAACAACTATCAGGATAAATACCTTTAAGCTTAATTTTAACAGGTGTTTCGTATCTACCTTTTCGTTCCCAAACTTCATATCTTGATAATTCAACTAAATCATCAGCTAACTGTTGAGGTATCATAAGTTTATATGTATTACCATTATCCTCCCTGAGTGTGACCTCATTACCAACTATATCTTTAGCTCTAAGGTTTTTTACAACGCTCATGTCATCGTTATAAATACCTTCATACAAACACCAGAATAAAGTTTGATAATATAAGGCATTATATTCTTCATACATTCCAATATCATGATAAACTTCTTTAAAACGTTTATGTGATATAAATTTCTTATGACCCTGTGTTTTGGCTCTTTCCCAGATACTTCTACGGTCAACATCCTTAACAATATCATATAAATCATCATTTTCGATATATTTAGCGTATCTGCAGATTATATTACAAATAGTGGTTATGCTTTTCAAGCTGTTAGGTCTTAATGATAGAATAACTTCCTCAACTAAATCCAAATCACAGCTCTTGTAGTCATATTCTCCAATTTTTGATAGCGATTTCACAATACGAACCGTATTTTCGGAATCGAGGGAATCAATAAAATTATGATATTGAATATCCATAAAAACACCAACTATCCGTTATTTTCTTCCAAACATCTTATCGTACATCTCATTACGCTCTCTACTTAAACGTTCAAACCAAGCATTAATATTTTCACCTTCACGAAAACTATAGTCAGGGATTTCATTTTTTGGTTCTTCAGGAAGATAATACTTTCCTGATTCAAGATTCTTCATCACCTGTTGAGGTGAAATATTTGGATTCAACTTGTCAGCATTCATTAGTTCCTTGTTTCTCCAATATGAAGCTGGAATAACTGGACGCTTTGCCTCCTTGTATTTTTCACCAGCCAAAAATAGTGCGGAAAATGCCGTCAAAAGCCATGACATAAAAACCAACCTTTCGTCTTTAATCAAAATAATATAGCTACAATTAGCAAATATGCAAGCCAAATACGCAATTTTTGCGTGTTTTATAAAAATATTTTACGCAATTTTTGCGTGTTTTGTAAAACTATCAAAGCCTCTTCCTGCAAAACTCACCCATACAGCAATTCTCGCACATAGCTTTTCGCGCTGTGCAGACAGCTCTTCCGTGAAGCACAATGCGGTGGCAAAAATCGTTTGATTCATCTTCCGGGAGTAAATCGCGTAGGATAAACTCTATTTTCTTAGCATCTTTTTCGTTATGCAGTCCAAGTCTTCTTGTGATACGTATACAATGCGTGTCCACCACTACCGCAGGTTGATGAAAAATATCGCCCATAACGAGGTTAGCGGTCTTTCGACCGATTCCCGGTAGCTTAATTAAATCCTCGAGTGTCTGGGGAACTTCTCCGCCGAACTCGCTAACTAACATTTTACCTAGCTCCACCAAATCTTTTGACTTCGTTTTGTAAAGTCCGCAGGATTTTATGTATTCTGCAACTTCATCATAAGTCGCATTTGCGAAATCTTCAGCCGTTTTGAATCTCTCAAAAAGCGCAGGAGTTACCATATTCACCCTTGCATCAGTACATTGCGCCGCAAGTCTTGTCGCAATTAGTAACTGAAGCGGGTCCTCGTATGTCAGCGAGCAAATTGCGTCGGGATATTCTCTTTTCAGGGCTTCTACCGCCTTTAGTGCTATCTGTTTTTTGGTCATTTTTTCACCTACTTTACAAAACTATTGTATCATATTATCTTTTTGTTCTCAAATACTTTATTTTTGAAATGTTTGGGGTTATAATGTAGCATATTTGTTTTGAAAGGATACCATATGTATCAGAATTATATTTTTGACCTGTACGGCACATTGATTGACATTCGCACCGACGAGTCAGGCGACAAGTTCTGGAAAAAAGTTGCCGAAATTTACAAAAGAAACGGTGCTGACTACAGCCACAAAGAAATCAAAGAGAATTACTATCGTCTTGCAAAAATCGAGAAGAATATAGGTCATTTGACCCACCCGTTTTATCGTCATATCGACATAAAACTCGAACACGTTTTCAGCCGACTTTACAAGCGCAAGGGTGTCACCCCGACTAAAGAAATGATTAGCGATACAGCTATTTCTTTCAGAAAAGCGTCAACCCAGTTTATCAAGCTTTACGACGGTGTCATTGACCTGCTCGAAAGCCTGAAAAAAGCGGGCAAGAACGTCTACCTGCTTTCTAATGCCCAGCGTTGCTTCACATATCCTGAGATGCAGCAGCTCGGCTTGGTTGACTATTTTGACGGAATACTCATCAGCTCAGACTGTTACTGCTCGAAACCTCAGAAAGAATTTTTCACAACACTTTTCAAGCGTTACAATCTTAAGCGCGACGAGTCTGTTATGATTGGCAACGACTGTATCACCGATATGCTCGGCGCCAAAGGTGCAGGAATTGATTCGCTGTACATACATCAGGAAATCAGCACCCCGCTTGAGGGCAAAGAGCTTATCTGTAACTACAAGATTATGGACGGCGACGTCACAAAAATCAAGGAGTATCTCCTTCGTGCATAAGGAATTTTTATGAAAAGTAAGTTTATTTCTATGGTTGCACTCATCGTTTCTGTTGGAGCATTTTTTGTATCAATTGCTTTTCTTACTTACAGAATCAAGAGCGATATGTCCTACAGCGCGATTATCTATCAGCTCATCGCTACAGGACTTATTTCCATCATCTGCTTTTTCAACGTCATTTATCTTTTCACACAAGACGATGAAACCGACGAAAATGATGAAGATATTAACGATTAACTCAAGTTTATAGATTTTGTTTTTATGTTTACTTCCTAAAAAAGACCTCACGTACAGTGAGGCCTTTTTTCTTTGCGCTATTTAGAGCGTATCTATCTTTTTTGAGAGGTAACGTTGGATTATTGTCGCATCAAAAATACTGATTTCGCCATCCTTGTTCACGTCACCCACAAGTTTCTGCAGTTCGGTCAAATCATTATATTTCGCAACATAACGCTGAATGAGAGTAGCGTCCATAATTGCTACCTCGCCATTACCGTCAACATCACCCATTAGAATCTCTGGCAGTGGCGGGTTGTCACTAGACTCATCTTCACTAGATTCATCTTCACTTGACTCCTCCTCGCTGGATTCATCTTCGCTAGACTCTATCTCACTTGATTCTTCCTCGCTAGATTCATCTTCACTGGACTCATCTTCGCTAGACTCATCTTCACTTGGCTGTGTTGGTCCTATAATCGGATCATCGCTTGACTCTTCCTCGCTGGATTCATCTTCGCTAGACTCTATCTCGCTTGACTCCCCCTCGCTGGACTCTATCTCACTTGATTCTTCCTCACTGGACTCATCTTCACTGGACTCATCTTCGCTTGGCTGTGTTGGTCCTATAATTGGAGCATCGCTTGACTCCTCCTCGCTGGATTCATCTTCGCTAGACTCTATCTCGCTTGACTCTTCCTCACTGGACTCGTCTTCGCTAGACTCATCTTCGCTTGGTTGTGTTGGTCCTATAATCGGAGCGTCACTTGACTCCTCCTCGCTGGATTCATCTTCGCTAGACTCTATCTCACTTGATTCTTCCTCGCTGGATTCATCTTCACTGGACTCATCTTCGCTTGGCTGTGTTGGTCCTATAATC
>JAZQHY010000023.1:0-16642 GCA_045540815.1 Clostridia bacterium | reverse complement strand
CATCTGCCGGATTTGCAAAAAATCTGCGACACGATATGTTTTCGAAAATTCAGGGGTATTCCTTTGCTAATATAGATAAATTTTCGTCTACATCGTTAGTTACCCGACTTACAACCGATATTACCAATGTGCAGATGTCTTATATGATGATTATCCGCACAGCTATACGTAGCCCTATGATGTTTGTTTTTTCAATAATTATGGCCTACAGAATGGGCGGTAGCTTAGCTACTACCTTTGTGGTTGTAGTACCTGTGCTGCTTTTCGGACTTTTGGCGGTTGCACGTAAGGCAATGCCCGCTTTCAGACGTGTGTTTAAAAAGTATGACAAGTTAAATGAATCTATCGAAGAAAACGTACGTGCTATGCGCGTGGTAAAAGGTTTTTCGAGAGAGGACTATGAAAAAGAAAAATTTGGAAAGGCGTCTGAGGATATATGCGCCGATTTTACAAAGGCTGAAAGAATGGTTGCGCTAAACGCACCTATTATGCAGTTCTGTGTGTATTTTAATATGGTGTTTGTGCTTTTGGTAGGCTCAAAAATGGTTATCACATATAAAGGTGCACTTATCGACGTGGGACAGATTTCCGCTATGCTTACTTATGGTATGCAGATACTTATGTCGCTTATGATGCTTTCTATGATATATGTAATGCTTACTATGTCGGCGGAGTCTATAAAGCGTATAGGTGAGGTTCTAAACGAGGTTCCTTCGCTTAAGGAAAGTGAAAATCCTGTTATGAAGGTGGAAGATGGCAGTGTTGATTTTGAAAATGTAAGCTTTAAGTATTCAAAAAAAGCAAAGAGATATGCGCTTTCGGACATTGACCTTCACATAAAATCAGGTATGACAGTTGGTATAATAGGAGGAACAGGCTCAAGTAAATCAACACTTGTTCAGCTTATAGCAAGACTTTACGATGCTACAGAAGGCACTGTGAAGGTGGGCGGAGTAGATGTAAGAGATTATGATATGGATACTCTTAGGTCTTCCGTTGCAATGGTGCTTCAAAAAAATCTTCTTTTCTCGGGAACTATTGCTGAGAATTTAAGGTGGGGTAACGAACACGCAACCGATGAAGAACTTATCGAGGCGTGTAGGCTCGCGCAGGCAGACGAATTTGTAAGTTCGTTCCCTGACGGTTACAACACAAAAATTGAGCAGGGTGGAACTAACGTTTCAGGCGGTCAAAAGCAAAGACTTTGTATAGCAAGAGCACTACTTAGAAAGCCTAAAATTCTTATTCTTGACGACTCAACAAGTGCCGTTGACACAAAAACCGACGCACTTATACGTGCGGGATTTAAGACATATATTCCTGAAACCACTAAAATAATAATCGCACAGAGAATATCATCTGTTCAGGATGCAGATATGATAATCGTTATGAATAATGGTATGATAGAAAGTAGCGGTACTCATAGTGAACTTCTTCAAAACAGTGAGATATACCGTGAGGTATATTCTTCGCAGACAGGTGCGAAAGGGGGAGAGTCAAATGAGTAGAGGACCAATGAGAGGTCCGGGCGGACCAAGGGGGCCTAGGGGAAAGATGAACCCTAAGGTGCTTGCAAGGCTTATAAAAATGTTGTTTGGATTTTATCCTGTGCTGATGCCTGTAACGGTTGTTTGTATTTTATTTTCAGCAGCAGTATCTGCAATACCAGCGATATTTGTACAAAATGTTATAGCTGTTATAGAAAAATACTCGTATATAGGTGATTGGGCGGCAGCAAAAGCGGAGATAGTACCGCTTGTAATGATACTTGTGGGATTGTATATACTGTCTATTATATCAATTGGTACGTATAACCAGCTTATGGCGTACATCACGCAGGGATTTCTTTCAAAAATGCGAAGAGCAATGTTTGACAGCATGCAGACTTTGCCGATAAAATATTTCGACACGCACAAGCACGGCGATATAATGAGCCATTATACAAACGATATAGACACCCTTCGTCAGCTTGTGTCACAATCGCTTCCGCATCTTTTACAGGCGATTGCGATAGTATCGTGTGTGTTTGGTATAATGCTTTATTACAGCGTGTGGCTTACTTTGGTGGTAATACTTGGCATAGTAGCTATAAGCCTTGTAACCAAAAAGGTGGGCGGAGGATCAGCGAAATATTTTATCCGTCAGCAGAAATCTATAGGCAGAGCTGAAGGCTTTATACAGGAAATGATGAATGGTCAGAAGGTTGTAAAAGTATTTTGTCATGAAGATAAAAGTAATGAAGAGTTCATCGGAATAAATGAGGCATTATATGAGGACAGTTTTAAAGCACACGCGTACGCAAATATGCTTGGGCCGATAAATCAGAACATAGGAAATATACTTTATGTTATTATTGCAACTGTTGGAGGACTTTTGATTGCATCGGGAGTGCCAAATGTAGCTATATCGGGTTTGCCGTTTAGTATAAGTATTGTGGTGCCGTTTCTTAATATGACAAAACAGTTTACAGGAAACATAAATCAGGTTACCCAACAGATAAACTCTGTAGTAATGGCTATGGCAGGTGCCGAGAGAGTATTTTCACTTATGGACGAGGTGCCGGAGGCGGACGAAGGTTATGTAACACTTGTAAATGCTAAGGTGGACGAAAACGGAAACGTAATTGAAACCAAGGATAAGACAGGTACATGGGCGTGGAAGCATCCGCACGGTGATGGCACAATAACATACACACCGCTTAAAGGTGATGTGGTGCTTGACAGAGTCGATTTTGCATATGAGGAGGGAAAAAATGTCCTCCACGATGTAAGTGTGTATGCCGAACCAGGACAGAAAGTAGCATTTGTAGGTGCCACAGGTGCGGGTAAGACTACCATTACCAATCTTATAAACAGATTTTATGATATTGCCGACGGAAAAATTCGTTACGATGGCATAAACATAAACAAGATAAAGAAATCTGACCTTAGACGTTCGCTTGGAATAGTTTTACAGGAAACCAATCTATTTACAGGTACTGTAATGGAAAATATTCGTTATGGCAATCTTGGTGCGACAGATGAAGAATGCATTGAGGCGGCGAAATTATCTGGTGCAGACGACTTTATCACGCGTCTTCCTGACGGATATGATACTATGCTCACAAACAATGGAGCTAATCTGTCGCAGGGACAACGTCAGCTTATTTCAATTGCGCGTGCAGCGGTGGCTGACCCGCCTGTTATGATACTTGACGAGGCGACATCAAGCATTGACACCAGAACTGAGGCGATTGTTCAAAGAGGTATGGATAAGCTTATGGAAGGCAGAACTGTATTTGTAATTGCACACAGGCTTTCTACGGTAATGAATTCCGATGTGATAATGGTACTTGACCACGGACGCATTATAGAGCGCGGTACGCACGATGCGTTAATCGCAGAGAAGGGAACGTATTATCAGCTTTACACAGGAGCATTTGAGCTTGAATAAAAAGAGAGTGGCGTAAAATCGCCACTCTTTTTGTTTTTTAATGTATATAAGTATTATTCAAAATGTTTTGCCACTTTTTTGAGATTTTCTATGATTGGTAAATGCTGTGGGCATAGCCCTTCGCACTGACCGCACGCTATACAGTCACTTGCTTTTCCAAAGGTTTCAATCATATTGTCGTAGTATTCGCCCTGTGGAGTCCACTGTTTTTCAGTTATTTCCTGCTTGTCAGCATTATATAGAGAGAAGTACTGAGGTATTGCAATATTCTTTGGACAACCGTCTATGCAGTAGGCGCAACCGGTGCACGGAATTTCAATGGCGGAATTCAGCATATCGGTTGCGGTGCGAATGACCTTATACTCATTTTCTGAAAGAGGAATAAAATTCTGCATATGATTTGTATTGTCGAGAAGTTGTTCTGTATTACTCATACCGCTAAGCACCATAAATACGTTGTCAAGGCTTGCGGCAAAGCGGATTGCCCACGAAGGCACCGATGCGTCAGGATTGTACGCCTTAAATAGTTTTTCAACATTTTCGGGTACCTTTGCAAGTGTTCCGCCTTTAACGGGTTCCATAACTATTACAGGTTTACCGTGCTTTGTTGCTACTTCGTAGCATTTTTTTGACTGAACGCCTTCGCTTTCCCAATCAAGATAATTTATTTGCAGCTGTACAAACTCCATTTCGGGGTGCTCTGTTAATACTTTATCCAGAAATTCTGCATCATCGTGAAATGAAAAACCAATATTTTTTACAAGTCCTTCATTTTTCTTTTGGATTAGCCAGTTAAAGCAATCAAGCTTTGTGAAAACTTCGTAGCTTTGCTTACCTATGGCGTGAATAAGGTAATAGTCAAAATATTCTGCTCCCGTTTTCCTTAGCTGTTCGTTAAAGATTTTATCTCGGTCAGCTTTTTCTTTTATAAATCCTGAATGAAGCTTTGTGGCAAGCTTAAATGAGTCGCGTGAATGTCTTTTTACCAGTGCTTCTTTTACCACGTTTTCACTATTAAACCCACAATACATCCAGGCGGTATCAAAGTAGGTAAACCCACGGTTTAAAAATTCGTCTACCATTTCTTTTGTTTTTTCGATATCTATAGAAGTTGCGTCATTTTCATCTGTAAGAGGCAGACGCATAAGTCCAAATCCAAGTTTTTTCATATAAACACATCCTTTTTTGCGCGACAGAGTCTAAAAATCAAGTTTTTCTTCGCTATATTAAGTATATTTTATCACGAAATATAGGCTTGTACAAGAAAAAATATTGTCGTTTTTTATTGACAAACGGTAACGAGGGGGATATAATTAAATAAACGATTGAATGATTGTTCAATCGTTATTTGGAATAGGAGGAATAACAATGTCTGAAATACATAATCATAACACTTGCGGGTGTAGTGAGCATTCGCATCACGCAGATGAGCATATTCACATTGAAGATGGTTGCGGATGCGGAGGTTGCGGTTGCCACGAGCATGGGGAATTTAATGTAAAAAACGAATTTGTAAAACTAAGTTTATCTGCATTATTTCTGATACTTGCGTGTGCTTTGCCGTTTGGAAACATTACAAAGATTATACTTTTTTCGGTGTCATACATTATAGTTGGATATAAAATATTAAAGCAGGCGCTAAATGGAGCTGTACGCAAAAATCCCTTTGATGAAAATTTTCTTATGGCGATAGCTACAATCGGTGCACTTATTCTCGGCGAATATGCAGAAGCGGTGCTTGTTATGCTATTTTACCGCGTGGGAATGATATTTGAAAGCTATGCGGTTGGCAAAAGCAGAAAAAACATCGCAAAGCTTATGGATATAAGACCTGACTACGCAAATGTTGAAACGGATAGCGGGAAGATTATAAAGGTAAGTCCTGACGATGTGGAAGTCGGAAGTATTATAGTGGTTAAGCCCGGTGAAAAAGTGCCTATTGACGGTGTTGTAACAAGCGGTGTGTCGTCTGCTAACGTATCGGCGCTTACCGGAGAAAGTATGCCTATAGATGTTAAAGTAGATGATGAGATACTTAGCGGCTCGGTAAACTTAACAGGATTACTTAAGATAAAAACCACGAGAGCATTTGGCGAGTCTACAGTATCGAAGATACTTAAGCTTGTAGAAAGCGCCAGCTCAAGAAAATCGAAATCCGAGCAGTTTATTTCTAAATTTGCAAGATACTATACACCGATTGTTTGCTTTAGTGCGTTGGCACTTGCGGTATTGCCTCCTGTAGTTAGTGTGGCGGTTGGTATAGACGCAAACTGGGGAGAATGGATATACAGGGCACTTACGTTCCTTGTAATAAGCTGTCCGTGTGCACTTGTGATAAGTATTCCGCTTTCGTTTTTTGCAGGAATTGGCGGTGCGTCGAGGAAGGGTGTGCTTATAAAGGGCTCAAACTATCTTGAAACGCTTTCAAAGGTTAAGTGCGTAATGTTTGACAAGACGGGTACACTTACAAAGGGTGAATTTAAGGTAAAAGGAGTTTACTTTAACAAAATGAGCAGTGACAAGGTTCTTTACTATGCGGCACTTGCTGAGAGCTATTCTGACCACCCTATAAGCAGAAGCCTTAAAAATGTATTTTCAGGCGAGCTTGACAAAAGTAAGGTAACGGGTGTTAAAGAGATTGCAGGTCACGGTGTAATGTGTAAGATAGGCGGGAAGACAGTCGCGGTCGGAAATGAAAAGCTTATGAGAAAGCTTGAGATAGATATATCGGTTTCAAATAAGTCGGGTACGTGTGTGCACATAGCGATAGACGGAAGATACGAAGGATATATTCTTATATGTGATACTATAAAAGACGATGCGAAAAGAAATGTTTCACA
Source organism: Clostridia bacterium (assembly GCA_045540815.1). GTDB lineage: Bacteria > Bacillota > Clostridia > UMGS1810 > UMGS1810 > JAZQHR01. The sequence continues at coordinate 10,370 of JAZQHY010000023.1, read as the reverse complement.
TCTTAAAAAGATGGGTATAAAAAATACTGTGATTCTTACGGGTGATAACAAAAGCACAGCTGACACAGTTGCGAATGAACTGGGCATAGACGAGGTATATGCATCACTTCTTCCTTCTGACAAGGTAGAGGTGGTTGAGAATTATCTTGAAAAAATGAAAAATGGCGAAAAGCTTGCATTTGTAGGAGATGGCATAAATGATGCACCGGTATTATCGCTTGCAGATATAGGTATAGCTATGGGAGCACTTGGCTCTGATGCGGCGATAGAGGCGGCAGATGTGGTGCTTATGGACGATAACATCGAAAAGATTTCTACAGCAATTGGTATTTCAAAAAAATGTATGAAAGTAGTATATGAAAACATATACTTTTCGATAGGGATTAAAATTGTTTGCCTTGCACTCGGTGCGATTGGCATAGCAAATATGTGGTTTGCTATATTTGCCGATGTGGGTGTAATGGTAATAGCAGTTTTAAATGCCATAAGATGTTTGAGTTTTAGTAAATAGTGCTTGAGTCTGAATACGAAAGAGGTTTGGCTATGGATAAAATCTTAAAAAACGAGCAGTGTGAAGAAAAATGCGTTCACTCTGAGCTTTTAAAAATAGTAGAAGACAAGATGCCTGACGATGAGAAGCTGTTTGATTTAGCTGAGCTTTTTAAAATGTTTGGTGATTCTACCAGAATGAAAATACTTTTTGTACTTTTCGAATCAGAGGTATGCACTTGTGACCTTGCCGAGGTGCTTGGTATGACATCATCAGCTATTTCGCATCAGCTGAATTCACTTAAAAGGGCTAAACTAGTTAAAAGTCGTAGAGATGGTAAGTCGGTGTTTTATTCACTTGCCGATGACCACGTACGAACTATTATAAGTCAGGGTATGGAACATATAGAGGAGTAAACTAAAATGAACGGACTTGTGCTTGAAGGCGGTGCTATGCGCGGTATGTTTACCGCGGGCGTGCTGGATGTATTTATGGAAAATAATATAGAGTTTGACGGATCGGTAGGTGTATCTGCCGGTGCGACTTTTGGATGCAGCTTTAAATCAAAGCAGATAGGTAGAACTATACGTTACAATGTAAAATACTGCCGTGACAAGCGCTATTGCAGTATATGGTCGCTTATCACTACAGGTGATATGTTTGGTGCGGATTTTTGTTACAGAAAATTACCTGATGAGCTTGATATATTTGATATAGATACATTTAACGAAAATCCGATGAAATTTTACGTGGTATGTACTGATATTGAAACAGGAAAAGCTGTGTATCACGATATGGAAAATGCCACACGCGATGACTGTGAATGGTACAGAGCGTCGGCATCACTTCCGATAGCAGCAAGGATAGTTGAAATAGATGGTATGAAGCTTTTAGACGGCGGTATGGCGGACTCTATTCCGCTTAAATTTATGCAAAGTAAGGGCTATGACAAAAACGTGGTTATACTAACCCAGCCGAGAGATTACAAAAAAAGTAAAGAGAGTATGCTACCTGTTATAAAAAGGCTTTATAAAAAATATCCAAAGCTTATAGAAGCTATCGAAAACAGGCATAATATGTATAACGATACGCTTGAATATATAAAAAATGAAGAAACCAAGGGTAATACCTTTGTAATAAGCCCTGAATGTGACCTTGGTATAGGTCATGTGGAACATAATGCCGACAACCTTAAAAGGGTGTATGAGATAGGCAGGCATACAGGCGAAAAAAACTTAGAGAAAATTAGGAGTTTTTTAGCTGATTGATGTTGACATAAAAATAAAAATATGCTAAAATATATTTGTCTTTAAGTACGATACAGAGATATCGGCAAGATGAATTTATCCGACGCAGTATTACTGTGTCTGTTTTTAGGGTGTAGTATAGTCTTGTCGGTGTCGGCAAGACTTTTTTTGTACTTATTGTTACTAAAAATATTGATAAATACAAGTAAGAGAGGAAGGATAATGATGAAAGCGGAGATTAAGGCAAAAGTGTATACAGATGCTGCTAAAAATATGTTTTCTGATTTTATCCAGTCTGATGAAGCGTTAAGTGTTTTTAATTCTTCGGATTATTTCGTGTTTCCCGGTTTTTGCGATGTGCATGTCCATTTTCGCGAGCCGGGCTTTTTTTATAAAGAAACTATGAAATCGGGTAGTCTTGCGGCGGCCCGCGGTGGTTACACTACTGTGTGCACAATGCCCAATCTAAAGCCTGTTCCGGACTCAATAGAAAATCTTAATGTGCAGAGGGATATTATAAAAAACGACGCGGTTATAAATGTAATTCCATACGGCTCTATCACAAAGGGCCAGATGGGCGAGAGCTTATCAGATATGGCTGGTATGGCGCCGTATGTTGCAGGTTTTTCGGACGACGGCAGAGGAGTACAGTCAGATGAAATGATGCTTATGGCGATGCTTGATGCAAAAAGCCTTGATAAGATAATAGTAGCACACTGCGAGGTTAATTCACTTTTAGAAGGCGGATATATTCATAAAGGCGAGTATGCAAGTAAACACGGGCACAGAGGTATATGCTCGGAAAGTGAGTACAAGCAGATAGAACGCGATTTGACGCTTGCAAAAAAAGTAGGATGTAAATACCACGTTTGCCATATATCCACAAAGGAAAGTGTGGAGCTTATAAGGCAGGCAAAAAAAGACGGAGTAGATGTTACTTGCGAAACAGGACCGCATTATCTTGTTTTTGATGATAGTGATTTAAAGGAAGACGGCAAGTGGAAGATGAACTCGCCGCTTCGTGATAAATCGGATAAAGAGGCTCTGATAGAAGGCATAATCGACGGCACTATCGATATGATAGCTACCGACCACGCACCGCATTCGGCAGAGGAAAAGGGACGCGGGCTTGAAAAAAGTGCGTTTGGAATTGTTGGAATAGAAACGGCATTTCCTGCTATGTACACACATTTTGTAAAAGAAAACATTATTTCAATGGAAAAACTTATTGAGCTTTTATCGCTAAATGCAAAAGAAAGATTTGGTTTTAGTAAAAAAGACGGTTTTAGTGTGTGGAATTTAAACGAGAAATTTACTGTTAACCCTGACGAGTTTTTGTCGATGGGAAGAGCTACACCGTTTGAAGGTATGGAGATGTATGGAAGAAACGTGCTGACGGTGTGTAACGGAAAAGTTGTTTATAAAAAATAATTAATATAGATTGGAGAAAAGGAAATGGCTAAAAGAACTGATATCAAAAAAATACTTATCATCGGCTCGGGTCCGATTGTAATAGGTCAGGCGGCGGAGTTTGACTATGCCGGTACTCAGGCGTGCTTAGCGCTTAAAGAGGAAGGCTATGAGGTAGTACTTTGCAACTCAAACCCTGCTACCATTATGACAGACACTACCATAGCGGACAAGGTGTATATGGAGCCACTTACACTTGAATATGTGGCAAAGATATTAAGATACGAGCGTCCAGATGCGATAGTTCCTGGTATAGGTGGTCAGACAGGCTTAAACCTTGCTATGCAACTTGAGAAAAAAGGAATACTTAAAGAATGTGGTGTCAAGCTTCTTGGAACATCTAGCGAAAGCATAGAAAGAGCTGAGGACAGAGAGCTATTTAAGGAGCTTTGTCAGGAAATAGGTGAGCCTACTATTCCGTCGGAAATCACATACTCGCTTGACGAGGCGAAAGAGGCGGCAAAGAGAATAGGATATCCTGTTGTTCTTCGCCCTGCATTTACACTTGGCGGTACAGGCGGTGGATTTGCATACAACGAGGAAGAACTTGTTGAGGTTGGTTTAAATGCATTTAAGCTTTCTCCTGTTCATCAGGTGCTTATAGAAAAGAGTGTAAAGGGTTACAAAGAGATAGAGTTTGAGGTTATGCGTGATTCAAATGACCACGCGATAACCATATGCGGTATGGAAAACATTGACCCTGTTGGTGTGCACACTGGCGACTCGCTTGTAGTAGCACCGATTATGACATTAAACGACCACGATCTTAAAATGCTTAATGACAGCGCGATAAAGATTATTCGTGCGCTTAAGATAGAAGGCGGTTGTAACGTACAGTTTGCGTTAAATCCAACTACATCAGAATATTATCTAATTGAGGTAAACCCACGAGTTTCACGTTCAAGTGCGCTTGCGTCAAAGGCGAGTGGTTACCCAATAGCAAGGGTTACTGCAAAGATAGCTGTAGGTATGGCGCTTGAGGATATAAAGATAGCAAACACAAATGCGGCGTTTGAGCCTGCACTTGACTATGTAATAGCAAAATTCCCTCGATTCCCGTTTGACAAGTTTGCAACTGCGCCAAATACACTTGGCACACAGATGAAAGCTACAGGTGAGGTAATGGGCATAGGCTCTAACCTTGAAGAGTGTCTTCTAAAATCTGTTCGTTCGCTTGAAACAGGCGCATATCATTTCCATCTTCCAAAATTTGATGGTATGAAGGAAAATGAACTTTTAGACTATATAGAGGAATTTAAAGACGACAACATATTTGCAGTTGCCGAGCTTATGAGACTGGGAGTGAGCATTGAAAAGCTTCACGAGGTTACTAAGATTACAGCATATTTCCTTGAAGCCGTAAAGAGAATAGTGGATATGGAAAGTGTTGTAGCAAAAAATGCAATGGATATAGCTACTCTTGCTGATGCAAAGAAAATGGGATTTTCTGATAAGTACATTGCAAAGCTTTGGAATGTAAGTGAGATAGAGGTATACAATCTAAGAAAAGAACAGGGTATGTTCCCTGTATACAAGATGGTTGACACTTGTCACACAGGTGCATATATACCGTATTTCTACTCATCTTACACAGGTGATAATGCATCTGTTCTTACCGATAAAAAGAAAATTATCGTGCTTGGTGCAGGTCCTATAAGAATAGGTCAGGGTGTAGAGTTTGACTATTCAACTGTTCACGCGGTTACTACAATTAAAAAGTCAGGATACGAGGCAATAATCATAAACAATAACCCTGAAACTGTATCTACTGATTACACTACTGCGGACAAGCTATACTTTGAGCCGCTTACAACCGAAGATGTTATGAACATAATTGAATTTGAAAAGCCTGAAGGTGTTATAGCATCTCTTGGAGGTCAGACTGCGATAAACCTTGCACAGCCACTTATGGACAGAGGTGTAAAAATTATCGGTACAGACTGCGAGGCTATTGAGCGTGCAGAAAACCGCGACAGCTTTGAAAAGATTCTAGAAGAGCTTAACATTCCTCAGCCAAAGGGCAAAGCGGTTACAAAGATTAAAGATGGTATTGCAGCCGCAGAAGAAATAGGCTATCCTGTACTTGTTCGCCCAAGCTTCGTACTTGGCGGACGAGCTATGCAGATAGTTGCAAATGAGAAACAGCTTAAAAACTACCTTAAAACTGCAGTTGAGATAGACGAGGATAAGCCTGTACTTGTAGACAAATACATTCAGGGTAAGGAAGTTGAGATAGACGCTATATGCGACGGCAGAGATGTATTTGTACCTGGTATTATGGAGCTTGTAGAAAGAACAGGTATTCACTCGGGTGACTCAATAAGCGTTTATCCTACATTTAGCATTTCTGATAAGGTGAAAGGCACTATCCTGCAGTATGCTAAAAAGCTTGGACTTGGCATAGGCATAGTTGGTCTTTACAATATTCAGTTTATAGTTGACGATGACGACAACGTATTTATAATAGAGGTTAACCCTCGTTCGTCAAGAACTGTTCCGTTTTTATCAAAGGCAACAGGCTACAGCTTAGCTGACATTGCCACAGAGGTTATACTTGGTAAATCGCTTAAGGAACAGGGATTTTTCGACATTTATCCTACAGAGAAAAAACGTTGGTATGTAAAGGCGCCTGTGTTCTCGTTTAACAAGATAAGAGGTCTTGATGCATATCTTTCTCCTGAGATGAAATCAACAGGTGAGGCTATTGGTTATGATGACAAGCTTACACGTGCGCTTTACAAGGCACTTCAGGCATCAGGTATGAAGCTTCAGAACTACGGCACGGTGTTCGCTACCATTGCCGACAAGGACAAGGATGAAGCGCTTCCGCTTATAAAACGTTTCTATGAGCTTGGATTTAACATTCAGGCTACACAGGGAACTGCTGATTTCCTAAGAGAAAACGGAATTCGTACTCATGTGCTTAAGAAGATTAGCGATGGCAGTGATGAAATACAGGAAGCTATAAGACAGGGTCATATTGCGTACATCATAAACACTCGCGATATCGGCTCGGTAGGTCAGGAGAGCGACGGCTATCAGATAAGAAGTGTAGCTACCGAAAACAATGCTACTATCTTTACATCGCTTGATACTGTAAGGGTATTACTAGACGTACTTGGCGAAACTACGCTTACTATTTCGACTATTGATGCATAGGAGATAAATAATGAAACAAAGAATTTTTGATATAACTGAAAATATCGCGCTTACTGACAGTGTCTACAAAATGACACTGTCAGGCGATACACAAGGCATAGCTTGCGGTCAGTTTGTAAACATACTTTTAGACGGTCTTTATCTAAGACGTCCTATATCTGTGTGTGACTGTGAGGACGGAAAGCTTACTATCATATACAAGGTGGTAGGCAAGGGCACTGAAAAGATGTCAGCTATGCGTGAGGGAAAGCTTGATATACTTACCGAGCTTGGAAATGGCTATGACTTATCAAAAGCAGGCGACAGACCGCTTCTTCTTGGCGGTGGAGTTGGAGTACCTCCTTTATATAGCCTAGCCAAAAAGCTTATAGCTGAAGGCAAGAAGGTTTCGGTTGTGCTTGGATTTAACACTAAAGATGAAATATTCTATGAAGATGAATTTAAAAAGCTAGGTGCAGAAGTATATGTTACAACTGCAGACGGCTCGTATGGAATAAAAGGTTTTGTAACTGATGCGATGGCGGATATAGACTATACATACATTTACACGTGTGGTCCTGAGCCAATGCTTAAGGCGGTATACAAGGCATCAAACACAAGTGGACAGTTTAGCTTTGAGGAGAGAATGGGTTGCGGTTTTGGTGCTTGTATGGGTTGCTCGTGCAAGACTGTTACAGGCTACAAGAGAATTTGCAAGGACGGACCTGTGCTGGAAAAGGAGGAGATACTATGGGAAAATTAAGTGTAAACCTTTGCGGAATTGAGCTTGACAATCCTGTTATCCCTGCAAGCGGTACGTTCGGGTACGGATATGAATTTTCAGAAATATATGATATAAATATGCTTGGTACTTTCTCGTTTAAGGGTACTACAAAAGACCCACGTTTTGGCAATCCAACACCTAGAATTGCAGAATGCCCTATGGGTATGATAAACGCGGTGGGACTTCAAAATCCTGGTGTGGAGAAGGTAATAAATGAAGAACTTCCAAAGATGGAAAAATGTTTCCGCAAAAAGGTAATGGCAAACGTCAGCGGATTTTCTGTTGACGATTATGCGTACACTTGCGAAAAGCTTGATAAGATTGACTCGGTTGGCTGGCTGGAAGTTAACATTAGCTGTCCAAACGTTCACGGCGGTGGTATGAGCTTCGGCACAAGTCCTGATGCGGCATACGAGGTAACGCAGGCGGTTAAAAAAGTTACTACAAAGCCTGTTATACTTAAACTTTCGCCAAATGTTACCGATATAGTAGCAATTGCAAAAGCGTGTGAAGATGGTGGTGCAGACGGCATAAGCCTTATAAACACACTTCTTGGTATGAGAATAGACTTAAAGACTAGAAAGCCTGTTATAGCCAACAAAATGGGTGGATTTTCAGGCAGTGCGATATTCCCTGTGGCTGTGAGAATGGTGTATCAGGTGGCAAACGCAGTAAACGTACCTGTTATTGGTATGGGCGGTGTGTCAAGCGCTGAGGATGTTATAGAAATGATGCTTGCAGGTGCTACTGCGGTAGAGGTTGGTGCGGCAAATTTAGTTAACCCTTATGCGTGCCGTGATATTATAAATGAACTTCCGAAGGTTATGGAGAAATATAATATAGAAAACTTAAAAGATATTATAGGAGGCGTTAAATAAATGGGAAAAGACGTTATAATCGCGTGCGATTTTGCGAGTGCGGAAAAAACATTTGAGTTTCTTGACAAATTTACAGGCAGAAAGCCATTTGTTAAGATAGGTATGGAGCTTTTCTATGCAGAAGGTCCAAGCATTGTAAAGGAAATTAAGAAAAGAGGTCACAAAATATTCTTAGACCTTAAACTACACGATATTCCAAACACTGTTAAGAAAGCTATGAGTGTACTTTCAAATCTTGATGTAGACATCACAAACCTTCATGCATCAGGTACCTGTCGTATGATGGAGGCGGCTATCGAAGGCTTAACAAGAGAAGATGGTACAAGACCGCTTTTAATCGCAGTTACACAGCTTACATCTACTGACCAGCAGAGCATGGAAGAAGATTTACTTATAAAAGGCGATATCGCAGATGTTGTTATGCATTATGCGTCAAATGCTAAAAAGGCAGGTCTTGACGGTGTGGTTTGTTCACCGCTTGAGGCGGGCAAGGTACACGATGTATGTGGTAAGGAATTCCTTACTATCACTCCAGGTGTACGTTTTGCAGACGGTGACATCGGTGATCAGAAGAGAGTTATGACACCTGCTGAGGCAAAGAAGATTGGCTCTGACTATATAGTAGTGGGAAGACCTATCACGGCTGCGGAAGACCCTGTAGCTGCGTATGAAAGATGTATTGCAGAATTTGTTGACTAATTCAAGAAAATAATATAGAAAGGTTAGGATATACATTATGGAAAAACTTATTGCAAAAGATTTACTATCAATAAAGGCGGTGTTCTTCCGCCCTGAAGAACCGTTTACTTGGGCAAGCGGTATAAAGAGCCCTGTATACTGCGACAACAGACTTACTCTTACAGCACCACAGGTAAGAGATGACATCGAAAATGGTCTTGCAAAGCTTATAAAGGAAAACTACCCTGAGTGCGAAGTCCTAATGGGCACATCTACTGCAGGTATCGCTCACGCGGCTATCACAGGTCACATAATGGGACTACCTATGGGTTACGTTCGTTCAGGTGCTAAGGACCACGGCAGACAGAACCAGATAGAAGGCAGACTTGAAAAAGGACAGAAGGTAGTTGTAGTAGAGGACCTTATCTCTACAGGCGGCAGTGTTATAGAGGTCGTAAATGTTCTTAGAGAAGCAGGTGCAGATGTACTTGGTATAGTAAGTATATTTACTTATGGTATGAAAAAAGGCCTTGAAAGACTTGCAGATGCTAATGTTAAAAACATTTCTCTTACAAACTTCGACGTTATAGCTCAGGTTGCTGCAGAGGAAGGTTATATTAAGGCAGAGGATATAGAAAGACTTATTGCATTTAGAAACAATCCATCTGATGAAAGCTGGATTAAATAGGAGGTAATTTGCAAATGAGAAGTCTTATCGATATATGCGATTTTTCGGTTGACGAGATAAATTCGCTTATAGACACGGCGTATGACATTATAGAAAACCCCGCAAAGTATTCTGAAAAGTGCAAGGGCAAAAAGCTTGCTACACTTTTCTTTGAGCCGTCTACACGTACAAGACTTAGCTTCGAGGCGGCAATGATAGAGCTTGGCGGAAGTGTAATAGGATTTTCCGACGCGTCAAACACATCTGCATCAAAGGGTGAAAGCGTTGCTGATACAGCGAAGGTAATAAGCTGTTATGCAGACATCATTGCTATGCGCCATCCAAAGGAAGGTGCGCCATACGTTGCGGCAAAAAATGCGTCTATACCTGTTATTAACGCTGGTGACGGCGGTCACTGTCATCCTACGCAGACGCTTGCTGACCTTTTAACCATTCACAGAGAAAAGGGCAGATTTGACAATCTTACTATAGGTTTTTGCGGTGATTTAAAATTTGGCAGAACTGTTCATTCGCTTATTCACGCGCTTTCACGTTATAAGGGTATAAAGGTTGTGCTTATATCGCCTAAGGAGCTTATGCTTCCAAGCTATGTGAAAACTGATGTACTTGACAAAAACGGTATGGAATACGTAGAAGTTACAAGTCTTGAGGAAAACATTGCAGACCTTGATATACTTTATATGACTCGTGTTCAGGGTGAGAGATTCTTCAATGAGGAGGACTACTTAAGACTTCGCGACACATACATACTTGATATGGCGAAGCTTGAAAATGCAAAGAAAGACCTTTGCATTATGCATCCATTGCCACGAGTAAATGAGATAAGTGTTGCGATAGATGACGACCCGCGTGCGTGCTATTTCAAACAGGTGTTGAATGCCAAGTATATGAGAATGGCGCTTATATTAAAATTACTTGGGGAGGCTGGAAAAATATGAATATAGATTCTATTGTAAACGGTGTGGTTATTGACCACATAACAGCCGGAAGAGGTATG
>JAZQHY010000022.1:0-10195 GCA_045540815.1 Clostridia bacterium | reverse complement strand
TCAGTGCTGAAGAAAGACTTCTTCGTGCAATCTTCGGTGAGAAGGCAAGAGAAGTTAGAGATACATCTCTAAGAGTTCCTCACGGTGAAGCAGGTATCATTGTTGACGTCAAGGTATTTACAAGAGAAAACGGCGACGAGCTTTCTCCTGGTGTAAATAAACTTGTTAGATGTTATATCGCGCAGAAGAGAAAAATCTCTGTCGGCGATAAGATGGCAGGTCGTCACGGTAACAAAGGTGTCGTATCAAGAATTCTTCCTGAAGAAGATATGCCATTTTTACCAGACGGTACTCCACTACAGATAGTTCTAAACCCACTTGGTGTACCTTCACGTATGAACATCGGACAGGTACTTGAGGTGCATCTAGGCTACGCTGCAAAAGCACTTGGCTGGAAGATAGCTACTCCTGTATTTGACGGTGCTACAGAAAATGATATATTTGAAACACTAAAAATGGCAGGTAAGAGGGAAGACGGTAAGACTATCCTTTACGATGGTAGAACAGGTGAGCCATTTGACAACCCTGTAACTGTTGGTTATATGTATTACCTAAAACTTCATCACCTTGTTGATGATAAGATTCACGCTCGTTCAACTGGTCCTTACTCACTTGTTACTCAGCAGCCACTTGGCGGTAAAGCACAGTTTGGTGGACAGAGATTCGGTGAGATGGAAGTTTGGGCGCTTGAAGCATACGGTGCTGCATACACACTACAGGAAATCCTTACTGTTAAGTCGGACGATGTCGTAGGACGTGTTAAAACTTACGAAAGCATTGTTAAGGGCGAAAACGTTCCTAAGCCGGGCGTTCCTGAATCATTTAAGGTTCTTATCAAGGAACTACAGAGCTTGGCGCTTGACGTTAAGGTTCTTGACTCAAACGGCGACGAGGTAATTATAAAAGAATACTCTGAAGAAGAGGATAGCGTAAACCTACGCATCAATCTTGATGATGGCTCTTTTGAAGAATTTGCTGATAGCGAGGAAGAGCCACTATTAGAAGAGGAAATCTTTGATGATATCACCGATGACAGCCCGTTTATAAAAGAAGATATTGACGATTTAGATTTACTTGATTTTGAAGATTTAGCATCTTCAGATGATGGTATAGATTTATAAGAGAGGAGAGGGACCTATGTTAGAATATAATGATTTTGAAGCTATAAAGATAGGATTGGCTTCTCCGGAAAAAATTAGAGAATGGTCAAGAGGCGAGGTTAAAAAGCCTGAAACCATTAACTACAGAACTTTAAAACCTGAACGCGACGGACTTTTCTGCGAAAAAATCTTTGGTCCAACCAAAGACTGGGAGTGTTACTGCGGAAAGTATAAAAGAATAAGATACAAAGGTATTGTCTGCGACCGTTGCGGTGTTGAGGTTACACGTGCGAAGGTTAGACGTGAGAGAATGGGTCACATTGAGCTTGCTGCCCCTGTATCACACATCTGGTACTTTAAAGGTATCCCTAGCCGTATGGGACTTATGCTTGATTTGTCACCAAGAATACTTGAAAGAGTGCTTTATTTTGGTGCATATATCGTAGTTGACCCAGGTAAGACAGATTTAGAGAAGAAGCAGATTCTTCAGGAAAAAGAGTACAGAGAAAACGTTGAAAAATACGGTAAAGATGCATTCGTAGCAGGTATGGGTGCAGAAGCTATAAAGATGCTGTTATCTGAAATCGATTTAGAAGCACTTTCAAAAGAACTTAAAGACGAGCTTGAAGATTCTCAGGGTCAGAAGAAAATGAGAATCGTAAAACGTCTTGAGGTTGTTGAAAGCTTCAGACTTTCAGGTAACAGACCTGAATGGATGATAATGGACGTTGTTCCTGTAATTCCGCCAGAGCTTAGACCAATGGTGCAGCTTGACGGTGGCAGATTTGCTACAAGTGACTTAAACGACCTATATCGTCGTGTTATCAACAGAAACAACCGACTAAAAAGACTTCTTGAGCTTGAAGCTCCTGATATCATAGTTAGAAACGAAAAGAGAATGCTACAGGAAGCTGTTGACGCACTTATCGACAACGGCAGACGTGGCAGACCTGTTACAGGCCCTGGAAACAGAGCGCTTAAGTCGCTTTCTGATATGCTTAAGGGTAAGCAGGGTAGATTCAGACAGAACCTACTTGGTAAGCGTGTTGACTATTCAGGTCGTTCGGTTATCGTTGTTGGTCCTGAACTAAAGATTTATCAGTGCGGTCTTCCAAAGGAAATGGCACTTGAGCTATTCAAACCATTTGTAATGAAGAAGCTTGTTAATGATGGACTTTGCCACAACATTAAGAGCGCAAAGAGAATGGTTGAAAGAGTTAAACCTGAAGTTTGGGATATGCTTGAAGATGTTATCAAAGAGCATCCAGTACTTCTAAACCGTGCTCCGACTCTTCACAGACTAGGTATTCAGGCATTTGAGCCAATTCTGGTTGAAGGTAGAGCGCTTAAACTTCATCCGCTAGTATGTACAGCGTACAACGCTGACTTTGACGGTGACCAGATGGCTGTTCACGTTCCTCTATCTCCAGAGGCACAGGCAGAGGCAAGATTTTTAATGCTTTCTGCAAACAACCTTCTAAAACCACAGGATGGTAAACCGGTTACTGTTCCTACACAGGATATGGTCCTTGGTAGTTACTACCTAACTATAGAGAAACCAAAGGAAGTTAAGATTACAGATGCAGGAGATACTGATTTCGCAGTTGGCAGCGTTGTAAATTACATCAGCGACAATGGCGATAAGAAGGGTCTTAAATTCATTAATATGGAGCTTGAAGCTGCAGGTAAGAAACTAGCTAAGTTTGACGAAAATGCTAAAGGCTGCTTCATAGGTGAACTAGGCGAGGGTAAAGCATACGCAGACTTTGATGAAGCTGTTATGGCTTACAACGCAGGTACACTTGGACTTCACGCACCTATTAAGGTTAGAAATACAAAAGAAATAAACGGCGAAATAAAGTCAAAAACAATCAAAACTACCGTTGGTAGAATTATCTTTAACGAAAAGCTTCCACAGGATTTAGGTTTTGTAAACAGAAACGACGAAGATAAAGCATTTGACCTTGAGGTAGAGTTTGTAGTAGGTAAAAAAGCACTTGGTAAGATTATCGATAAGTGCATAAGAGTTCACGGCACTACTGAAACTGCTACAGTTTTAGATAATATCAAATCACTTGGCTTTAAATATTCTACAAAGGGTGCTATCACTATCAGCGTATCCGATATGGAAATTCCTGAAGTGAAAGAGCAGTACCTTGCAGAAGGTCAGGCGAAGGTTGATAAGATTACAAAACAGTTCAAACGTGGTCTTATATCTGACGAAGAGCGTTATAGCCTTGTTATCGGCGCTTGGAGTGAAACAAATGAAAAGGTTAAAGAGGCTCTTAAAGAGAACCTTGATAAATACAACCCAATCAATATGATGGCTGACTCTGGTGCCCGTGGTAGTATCGAGCAGATCAGACAGCTGGCAGGTATGCGTGGACTTATGGCAGATACATCAGGTAAGACTATCGAGATCCCTATCAAGGCGAACTTCCGTGAAGGACTTAATGTTCAGGAATATTTCATTTCTTCTCACGGTGCCAGAAAGGGTCTTGCCGATACAGCGCTTAGAACAGCCGACTCAGGTTACCTTACAAGACGTCTTGTTGACGTATCACAGGACGTTATCATCAGAGAAGATGATTGTGGTACAAACGAATATGTTGTTGCCAAAACTATTAAAGATGGTAATGAGATAATCGAAGAACTACACGACAGACTACTTGGCAGAGTAGCATTTGAAGATATTATCCACCCTGAAACAGGCGAGATTATCGTAGCTAAAAATCAGCTTATGAATGACGCTCTTGCAGATAAAGTTGTTAGTGCAGGTATCGAAGAAGTTAAGATTAGAAGTATACTTGGTTGCCGCGCTAAAATTGGCGTATGTGCTAAGTGTTACGGCTCAAACCTTTCTTCAGGCGAGCTTGTTAATGTCGGCGAAGCAGTTGGTATCATAGCTGCACAGTCAATCGGTGAACCTGGTACACAGCTTACAATGAGAACATTCCATACAGGCGGTGTTGCCGGCGACGATATCACACAGGGTCTTCCTAGAGTCGAGGAGCTATTTGAAGCTCGTAAACCAAAGGGTCTTGCTATCGTTACTGATGACGCAGGTATCGCAACAATAAGCGAAACCAAGAAAAAACGTGAAATCATCGTTACCAACGAGGAAACAGGTACATCTAATACTTACCTTATCCCTTATGGTTCGAGAATTAAAATATCTGATGGTGATAAGCTTGAAGCAGGTGACGAACTTACAGAAGGTTCAATCAATCCACATGACCTTCTTAGAATTAAAGGCCCTGAAGCAGTTCAGGATTACCTAATTCAGGAAGTTCAGAGGGTTTACAGACTTCAGGGTATTGATATCAACGATAAGCATATCGAAGTTATAGTTAAACAGATGATGAGAAAAATAAGAATAGATGAAGCAGGCGAAACTGACCTTCTGATCGGTTCAATGATAGACAGAACAGAGTATCTTGATGCCGTTGCCAAGGCTAAGGAAGAGGGCAAGGCTGCTCCTGAAGGAAAGACAGTTCTTATGGGTATCACAAAGACAGCACTTTCTACAGATTCATTCCTTTCAGCAGCATCATTCCAGGAAACTACAAGAGTTCTTACTGATGCAGCTATCAAAGGTAAAATTGACCCACTTATCGGTCTTAAGGAAAATGTTATTATCGGTAAGCTTATCCCAGCAGGTACAGGTATGCCGATATACAGTAATGTCGAGGTTGTAACACCTATAGTTCAGTCAGCAGACGATTATATGGAAATATAATTTAATAAGATAAAAAAGTCGAGGCAAAAAGCCTCGACTTTTTTGTGGAATTTTATTAAAATTTTTCTTGACATTGCATATAAAAAAGTGTAGAATATAGAAGTGAATGTATGCTTTCAGGAGGATATGTTTATGCTTGACGGACATAAACCCGAGGAATTTGTCATCGGTATTAAGCAAGTTAAACGACTTATCGAGTCGGGTGAGGTTAAAAAATGTTATGTCGCAAGGGATGTAAATCCTTACATCATTGACCCGTTTATAGAAATGTGTAATCAAAGCGGAGTTGAGATTGTATATGTCGACACTAAAAAAGAACTTGGTAAAAAATGCGGTATCGATGTTGATGCATCGGTTGCTGCGCTAAAATGATATTTAGCAGGAAACCTGCTTAAATATAAAAAATCTAAATACAGGAGGTGAATGTAATTGCCTACATTTAACCAGTTGGTAAGAAAGGGTAGAAAGTCAGCTGTAGATAAATCTACTGCTCCTGCACTTCAGGTTGGTTTTAACTCACTAAAGAAAAGACCTACTGATCAGAGTGCACCACAGAAAAGAGGAGTTTGTACTACTGTTAAGACTATGACACCTAAAAAGCCTAACTCAGCGCTTAGAAAAATGGCCAGAGTAAGACTTACTAACGGAGTTGAAGTATCTGCTTACATCCCAGGTATAGGTCACAACCTTCAGGAACACAGTGTTGTTCTAATAAGAGGTGGTAGAATCAAGGACCTTCCCGGTGTTAGATACCATATCATCCGTGGTGCGCTTGACGCTTCAGGTGTAGCAAACAGAAATCAGTCTAGATCTAAGTACGGCGCAAAGAAACAGAAAGCAAGTAAGTAATATCCTATTTGCAAGGACGCTTACAACCAATCATTGTAGGTAGTGCTGCATACGGAATTTATATATATAAATTTAGTATACGAGCACTAAACGTTAAAAAAACGAGTACCTATGAAATCATTAATATGAAGGAGGGAAGGATAGTGCCTAGAAAAGGTTATATCGCCAAAAGAGAAGTATTGCCTGATCCAGTGTATGGAAACAAGGTAGTAACTAAACTTATAAACAACATTATGCTTGACGGTAAGAAAGGTGTTGCGCAGACAATCGTTTACGGAGCATTTGAAATCGTTGCTGAAAAGACAGGCAAAGACGCTATAGAAGTGTTCAACGCCGCTATGGAAAATATTATGCCTGTACTTGAAGTTAAAGCTAGAAGAGTCGGTGGTGCTACTTATCAGGTTCCGCTAGAAGTTAGACCTGACAGAAGACAGACTCTTGGTCTAAGATGGCTTACATTGTACTCTCGTCAGAGAAACGAAAGAACAATGAAAGAAAGACTAGCTGGTGAGATAATTGACGCTTCTAACAGCATGGGTAGTGCAGTTAAGAAGAGAGAAGATACTCACAAAATGGCTGAAGCTAACAAAGCATTCTCACACTTCAGATTCTAATTTGAAGCAAAATGTTTTTGTTTGCATTAAATCGGTTATAATTTCTTTATATATTCGTACAAATCCGGAAAGGAGGAAGAATTATGGGTAGAGAATATTCTTTACAAAATACAAGAAACATCGGTATAATGGCTCATATCGACGCTGGTAAGACCACTACTACCGAGAGAATACTATATTACACAGGTAGAAGCCATAAAATCGGTGAAACTCATGACGGTACTGCTACTATGGACTGGATGGAACAGGAGCAGGAGCGTGGTATTACTATCACATCTGCTGCTACAACTTGTTTCTGGGCTCCAAAGTCAGGCCCATTTAAGGGTATAAAAAACCGAATCAACATCATCGACACACCAGGACACGTTGACTTCACAGTTGAAGTTCAGCGTTCACTTCGTGTACTTGACGGTTCTGTTACTGTTATGTGTGCTAAGGGCGGTGTTGAACCTCAGTCTGAAACTGTTTGGAGACAGGCTGACGATTACGCTGTACCAAGAATGATTTACGTTAACAAAATGGACATCATGGGTGCAGATTTCTACAATGTTGAAAACATGGTTCACGAAAGACTTCACGCAAATGGTGTTCCAATTCAGCTTCCAATAGGTGCGGAGGATACATTCAAAGGTATCATCGACCTTGTAAATATGAAGGCTGAAGTTTATTATGATGAAAAAGGTGAGCAGTACGGCGAGGAGGAAATCCCTGCTGATATGCTTGAAAAAGCAGAGGAATACAGAGCTAAACTTCTAGAGGCTGTTGCTGAAACTGATGAAGAGATTATGGAGAAATTCTTCGATGATCCTGATTCAATCACAGCTGATGAGCTTAAGAAAGCTATCAGAAAAGCTACTATCAATAACGAGATAGTTCCTATGCTATGTGGTACTTCATACAGAAATAAGGGTGTACAGCTTCTTTTGGACGCTATTATTGAGTACATGCCTTCTCCTGTTGACGTTCCAAACATTAAGGGTATTATCCCAGGCACTGAAGAAGAGGATGAAAGACCTTCTTCTGACGATGCTCCATTTGCAGCACTTGCATTTAAGATTGCAACTGACCCGTTCGTTGGTAAACTTTGTTTCTTTAGAGTTTACTCAGGTTCAATTCAGTCAGGTTCTTACGTGCTAAACGCTTGCAAAAACAACAAAGAAAGACTTGGTAGAATTCTTCAGATGCATGCTAACCACAGAGAAGATATCGATGTAGTATACTCAGGTGATATCGCTGCTGCAGTTGGTCTAAAGAATACTACTACTGGTGATACTCTTTGCGACGAAAAGAATCCTATAATATTAGAATCAATGGAATTCCCAGAGCCAGTTATCAGAGTTGCTATCGAACCTAAGACTAAAGCTGGTCAGGAAAAGATGGGCCTTGCTCTTGCTAAACTTGCTGAAGAGGATCCAACATTCAAGACTTATACAGATGAAGAAACAGGACAGACTATCATCGCTGGTATGGGTGAGCTTCACCTTGAAATCATCGTTGATAGACTTCTTCGTGAATTCAAAGTTGAGGCTAACGTAGGTAAACCTCAGGTTTCTTACAGAGAAGCTATCAGACAGACAGTTGATATTGAGCACAAATATGCTCGTCAGTCTGGTGGTAAAGGTCAGTATGGTCACGTTAAGATGACTATGGAACCACTAGAAGAGGGTGCTGGTTACGAGTTTGTTAACAGTATCGTCGGCGGTGCTATTCCAAAGGAATATATCCCTGCTGTTGACGCCGGTGTTCAGGGCGCAATGCAGAATGGTATTCTAGCTGGTTACAACGTTGTTGACGTTAAAGTAACTCTTACTGACGGTTCATACCACGAAGTTGACTCATCAGAAATGGCGTTCAAAATTGCTGCTTCTATGGCGTTTAAAGAAGGTATGAGAAAAGCAGATCCTGTTATCAAAGAACCAATCATGCTTGTTAACGTTATCGTTCCAGACGAATACCTTGGTTTCGTTATCGGTGACTTAAGTTCAAGACGTGGTCTTGTTAAGAGTCAGGAAGTTAGAAGCGGTGGAGTAGTTCAGGTAACTGCAGACGTTCCACTTTCTGAAATGTTTGGTTATGCTACAGACCTTAGATCTGGTACTCAGGGTAGAGGTCAGTACTCTATGGAACCTTCACACTACAGCGAAGTTCCTAAGAGCGTACAGGAAGGCATTATTTCTGCTAAAAATAAAGAATGATAAAAAACTATTGATTTTTTATCAAAAAACTATTAAAATATAAATAAAGAATTATTTATGCATAATTAAGGAGGAAATTCAAAATGGCAAAAGCTAAATTTGAAAGAAGTAAACCACATGTTAACATTGGTACTATCGGTCACGTTGACCATGGTAAAACATCGTTAACTGCAGCTATCACTAAAGTATTGGCTCTTAAAGGCCAGGCTCAGTACGAAGCTTACGAACAGATCGATAAATCTCCAGAAGAAAGAGAAAGAGGTATCACTATCTCTACTGCTCACGTTGAGTATGAAACAGACGCTAGACACTATGCACACGTTGACTGCCCAGGACATGCTGACTACGTTAAGAACATGATCACTGGTGCTGCTCAGATGGACGGCGCTATCCTAGTTGTTTCTGCTGCTGACGGCCCAATGCCTCAGACTAGAGAGCACATCCTTCTATCTAGACAGGTTGGTGTTCCTTACATCGTTGTATTCATGAACAAAGCTGACCAGGTTGACGACCCAGAACTACTTGAACTAGTAGAAATGGAAATCAGAGACCTTCTAAACGAATATGAATTCCCTGGAGATGATACTCCAATCGTAACTGGTTCTGCTCTTGCAGCTCTTGAGTGTGCTTCTGACGATCCAAACGCTCCAGAATACGCTCCAATTCTTAAACTTATGGATGAAGTTGATGCTTACATCCCATCTCCAGAAAGATCAACTGATCTTCCATTCCTAATGCCTGTAGAGGATGTATTCTCTATCACAGGTCGTGGTACAGTTGCTACTGGTAGAGTTGAAAGAGGACAGCTAAAACTTTCTGAAGAAGTTGAACTAGTTGGTCTAACTGACGAATCTAGAAAAGTTGTTGTAACTGGTATCGAAATGTTTAGAAAACTACTTGACTACGCTGAAGCTGGTGATAACATCGGTGCACTTCTAAGAGGTGTTCAGAGAGATGAAATCCAGAGAGGTCAGGTTCTTGCAAAACCAGGTACTATCAACCCTCATACTTCATTCAAGGGCGAAGTTTACGTTCTAACTAAAGATGAAGGTGGTAGACATACTCCATTCTTCAACAACTACAGACCACAGTTCTATTTCAGAACAACTGACGTTACTGGCGTTGTTAAACTACCAGAAGGTGTTGAAATGTGTATGCCTGGCGATAACGTATCTATGGAAGTTGAGCTTATCACTCCAATCGCTATCGAAGAAGGCCTAAGATTCGCTATCCGTGAAGGTGGTAGAACAGTAGGTTCAGGTGTCGTTTCTTCAATCAATAAATAATTTAAACGACTTTAAAGAGGCTTGGGTTTATCCCAAGCCTTTTTTGCGTTTAAAATGGATTTTTTGCGTTATTTTGTCGCTGTGTGCAGTATAATTTTGTATACTTGTGACTACAATAAAATAAATGACATTTATTCACAAAAAAATTAAAAAAACTCTTGACATATATATTGCATATATGATATATTAATAAAGCACCGAAAAATTCATATTTATTAGCACTAAAATTTTTAAAAAATATTTCAAAAAAGTGTTGACAAAGAAGAATTGTGGTGATATAATAAACAAGTCGCGTGTGCGACAGTTGGTCTTTGAAAAATAAACAGCATAAAGTGTGTTCTCTGTTAAGAGAACTTTGAGTAACAAGCTTTTTAAGCTAGTAAAGTAATTTTGAGCTAACAAATTAACTCGT
>JAZQHY010000021.1:0-6075 GCA_045540815.1 Clostridia bacterium | reverse complement strand
TATCATTTATTGCATTATTATATTTATTTCTTTTATTATATTTATTATATTGTGGTTGTTTGCTGGTTAGTTGTTGGTTAGTTGCTGGTTGATTGTTGGTTGCTCTGCTGGTTACTTCGTTGGTTGTATTTTGGTGTTCGTCGTAGCTAATCACAGTAATTATCGAGTATTTCGAGGTGGTTTCGATGGTTATTTCGTTGGTTGATTTCAAGTGTTCCAGTGCTGTACGAATCTCCTGCTCAGTCATATTCAACTCCTCACACAGCTTCTTTCTTCCTGTCACGAGCTGACCTCTTTTTATCGTATGACCGAGGTAGTGACCTTCTTTGTAATTTGCTTTTAGCAGTAAATGGAAGTACAGCGCACGAGTGTTCGGGTCTTGGTACCACCCCCACTCGAGAATATCTCTTTTGATTTTTATGTATCCATCGGTATACATTTCATCCCGCCTTTCTTAGTTTCGGGTAAATACCCTCTCACTTATAGGCGAAAAAACGGGATTAATTGCATACTTTTATGCAATTTTCTGACGTAAATTTTTTATTAATTTTATTTTTCCACCATTTCTGCACCTACATTCCCGTAGGAGACGACAAGCTCGGACACTCGGCGCTTAACTATCACGCCTCGCTCACCTCCGCTGTTCCTCAAAAATCCACGCACTCTCTCGCCCTCCTTTGTTTACTTTGTAAACGCAGTTGGTCGGGTTCGTTATAGACGGGGTCCCCGAAATCTGTGATTTTGGGGAGAGGAGGAGCAAGTCGAAAGATGGAGAATTTGCGATTAGCACAATCGGAATCGAAAGGCTTTGTGACGACGTGGCTACGGTGATCGGCGCTTAAGCTAATGTGACAGGCATCTGAAAATTTATTAACATTACATTAAAACGCTTTATTATTTACGATTTTTGTAGTATTATTAGTATGTACATATATACGCATTTTCGCGTAGTGCTTGAAGAATAACATAAAGGAGTAAAAACTATGGTTGAAGTTAAAAACCTGACTAAGGTTTACGGCGACATCAAGGCTGTAAACGACATCAGTTTTACTGTCAACAGCGGTGAGGTCTTAGGCTTTTTAGGACCTAACGGCGCGGGTAAGAGTACCACGATGAATATCATCACAGGTTATCTCTCTTCCTCATCAGGCACCGTTACTGTTGATGGTTCTGAAATACTCGAAAATCCAAAGGAAACCAAGGCTAAAATCGGCTATCTTCCTGAAATCCCTCCGCTTTATCCGGATATGACGGTTAAGGCTTACCTTGAGTTTATGTATGACATCAAAAAGGTCAAGCTTCCAAAATCTGAGCATATTGACGAAGTTATGGCTGTTGTGAAAATTTCCGACGTAAAAGACCGTCTGATTAAAAACCTCTCCAAAGGTTACAAACAGCGTGTCGGCTTTGCTCAGGCTTTACTTGGCAATCCGCCTGTGCTTATTCTAGACGAGCCTACTGTTGGTCTTGACCCTAAGCAGATTATCGAAATCCGCACACTCATCAAGGGTCTTGGTAAAAAACACACTGTAATCTTCTCATCACACGTTTTGTCTGAAGTGTCCGCAATCTGCGACAGAATCATTGTTATTTCAAACGGCAGTATTGTTGCTGACGCTAAAACTAACGAGCTTTCCACAGTTCTTTCAGGACAGGGACAGCTCCTTTTAGAGGTTGAGGGCAGTGCGTCCGCTGTTTCAACCGCTCTAAATGATGTTTACGGTGTTAAAAAGGTCAGCTCTATCGGTACTAACCGCTACGCTGTTGACTTCGACAACACTGTTGATATAAGAAAAGGCGTATTCAGCGCCTTAGTTAAAGCAGGCTGTGTAATCTTAGAAATGAAGAGTGGCGGTCTCACTTTAGAAGAGAGCTTCTTACAGCTCACTTCACAGAACCAGAGAACAAAAGGAGGTAGTAACTAATGCTGGCTATTTTAAAACGTGAGCTTTCAGCGTACTTCAACAGCGCAATCGGTTACATCGTTTTAGCTGTTTTCTACTTCTTCTCAGGTATGTATTTTTACCTTTACTGCCTGTATTACGGTACAGCATCGCTGACTCCTGTATTTGCAAATATGTTTATGATTATCCTTTTCCTCATTCCGATTATTACGATGAAGTCGTTTTCTGAGGAAAAGCGTCAAAAAACCGACCAAGCGTTACTCACCGCTCCGATTAACCTTTTCGAGGTTGTAATGGGCAAGTTCTTGGGCGCGTTTACCCTCTACGCTCTGTGTGTATCAATTTTCCTTTTATACACACTGGTAATCTGTTTCTTCACAACCCCTGACTGGGCAGTTATTTTGTGTACGATACTTGGTATGCTCCTTTTAGGTGGCTCGCTGATTGCTATCGACATTTTCGTTTCAGCGCTCACCGAAAGTCAGGTTATCGCCGCTATTGTGGGCATTGCTGTGGGACTTTTCATCTATATGATTGACTCGCTAGCTAGCCTCACTCAGTCACAGTTTTTAATCAATATTTTGAGTATGGTGTCATTTAACACTAACTTCAACAACTTTACATACGGCATTTTGAATTTCTCAAACGTGGTATTTTTCTTAAGCGTAATTGCTATTTTCATCTTCCTGACAATCCGCGTATTTGAGAAAAAACGCTGGAGCTAAGGAGGTGTAAGGCTATGAAAAACAACAAAGAAATGGATAAAATCCTTAGCACGGATACAGAAATCAAAGAGGTAAAGAAAGCTAAAAAGCCGTCGAAAATCGGCGCTTTTCTTAAATCCCGCAACGCAAAACGCGGTACAATCTCAATCGTTTTAACCGTACTTTTCATCGCTATTGTTGTCGGTCTGAACATTGTCGCTACAATGCTGACTAACCGCTTCCCTGTTTTAAGCGCTGACCTTACCCAAAACGACGTTTACGAGCTGACTACTCCGTCAGTCGAGTTTATGAAACAGCTCGAAAAAGATGTCGACGTTTACGTTTTGATGGAAGAAAAACAGCTCGAATCTCAGGGTGAGTACAACGTTCAGGTTAACAAGCTCTTACATGCTTTTGAAAGAGAGTCAACTCACTTCAATCTAGAGTACGTTAATCTCACCAAAAACCCAACCTTCACATCGAAGTATCCAGATGTTAACTGGTCGGGCGCTTCTTATCTTATGCTTGTTTGTCACGGCGACGATTACATCGCTGTTTCAAGCGAGGACGTGTTCACCTACAACGAGGAGTATCTCTCATACTACGGCGAGTATGTTGCCGAGGGTCAGAACCTCGAGCAGGCTCTCCTTACTGCAATCTTAAACGTTACAACTGAAGAAAAAGTCGGTGTGACAGTTCTCACAGGTCACGGCGAGCTTGAAGCAACACCGCTTGTCTCACTTCTTTCAAACAACGCTTACTCCGTTGAGACAGTCAACCTCTTAAACGGTGAAATCAAGGACGACTCACAGTTTGTGATAATCTACGCCCCTACCACAGATATCGATAAAGACACTTACGACACACTCGTAAACTGGCTTTACAACGAGGGCAACTATGGTCACACCGTGATTTACATTCCTAACGACATGGTTCAAAGTGAAACTCCAAACATCGACACACTTTTAGAAGAATGGGGTATGGCAATAAACAAGAGTCTGGTTTATGAAACAGACACCCAGTATATGACAAACTCCATGCAGCCAAACCTCATTTCTATCTTCAACTACGATGACACAGAGTTCTCATCAGGCATCAAAGATACCTCAATCCCTGTTGTTATGATGTACACTATGCCGATTGAACTCATCAATCCAAACGTAACTTCTCTGCTTTCAACATCAACAAGCGCTGTGCAGATGCCACTTGATGCAGACGAAAACTGGGATTACAACGAAGAAGAGCCTCAAAAGCTCATCGGTGCGGCTATCTCAACATCGGGCAACGAAGACAACACAAAGAGTTCAAATGTTATCGTTTTCGGCTCTTACGAAGCTTTCTCCGAGACAGCACTTTCCGCTACCAACTTCAACAACAGTGCATATATCATCAATCTCTTCAACACCATCGCTGACCGCGACAACGCTACCATCACAGTAGAAGGTAAAACTCTGGATTCGGCAGAACTTGGTATTACTTCAACTTTCACAACTACCCTGCTTGCAATAATCTTCAGATACCTCATTCCGGTTGCTGTTGTAATTTTAGGCGTTGTAATGTGGCTTAGAAGGAGGCACAAATAATGGCTGA
This sequence comes from Clostridia bacterium, assembly GCA_045540815.1. Lineage (GTDB taxonomy): Bacteria > Bacillota > Clostridia > UMGS1810 > UMGS1810 > JAZQHR01. Next base: position 1,877 of record JAZQHY010000021.1, on the reverse strand, counting down.
AAATACTCCTGAAAAAAACCTGCAAGAGACTGTGGAAAACACCGCTACTGAAAGTATTTCCGCAACCGAAGTTGAAACTGAAAACGAAGCTTTGAAAGCTTTTTTAGAACGTGACGAAAACTCACAAAAAAATGAAAAAACTGAAGAAAACAGCGATAAAAATAAGAAAAAGCTCTCAAAATCCACTTTATGGGTAATAATTGCGAGCGCTGTTGTTCTTTTAATTGTCGCAGTTGTTTTACTGCTCAACTTCCTTCCAAGTGACACCGAGCCTAAAGAATTAGACGCGGGTACTGAAATCAACCTCGTTGTTGATGAGAAGGGCGAGCATCAGGCTAACCTCGTTTTAAACGAAAAGGGCGAAGTAGATAACAACAGCTACGGCACTCTCATTGAATACACCCCATCTGACATCAAACAGATTGACGTTGAAAACAAGTCAGGTTCCTTCACTGTTTTAGCTGAGACTCCTGTTACAACTGACGAAGAAACAGGTGAAACAAAAACCGACGCTACCATTTATACTCTCGTAGGCTTTGAGAACATCGAGCTTCAAACAGGTGGCGCAGATACTATCGCTAACGACGTCGCAGCACTTGAATTTTCAAGTGTTGCTGACCCTGTGGGCGAAAACGCAAAGGATTACGGCTTTGACAATCCACGCGCTACAGTAAAGACAACCTTTTCAGACGGAACAACTTCAACTATTATTTTAGGCGACAGCGCTCCGTCACAGCTTGGTGAATACGTGATGTTCGGCGACAGCAAGGCAGTTTACGTTGTGCCTACTGACGCAGTTGACGGATTGTTGTTCTCTGTTTTAGACCTTGTTACTCTCAGCGTTAACACTTCCGCAGATACAACTGACAACGCTCAGTTTGAAGCTTTGACTCTTTCAGGCTCTGCTTACGGAGAAAAAATTGAGCTTAGACCAAACGAAGACAAAGCTATCGACTCATCATATTTGATGATAAGCCCTAAAAAGATGTTTATCAGTGAGGTTGAAGCCGCTAACATCACAGGCGCAATACGCGGACTTTATGCAGAAGAAGTTATGTGCGTAAATCCAAGCTCAGCCCAGCTTTCACAGTACGGACTAAGCTCACCTTACGCTAGTGTAAAAGCGATTTATCCCGACACAACCGTAAACATCAAAGCAAGCACTCCAAAGGACGACTACGTTTATCTCATCGCTGATTCAAACATCATCTACAAGATTAAGGCAGAGTACGTTCCTTGGGTTTACACAACATTCGACAAGCTCCGCCCTGATACAGTAATCAACCCGAACTTCAGTAGTCTTACAAACATCAAGGTTACTGATGCATCAGGAAGCTACGACCTGAAGGTTGAAACTTTCACCGATACAGTCGAAAACACCGACGGTGTGACAGAAGAAGTCGAGTCAACCACCGCTTACTACAAAGACAAGCGCCTTGACGAAGACAACTTCCACGTTTTCTACAACAATATCTGCAATATGCAAAATGCAGGAAAAGCTACCACAAACGGCTCTGGAACTCCTGTTTTGACACTTGAGCTTTCCTACTCAACAGGCAGAGCAAACGATGTGATTAAGGTTTATCCAACAGGAAACACAAAGTACATCGCAACACTTAACGGCGAAACAATCTGCCTTGTATACAAGAGCTACTGCACAAAGTTCTCCCAGAGCGTACAGGACCTCATCGCAGGCAAAACAGTAGGAAGTTTCTAACTTAAGCGCCGAGGCTCGCAGCCCTCACAAAATCAAGCACGAACCCGACCAACTGCGTTTACGTTAGTAAACAAAGGAGGGCGAGAGAGTGCGTGGATTTTTGAGGGATAGCGGAGAGCAACGAGGCGTGATATCTAAGCGCCGAGTGTCCGAGCCTTTC
>JAZQHY010000020.1:0-6694 GCA_045540815.1 Clostridia bacterium | reverse complement strand
ATTGCATTGAACTTAGCTATAACACTGATTATTTGTTGTACTGTATTGGCTACAGTATACTTGTTTACAAAAACAGGTATCACAATCAATATGACGTACACAAATAAAGACAAACCGCAAGCCATCTTAACCGATGAAAATAAAGATGGCGTTCAAAACGCAGCTATAGATAAAGTAATCGCTGAAATCTATGACGCTTTTGATATAAATGTTGACTCTGGGGAGGCTGATGAATAATGTCTGATAAAATTATAAAAGACGATAGAGCATTGCTTGCTGAATTAAAAGAGTATTGGGACACTTGTAAAACAGCTTATGCAAAACACCATAAACGTATGAAGCTGTTGGATGCTACTGACAGAGGTAATCTGTGGAAAGTTTTAAAGGCTAAATTTCCACCCTATCAGATTTTACCTGATACTAATTATGTAACTTTTGTAAAATCAAACATTGTTGCATCTGTCTACACCGTTACTAAAGCTGCTGACATCTTACCAACTTCTGAAAACGATAAAGACCTCACTTCAAACCTTAACATTGCCTTAGACTGTATATGGAACTTAGCTAACGTAGGTTATGCTCAGTTCCAAGCAGGAGACCGAGCTGCACTCCTTAATTTAGGTATAACCCAAGTTGGTTGGGACGACTCTGTTACTGGCGGTAATATCACTGACAATAACTATTATAAGGGTAACGTAACAGTTAAAAACATTGACCCTATAAAATTTATGAGAGACCCGTTTGCAGACTCATTTGAAAACGCAAGCTACTGTATGACTTATGACACTTATCACAAGTCAGTTATATTAAAAAACAAAAACTACAAAGAAGCTTTTACTAAATATCTTAAAGAAAAGAAAAGTAGTTCAAATGAGCAGCTCCCAAAATTACAGGTTCAAGAAGATGCTACCAATAAAAAAGATTACTATAATGTTATAACATACTGGATACGCAAAGAAGGTCGTGTTGATGAAATACACGTTATCAATAATGATTATGTGCTTTATAAAAAAGAAGGTATCAGACCCGCGACATTCCCATTTGCTCTGTTGTACTGTGAACTACCTGCGGGTGATTTGATTGGTGACTCACCTGCGTCTAAGATTTTTGCTAATAACGTAGCATACAATCTTATGGACTCAATAGCATTAACTGCTGAATATAAAAACCAGAGACCGCCTAAGTTCATATCATCTGCTTCAGGACTTAATATAAACAGTTTTGCTAAACACGGTGATGAAGCGGACAAAACATTTATTGTAAACGGCGACGCATCCAAAGCTGTACACTACCATCAATTCCCAAACACATCACCAAATCTGCAGTATGTTAAACAAGGTTTAGAAAACGGCATACAAACCGTATCTGGTGTAGACGGTAGATACACAGGCCGCGATACAGGGTCTATCATTACAACAGGTGGTACAGAAGAAATGCTCAACCGTGTAACGCTTTGTGATACACCTAAAATTACAAATTTTGAAGCCTACGCAAAACGCTTAACACAACTTGTGTTATCAAACTTTATACACTACTCACCCTCAAGAAAGTTCTTTTATAAAGAGCCTAATACAAACAAATGGAAAACTGTTGAACTGGATTTCCCTGCTATAGATAATGCAATACTTTTCAACTATCAGATTAATATATCTTCGGAATTGCCGAAGAACAGACAACGCATAGCCTCGGTAGCAAATATGCTTATGGAAAAACAAATGCAGTATGCTGCACAAGGTTCCCAAGTACAGCTCATTACTGAAGAAGAGTGGCTTATGTTCCAAGACCTACCATATAAAGAGCTTATGCTTGAACGTATGGGTGTTCAACGTTTACAGGACGTGACATCTGAAGTGGCCCAGGTACTTTACGATTATGCAGGCCTTATTGAGAATGGGGTTACACCTAATGACGCCCTTATGATTACTGCACAACATCTCAAAGACACGCGTGCAGGTAACGCTCCACAAGAAACTCTCGACCCTGCTATAAATGGAAATCTTGAACAACATCAACCACCAGCAGCTCAAGAACCTATAATGTAAACATCTATAGCCACGTTCTTGACAAATAATGAATTTAGTATTATACTGTACTTAGCGAATATTAGGTTTCCACATCCCTTGATTTGTGTGTATTGTTTTTCGCAGACTTGTACATCTTCGTCAAATGTATAAGGAGGTAACTATGACAGATGGTATTAGCCCAGATTTCTTGGAAGCTTTTGGTTTAACCGAAGCAGACCTCCAAGACTCTCAAACTAATTCTGGAGACACAAACGCGAACCCAGACGCACAACAGTCAGGTCAGGGTACAGATAATTCTGCACCACAAGGCACTGAACCTACTGAACCTGGAACACAATCACAGCAAGACGGACAAGGCCAGACTACTGACGGTCAGAACGACGGTTCACAACAAGACCCTCAGCAGCAAGACCCCAACGACGACTCACAAAAGAACAGTCAGATTAAAGCAAATGCCGCTTTTGCTCAGATGCGTTCTGAAAACACAGCCTTGAAAAAATTAGTCGGAGACATTGCAGGTGTACTTGGTATTGACCCTAGCACTCCGCAAGCTCAGATGCAGTCCGCAGTACAAGAAGCTATTTTAAAAGCTCAGGCTAAACAACAAAATTTAGACCCCGCAGTATTGCAGAGACTACAACAACTTGAACAGTATAAAGAAGCCAATGAAAGACAGTCTTTAACCAATAAAGCATATATGGGCTTTCAAACTCTTAAGAACCAATTCAACTTGTCGGATAAACAACTCGAAGGCTTTGCCGACCAACTTATGCAGGCAGGTGTAAATCCGTTCACAACAGATGTAGACCTCGTTACAGAGTATAAGTTAAGAAACTTCGATAAGCTTATTAACGCTGCTGAACAACGTGGAGCAGCTAAAGAAGCTGAAAGGCAACAAAATGTTGCTCAACATAGCTCACAGCCGAACAAAACCACAGGTGCTGGTTCTAACAGTGAGCCTGATAAAATTACATCAACATCAGAACTTACAAGTTGGTTCGACAAACAACAGAAACAGTAATCAAGAAAGGTGTGACCTAATATGTCCTCAATTTTCAACTCAACCGCAGATATTAATGCATATGTTAGTATGGCCCAGAAAGCAGGCCCTGGTGTTATAAACCCAGAAACGTTCTATTCTAAACAGTTGCTCGACACAATCCGATACGACGCTGACCAGTACGTATACCATAAACTTGCAGATGAAGCTCCTATTCAGGAAAAAGCAGACAAGCTTATGATAAGACGTTGGGCACCGTTACAGGCCCACACAGTACCTCTTACTGAAGGCGTACCGCCTAAGTCAGATAAAGGTTCTGTTGAAAAGTATGAAATGACCGCTCACCAGTACGGTAGATATATGGAATTTACTGATAAAGTAGATTTCAAGGTTGTTGACCCTGTTATCGCACACTATACTAAAGAGTACTCTCTTGTGGCTATGGAAACATTTGACCTTCTCGCCAGAGAAACACTTTTCTCTATCGCTCAAAAGAGATACGCTGGTGACGCTGCTAACTTTGAAGAACTCACCATAGACTCTAAACCAACTCTCACAGACCTGCGACTTATTGTACTTGACCTTAAAAAGAGCTTGGTAAAACCTAGAGCTAACGGGGCTTATCACGTAATCGGTTCTCCCGAATTCTACTTCGATATGATTTCCGACCCTGTGGTTGAGAAATATATGACCATCAACCGTACCACAGAACAGATGTACGCTCATACCAAACTCGTGAGAATGTTTGACCTTGAGTTCTATGAGACACTCATTGTACCTACATCAGGTGAGTTCACCAAAGACGGTACAAAATATAAACGTTTTTATAAAGTAAACGACGACGGCAGTATCGATTACCAGTCTGTAGCAGTTAAGACCACTGCAGGCCAAACTGGTTATTATGCAACTGATGCTAGAACTGGTGCGGAAGCTAGCTATATCCCTTATGCTAACGGCATTAAGGAAGAGTTTATAGCTCCCGAAGGTTATAACGAGTTTAAAGCACAGCACATTCTCGTAGTAGGTAAAGATGCCCTTACACGTACAGGACTTTCTGGTGAAGGCCAGGCAAGAATGTATGTTAAACAAAAAGGTTCATCTGGTGTGCTTGACCCAATCGACCAGAGACAATCTATCGGCTTTAAGATTAATTCTGTAGGCTATGGTTGTACAAGACTGGAAGCCGTACACGACTATATCTGCGTTCCTACTGAAGTTAATTTTTAAGGAGGGACTGTAGATGTCCAACAAAAAATCTGAATTAAATCAGGCACTGCAGGAGCAAGCAAAACAAATTGCTTCTGCAGTGAAAGAGCAGGCTAATCTTGCTGTAAGATATAGAAACGAAGAAAAGGTTACAGTTGCTGTATCGCCACTGTATCGACCTTACTTCGGTAATGTAATGAAAGTAAGCATCAACGGTATCTCAATATATATGCCTATTGATAATACGCCACACAAACTTCCTAAAACTTTTGCTGATGAAATCCACAGTCGTGTAAATGCTGTAGATGCCATTATGAAAAAACAGGACAGAATGGCAAACATATCAGCAAATGTTGAGACTACCCCAGGTGAACTTACACTGATGTAAATTAAACACAGGGAGAGGGGCGTTCCCTCTCCTTGTTGCAGTTTAGGAGGTAGTATAATGCGTATAAGCGAAATAGTAAAACGTGTAAACGAAAAACTGGCTGGAGAAACGCTATTGTACTCTCAACTAGAGGTCTTCTTAGACGAAGTTGTAGACGACATAAACGCAAAGTTGAACAGTAAGTTTCCTTCGTTCTCTACCGTATACACAGCGGATGCACTTAAAAATGATGTGGGTTATGACTACTTCCCCGAAAAATACATAAGGTCTGTTGTGGTTACAGGTGCTGCATATAAATTCTTCTGCACTGATGAAGAAGGTTTACCAACAGCCCAGCAATATGCTTTTGATTATAACACGAATTTGTTTATTATGGAACGCGATTACAGTAATCAAGTTCCAGAAGAATACCAGGCTTCAGAACAAGGCTATTTAAATGGACCTGATTTAAGTACTTTTTTAAAACATATTCCTAAAGCTGAAGGACAACATCTTTATGTAGGCACTGACCCTGTGTATGTAGCGATACAAGGTTTTATTGGTCCCCAAGGACCCCAAGGTCCCGAAGGTCCTATAGGCCCGCATGGACCCGCATTTAAGTATGAAGACTTCACGCCCGAACAGCTAGAAGGCTTACGCGGTCCTCAAGGTCCTATGGGTCCGCAAGGTTTTCGAGGTGAACAAGGTCCGCGAGGCATCCCAGGTGAACAAGGACCTCAAGGTGAACAGGGTGTGCGAGGTTTCCGTGGTCCACGAGGCGAAACAGGACGCACAGGTTCTCAAGGACCAGAAGGCCCTCAAGGACCAGAAGGCCCTCAAGGTCCTCAAGGTGTTCGCGGTCCACGAGGGTTTAAAGGCGATACAGGAGAAGTGGGTCCTACAGGTCCTCAAGGTGTTCGTGGTAAACAAGGCCTTCAAGGTCCACAAGGTCCGCAAGGTGACAAAGGCGACAAAGGTGACAAAGGTGACCCTTTCACTTATGCAGATTTCACACCAACACAAATAGCAATGTTAAAAGGCGAGAAGGGTGAAAAGGGAGAAAAAGGCGACCCTGGATTACAGGCAATCATTACCTATTTAGAAGCTACTACTTTATCCTTTGATTTTGCTAATTATTACAATACAGAACTAAGATGTTTAATAGTAGATAGTATTTCTTTCAATTTTGGAGACGGTGAATATCAAGAAGATTATATGAGTAGCTTAATTTTCAATAGCGGTGAAACACCCACATCTATTGATTATACTGGCTCTGGAATTCTTCAATGGGTTGGCACAGATTGTGCTACTGTAGACGGGCTATCTATATTCCAACCCAGTGCTAACACACACTATGAAATTGTATTCAGCTTTAATGGTGCTCAATTTGTAGGCTTTGTGTATGGGTTTTAAGGAGTGATTGAATGAATTACTTTAGATTAAAAAAGAAAATGTTAATGTCAATTACTCATAAAATAAAAGGCTTTGTTAGAAGAGCTTCTGGTACTCCTACTGTTACTCTTAATGATTGTGCTGGTGGAGATTGGCTAGATTTAGATATAAGCGGTAATAGCTTGCAGAATGGCACACCCACACCAGAAGCCCCAGTAGAGGTAGTTAGTATAGGAGAAAAGAGTGCTAATGAAGTTGATATACCAGATTTAAACGAAACCCCAACTAATTCTTATTATGTGCAATATGGTACTGCTGGTGGGTATAAAACAGATATTATAGCAAAGCCAAATACAACTTATTACATAAGATTTAAAGCAGTAATAAATTCTGCAACAGCAGAAGTATATACAAGCATTGGCTACGGTGATGATGGCTATAGATATGATATAAAGTTTAATGATGAAACTAGGAGTAAAATACCTTGGAATTCAAACGAAATAGGAAAAGAAATAATTGTAGAATTTAGTATTACTACTCCCGAAACTCTTACATCTTCTACTGGTACTTCATATTTATGCACGAGACTTTGCAGGACATCTACTCCAGCCTCTTTTGATGTTGATATATCTGATATATATTTCTGCAGAGTGACTGTCTTTCTGAAATGTGAGCAGATGTGCCTCCGGGCCAACAGATACAGAT
>JAZQHY010000019.1:0-65833 GCA_045540815.1 Clostridia bacterium | reverse complement strand
CGCCAGGATATCTGCATGATTTTTCCTCGTCCTGCATCCAAAACAAAATAATTTTGGATGCAAAGCAGTTTTGAATGTTAGATTTTCATATTTAGACAAAGAACAAAAAGTCCGCAATACTGACGTATTGTGGACTTTTTTGATGCAGTATAAATTGAAAATATAGTTTCAAAACCAATTAATCCCTAAGAGAACGCGCCCTACAGTCTGCTCTTTTTTTACATTTAATTCATTTATAAACGGCACTACAAAATTAAATGCATTATGTACTATACTGAATTCTGTCGTTCCTGCATCGGTTATCTCACCATCGATACAAAGGCGCATAACTCCATCTTTAGGAATAACAAGCACTTTTTTGCAACGTGAATTTGAAATAATGTTTTCAAGGTTTTTCATTCTGATATGAGTACCGTTCATATATCTTGGAAGAATGGTAAGAAGTCTTAATCTCGAAACATTGCGTACGATATTAAGGTTTATAAACCCATCTCTTACATCAGCTAAAGGATTGCTCATAACACCTCCACCACAAAAGCTCCCGTTCGCTATTGAAGTAAGCAGCAATTTACCCGTATGCTTTATATCACCATCAAGCTTCATCACAAGGTTTGCACCTTTCTTTTTTATCAGAACGGCAAATATTGAAAGTATATATGCAAACGAGCCTAAAATAACACTTCGTTTCTTTATGAAGTTAGTCATATCGGCAACATTGCAGTCAAACCCAATATTAAACATATTTACACTGTATCCTGATTTTTCAATTCCATCAACATATGTATGATAGCGTATTGCATCACACTTTATGCTTTCACCATTAAGCTGGGATAAGACGTCAAAAAAATCACCTGAAAATGCAAAGTTTCTGCAAAAATCATTTCCCGTGCCTATAGGAATTACGCCGACCTCCGCATCCTCACACCCGATAGCTCCGTTTACAATCTCCGACAGCGTTCCGTCTCCGCCACACGCAATAAAACGTGCTGCACCGTGTTTTTCACAGTGTTCCCTAACAAATTCCTTTGCATCACCTATCGACTTTGTAACGTATATTTCGACTTCGGTTTTAATCTGCTCCGCTGCATCCAAAATAGATTTTTTTAATTTTTCGATATTTTTTCCGTTTCCCGCTTTAGGATTTATCACAAAAACTGTTTTCATACGATACCTCGCACGTGTTTTTTTACATTTTATCACACATTTCGCGGTTTTTCAATATCATATATTTCCCGACAAAACTTACATTTCCCATCACAGAATTCTATCGTTTTTTCAAAAACCTTGTAGATAACAGATAGATTTTCGTCATTTTTTAAACATTCCGCATTATGAATGACAATATTTCTTGGCGCTATGGATACAAGATTATTTAAAAGATCATCTTCCGGCAAATGCTCCATATCTGAAAATTCATACATCACTAAAAGCTCATCTACCGGAGATTTTCCGTTATCATCAAGCAATATATACTCATCATTTTGTTGCAACACATGAACTCTGTCACAAACAGAATCACCTATGCTCACAAAATATTTTAAAAGCTTTATAAACTCATTAAGCTCCTTTTCAGCGGTCATTTTTTCCGTTGCATCATAAATAAGTGCATCTACATACGATGTATAATCCTTCATACGAAATTTAAAAAAACCGTCTAATATAATCTGGTCTTTTTCGTCAAAAAAACTTTCTATTTTCTGTGATATTTCACATTTATTGATGCGTGATAATACATCTTTCGTTACCTTTTCTCTCTCGTTTTTTTCAAAAAAATAAAACTCTGTATTAATATAAGAGTTTACGTATCTTTTAATATGACTATTTATGACGAATTCTGACAAAACATCACAAATATATGGTTTTTTCAGATTTTCTATATGAACAAACACACTAGCTATCTTTCTGTATTTTTCTATATCAAAATTTATATTCTCAGTTTTCAAAAAATCTGTAAACTTTCCTGCAAGCTCCCTCGATAATACTACTGTCAAGCCAACACCACTCCATTTATGTGATAATTGGTAGTAGTATGCGTATAAAAACATATTATATACCAAAGCCCGTTACAGTGCCTATATCAATAAGCGGTATATTCGGCACAGATATGAATTTTACATTCACATCAGATAAAAAATCTTTTATTTCCACAAAATCAGGATGAGATGAAATATCTCCTGCGAAGAAAATAGTATCGTCGCTTATCTGTCCGCTTGCTCCACCTATAAAGCCATAATCATACCCGTCAAGAATTATATGACCAGGTCTTATTTTAAGCGCGCGTATACCAAGACTTACGCATTTTTGATATATGTCCTCGTCAGAGGTTATAACAGAATTACCAGCTATGCACATATTACATTTTGTATAGCCCTGACATACGTTTATAATTTTTACCCCCTGATTTTTAAGATAATTTAAAACACATAAATCTGTATACTTTATATTATGAAACGCATAACCACCTACCCTTGCTATATTATATGCTACATCGTAAGGGTAGTTACATTTTAGGCTTGTACTTCCGCATATTAATTTTTCACCTAAAATTGGCTTATAATATTCGTACACTTCTGGTGCACACACAAATAAATCCTCGTTTATTTTTGCAATCTGCATATCTGCGTGATCGCATATTTCCCGGGAAATATTTTTGTGTTCTACTGTAGAAATGACCTCTATGCCTAGGCTTTCAAGTGTCTCTCTAACCGCACTTGAGGCTTTATAAGAAAGTATTGTTTTTTTATAATACATATGTAACATTCCTCTAAGCTATTCATAAAATAAAGTATGCAGGTCGAAACATAAAAAATGCTACGACCGTTTAAATAGCCACAGGCGAGATATATCGCCTGTGGCATATTTTTATAATTTATAACTGTCAAGCTTTTCTTTAATCATCTTATTTAATATCTGTGGATTACCCTTTCCCTTTGACGCCTTCATACACTGTCCCATAAGGAAACCAAGCGCACGGTCTCTGCCTGCTTTGTAGTCCTCTATAGACTGAGGGTTTGCCGCGATAATTTCGTCAACAAGCGCCTCAAGTGCGCCTGTATCACTAATCTGCGCAAGTCCAAGCTTATCCACAAGTGTACTTGGTGATTCGCCTGTTTTAAACATTTCATCAAGCACTTTTTTACCTGCGGAATTACTTATAGTGTTTTTACCGATAAGCTCCAAAAGTTCAACTAACTGTGCTGGCTCAAACGGAATATCCGAAAATGCCTTTTCACTTTCGTTTAGTACCTTTGATATATCTCCAAGCACCCAGTTGCAAACTGTTTTTGGATTACCGCCTTTTGCAAGGCACTCTTCGTAAAATGCCGCCATATCTTTGTTATCAGTAATGATAGATGCCTCATAGTCAGAAAGTTCAAGCTCACGCATATATCTTTCCTTTTTAACTGCAGGAAGTTCAGGAAGTTCTGCCCTTACCTTTTCAACCCATTCGTCAGATACAGATATAGGCATAAGGTCTGGCTCAGGGAAATAGCGATAGTCATGCGCTTCCTCTTTACTACGAAGTAGGACATTTTGTCCAAGTGCATCGTCCCATCTTCTTGTTTCCTGGTCGATAGCACCGCCATTTTCTAAAATCTCTGTTTGTCTGCCTATTTCGTATTCAATAGCTCTTTCACCGCCTGAGAATGTGCTTACGTTTTTCATTTCTGTTCTTGTACCAAACTCTGTAGCACCAACAGGACGAAGTGACACGTTTATGTCGCATCTAAGTGAGCCTTCTTCCATCTTACAATCGGATACACCGATGTATGAAAGGATAGATTTAAGTGTTTCAAGGTACACTCTTGCTTCCTTTGCACTTCTGATGTCAGGCTCGGAAACTATCTCAATTAGCGGAACACCGCATCTGTTATAGTCAACAAGTGATGAATCGGTATAGGCATCGTGAACTAATTTTCCCGCATCTTCTTCTATGTGAATACGTGTGATGCCTATTCTCTTCATCTCACCGTCAACGTTTATATCCACGTGACCATTTACGCAAAGCGGCAAGTCAAACTGTGATATCTGATACGCTTTTGGAAGGTCAGGGTAGAAATAGTTTTTTCTGTCCTGCTTGCCGTAAGGTGTAATGTCGCAGTTAAGTGCAAGACCTGCTTTTATAGCATACTCTACTACCTGCTTATTAAGCACAGGAAGAGTACCTGGCATACCTGTACATATAGGACAAGTGTTTGTGTTTACGTCCTGACCAAATTTATTTGCACAGCTACAGTATATTTTAGTAGCGGTTGAAAGCTCTGCGTGAACTTCCAAGCCGATGACTGATTCGTATTTCATATCTTTGTACCTCCCTTACAGATTTGGTTTCACGGTGTGGAAATTAGTATTCTGTTCAAACGTGTATGCCGCCTTTAGTAATGTAGGCTCAGAAAATGCCTTACCGATAAGCTGAACACCTATTGGCATACCATTTGTATCAAATCCACCCGGAACAACTATCGAAGGAAGACCTGCGATATTTACTGATACTGTACATATGTCGCCAAGGTACATAGTAACAGGATCAGACACTTTTTCACCTATCTTAAATGCAGTTGTTGGAACAGTAGGTGTAAGTATTACATCGTACTTTTTAAATGCTTCGTTAAAGCTGTTTCTTATAAGAGTACGAGCAGATAATGCCTTTTTGTAATAAGCATCGTAGTAGCCAGAGCTTAGTGCATAAGTACCAAGCATTATTCTTCTTTTAACCTCGCTGCCAAATCCCTCGGAACGAGTTTTGCAGTAAAGGTCTACAAGGTCCTTATAGCCTTCTGCTCTATAGCCATACTTAATGCCGTCAAAACGTGCAAGGTTTGAGCTTGCCTCAGCAGATGATATGATGTAATACGCTGCCAGTGCGTAATCAGTCATACCAAGTGAGAACTCTTCAACCTCTGCGCCAAGACTTTCGTAAGTCTTTGCGGCAGCTAAGATTGATGCTTTAACCTCTTCATTTATTCCCTCGCCGATATACTCTGCAGGGATACCTATCTTCATACCCTTTACATCGTTTACTAGAGCTTTTTTATAATCAGGGTATTCAACATTTAAAGATGTTGAATCCATTTTATCGTGACCTGTGATAGCGTTTAACACTATCGCACAGTCGGTAACGTCTTTTGTTAATGGTCCTATCTGGTCAAGTGATGATGCAAATGCTACCAGACCAAATCTTGACACCAAGCCGTAGGTAGGCTTCATACCAACAACCGAACAGAATGATGCAGGCTGTCTGATTGAGCCGCCTGTATCTGTACCAAGTGAGAATATAGCCTCGTCAGCGCCAACTACCGCCGCACTACCGCCTGACGAACCACCAGGAACGCGTGTTAGGTCGTATGGGTTTTTAGTCTTTTTGAAATATGAATTTTCTGTAGACGAACCCATAGCAAACTCGTCCATATTTACTTTACCAAGGATAACTGCATCATTTTCCTTAAGCTTTTTCACAACTGTTGCGTCATATGGCGGAACAAAGTTTGAAAGCATCTTTGATGCACAAGTAGTAAGGATACCTTCTGTGCAGATGTTATCCTTTACTGCCATAGGAATACCTGCTATGTCAGAAATATCCTCGCCGTTTTTTATCTTTTCGTCTACAATTTTAGAAGACTCTAGTGCCTTATCGCCTGTAACGGTGATGTAGCCTTCAACCTTATCGTCAACCTTTTCAATTCTATCTAAAACCGATTTTGTTATTTCAACACTTGAAACTTCCTTTGCCTTTAGCATATCAGAAAGCTCGTGTATGGTTTTCTTGTATAATTCCACTTTTGTCACTCCTCTCACTTACTCTTCTGACGCACCATCGTTTGATGACTCGCCAACAACCTGCGGCACCTGATAGCATCCGCGCGCCTTTGAGGGTGCGTTTGAAAGCATAAGTTCTCTGTCATAAGACTCTCCCACTACGTCCTCACGAAATACATTTGAAACGTCTAACACGTGATTTGTAGGGTTTACATCGTCTGTTTCAAGCTCGTTTAGCTTGTTTGCAAACTCTATGATACCTTCCATATTAAGTGATGATATCTCGTCGTCTGTAAGGCTAAGCCTTGCAAGTGACGCAACCTTAAGTATATCTTCCTTTGTTATTTTCATTTATGTTTCACCTCTGAGCAATAATTAAATTATATTTTACCACAAAATTCCTGATTTTTCAATCATTTTATCATTTCATTAAATTCTTCCTCTGTGATTACTGTTACACCAATCTCATTCGCTTTGTCAAGCTTACTGCCTGCGCTTTCACCTGCAAGAACATAGTCAGTTTTCTTAGACACGCTGCCAGACACCTTGCCGCCGTGAGCCTCGATGATGCCTTTCGCCTCTTTCCTTCCGATAGAAAGAGTGCCTGTAAGCACGAAAGTCTTTCCTTCAAAGGTGTTGTCAACTACCGCACTTTCTTCACATTCCATATTTACGCCTGCGTTTTTAAGCTTTTCTATTACTTCGACATTTTCCTTCTCAGCTAAAAATTCCACTATACTCTGTGCCATTTTCTCGCCTACATCGTCTATAGTGGAAATCTCTTCTATAGTGGCATTTAAAAGGTTATCCATAGTTTTAAACCTTTGTGCCACGAGCTTTGCACCGCCAAGACCTATGTGCCTTATACCAAGTGCATAAATCACCCTTGCAAGTCCTCGTGATTTTGAATTTTCAATAGCAGATATGATATTGTCTGCCGACTTTTCGCCAAGCTTATCAAGTTTAGCTATTTTCTCTTTATCAATATAATAAATGTCTGCAACGCTCTCAATAAGTCCGTTCTCCAAAAATTTTTGGGCTATAGACGGACCAACTCTGTCTATATCCATAGCATCACGTGATACAAAGTGTGTAATCTGCCTTGCAAGCTGTGCAGGACATTTTATACCTATACAGCGGTATGCTGCCTCGCCTTCCTCGCGTTCTACGTGCGCTCCGCACGCAGGGCAAACACTTGGCATTACAAAATCTATTTCACTACCTGTTCGTTTTTCCTTTACTACCTCTACAACTTCAGGTATAATATCTCCCGCCTTCTGCACAAGGACAGTATCTCCCACCTTTATATCCTTCATATGAATATAATCCATATTGTGAAGCGTAGCCTTGCTTACGTTAGTGCCTGCAAGTGATACTGTCTTAAACCTGGCAGTCGGTGTAAGCACGCCTGTTCTTCCTACGTTTACAAATATCTCTTCGATAACAGTTTCTTTTCTCTCGGCAGGGTATTTATACGCAATTGCCCATTTAGGTGTTTTTGCAGTTTGACCCAGAAGTTCTCTTTGGGAAAGGTCGTTTACCTTTATAACGGCGCCGTCGGTATCGTAATATAAATCTTTTCTTATTTCGCCTATCTTCTCTATTTCGGCAAATGCTTCCTCTATGTTATCAAACTCTGTTTCGTTATTTATCACCTTAAAACCTGCATCACGAAGATATGCAAGACCTTCAAGGTGCTTTGAAAATTCTACACCCTCGGCTCTTTGAATATTAAATACAAATATATCAAGACCTCGTTTTGCACAGATAGAAGAATCAAGCTGACGAAGTGAGCCTGCAGCAGCATTACGAGGATTGGCAAATACTGTTTCGCCATTCTCCTCGCGCTCAGCATTTATCTTTTCAAAGTTTTTCTTTGACATAAACACTTCGCCTCGCACCTCAAGGTACGGGATATCTACGTTTAATTTAAGCGGTATTGAGCCGATGGTACGAAGGTTATTTGTAACGTCCTCGCCTACAAATCCGTCACCGCGCGTAGAACCGCGTGTGAAGATGCCGTTTTCATACTCAAGAGATACAGAAAGTCCGTCTATCTTGTGTTCAACCACGTATTTTGCATCAGGGACTACCGCCTCAACGCGCTCTGCAAACGCCTTTATCTCGTCAAAGTTAAACGCGTCCTGTAAACTCTGCATCTGCACAGTATGTTCAACTCTGTCAAACTCTGAAAGCACAGTTCCGCCTATCTTCTGGCTTGGTGAATCGGGAGTTACAAACGACGGATTTTCCTCCTCAATTTTAAGTAGCTCACGCATAAGCTTATCATAATCTGCGTCGGATATTTCGGGATTATCCATTACATAATACAGATATGCGTGACGGTTCAATTCATTTTTAAGTTCTAAATATCTTTCGGATATATTCATAAATCTATCCTACCTTTTATTTTTTTAAAAATAATAACTCTTCTCTGTGTACTCCTATGCTGTCATACGACATACCAAGGTATTTTTCCATAGCAGTTGCAACAGTCTCGGGTTTTAGATTGCTCCTTCCACCCGCAGATAAATGCATACGATACATAACATAATTTTCACCATTTTCTATAAAATCGATACCTCTGATATCCTTTTTAATATCGGTATCGTTTATGCCCTTCTTGGTCTTTTTCGGAACTACTATCTCGGGAAGTGACATAAGTGCATCGGCATCAATTTTCTTTGCACCATAAATCTTTACAAGATAAATAGCACTGTCGATATCTGATAGTGGCGGTGCGCTCTTATCAATGATATTTACATCCACCACCTTTAGTCCAAGCGGTATGTTTTTATTTACATCTTCTATAAATTTCTCCGTAGGAATATCGGTATGAAGTTCAACGTCTAAATACTCGCCGTCGCTCGTAACACCAACTGACATAGGAAGACCGATGGTCATCACCATATGAGGATTAAAGCCCTGCGAATATTTAACAGGAATTTCTGCCCTGCGAAATGTCCTTACCATACATCTCATAAAGTCAAGATGCGAAATATATTTAGCAAACTCGTTTCTCGAATACTTTACTCTATATTTACTCAATTTTTCGCACCTCTTTTCTCAAAACATACACCTGTGCCAAACGAAGCCGCACCGCAGTTTGAACATTTTTCTCGGCAGTTTGGTGTAACTATAGCCTGCTCTGCTTTTTTTGCCTCGGAGATTAAAAATTCCTTCTTAACTCCCACGTCTATCATATCCCAAGGTAAGATTTCATCGAAATCTCTCTCTCGTGTGTAAAAATCCATACTAAGTCCGCACTCGGAAAATGCCTCTTTCCACTTATCCATAGAAAAATGCTCTGCCCAGCCGTCAAATCTAACACCTTTTTCGTGTGCTTTTATAAGCACCTTGGAAAGACGTCTGTCACCCCTTGCAAACACACCCTCAAGCACACTTACAGGTGCCTCGTGGTAATTGTAGGTAAGCTGTTTTGCAGTTATGCTATTCTTTAAATGAGCCTGTTTTTCGCGAAGTTCTTCGGTAGTGTTTTGTCTTGCCCACTGGAACGGCGTAAACGCCTTTGGCACAAACGATGACACACTAAGGGTAATCCTAAGTCCCTTAGGACGCTTGTCCTTTTCTATTGCGTGGTACTGACCAACAACCTTCTTTCCAAGGTCGGCTATACCTGCCACGTCGTCTAATGTTTCAAACGGAAGTCCTATCATAAAGTAAAGCTTTACGCTTGAATATCCGCCGTTAAAAGCTAAACTTGCTCCGTTTAACAAATCTTCTTCTGTAATACCTTTATTTATAACATCACGCATTCTCTGCGTACCTGCCTCAGGGGCAAATGTAAGGCTCGACTTTCTGACCTTCTGCACCTTTTCCATTAAATCCATAGAGAACGAGTCGAGTCTTAGCGATGGAAGTGATAGGCTAACCTTTTTATCCTCGGTAATTTTTAAAAGGTCATTTGTAAATGGTTCAAGCTCGGTGTAATCACTTGTGCTAAGTGACGAAAGAGATATTTCCTCATAGCCTGTGTTTTTGAGCAGTCTGTCGGCACAATCGGTAAGTACCCCTGCACTCTTTTCACGTACAGGGCGGTATATCATACCCGCCTGACAAAATCTGCAACCGCGTATGCAACCGCGAAATACTTCTATCATCGCTCTGTCGTGCACAATTTCCTGAAACGGAACGATGAATTTATCAGGGTAATACACTTTATCCAAATCTTTTATAATTCTCTTTTTAACTGTCTTTGGTGCATCACCAATTGGTGTGATGGCTTTTACAGTGCCGTCTTCGTTATACGAAATATCATAGAAAGAAGGCACGTATATTCCCTCAATTTTTGATACTTCTTTTAAAAATTCTGCCCTTGTACCACCGCGTTTTTTCCACTTGGCATACACATCCATAACTTCCATATTCATTTCCTCGCCTTCGCCAAGGCAGAAGAAATCAATAAAATCGGCAAGTGCCTCCGCACTATACGCACAAGGACCGCCTGCTATTACAAACGGATGGTCTTCGCCTCTGTCTTTTGATAAAAGCGGAACACGAGCCAAATCAAGCATATTAATAATATTCGAATAGCTCATTTCGTACTGTAGGGTAAATCCCATAAAATCAAAATGCTCTACCGAGTCCATACTTTCAAGCGCAAAAAGAGGAATGTTTTCCCTTCGCATAATATCTTCCATATCAACCCACGGCGCAAACACTCTCTCACAGTATGTGTCCTCGCGCTCGTTTAAAAGGCTGTATAAAATCTTCATACCAAGGTGTGACATTCCAACCTCATATACATCTGCAAAGCAAAACGCAAAGCGTATATAATCCTTTTTAGATGTGTCCTTGTGGATGCTGTTAAACTCGTTTCCAACGTATCTTGTCGGCTTGGTAACGAGTGGCAGCACTTTATCTATCTTATCTTTAAAATTTACTATCTTTCGTAACATTTTACTAATCCTTCCCAAATATGAGTTTATCTGCTTTTGCATTTGCACCAAGGTTTATAATGGTATCCAGCAGTCTTTCTTGAGTGGCACTGCCAATAAGCCTTCCGCAATTAAAAATGTGAATTTCCAATTCATATCCGTAGCCTATATATTTTGCCGCATCAGTAAGATTTGCCGACACATCAATACCGACAGGATATACTCTAAATACCTTTTTATCACTCTTAAACTCGTTTGTGAAAATGCTTTTTTGCAAATGAATATAATTTTTCTTTTCCTCTATTTGATTATACAACAAAAACACCCCAATAATCAACAAGGAAAAATTGAATTTAGTCATAATAAGCAAAAAAATTCCCGAAAAAGATAAAGCTATTCCGATTATTTTTGAAAATATAGTCATTATCTTATGGGAATTTATGTATCCTATTTTACAATTAAGTACAGATTTTAAAAATTCTCCGCCGTCGAGCGGAAGCGTAGGAAGAAGATTAATTACAAAAAGTGCAAGATTTGCCGTATAAAATATTTTATCGCTTGAAACAAACATAAAAACCATACTCGCCACAGGCCCTGCTACAGAAATTATCATTTTGTGAAACTCATTTTTTATAATTCCTGTTTTAAGGTTAATGCCATAAGGACATATACGTATATAAGCAATTTTTTCTTTCAGGACAATGCACGCAAAAAGATGTGCTATTTCGTGCAAAAACGCTGAAAAAAACACTACGGCAAATACCCAGTACACGCCAAATGCAATTGCAAACGCAAACACAAAAAGTGTGCTGCGGCTAAAATAAATATGCTTACTTAGTTTTATAAAAATTCACCGCCTGAAAATATTTAATACAAGAAAACTATTTGTATGGCAAGTATATGCAAGGGTCGATCGGATTTTCATCCTCACGTATTTCAAAGTGAAGATGTGGACCTGTGGCAAGTCCTTCTGCACCTATCTCCCCTATTTTTGTATTATCATCTACTATTTCGTCTGTTACCACGCATATCTTTGAAAGATGCGCATAAAAGGTTTTATAGCGGTCATTATGACGAACATAGATATAATTGCCATAGGTATCGTCCCAGCCTGTCTTTTCCACTCTACCGGGCGCTGCAGATATGACGGTGTCACCTTTATTTCCTGCAATATCCACTCCCCTGTGATTTGATGCTTCCCCAAGTATGGGATGTTCCCTAGCTCCAAATTCCGAAGTAAGAGAGCCTGTGTATGGAAATTTAAAGTGTACGATAGGTGGATTTAAATCTATCTCAGGTTCTGCCGCCTTTGCAGTGATAGTGTTTGACACTATAGGCTCCTCTATTTCCATATCAGGCTCCGATACAGGTATTACCTCTTCAGAAGGCTTAATAACAATACTTGGAAGCTCGTTTGTAAGGGTTACAAAGGTATTTGAAATATATGTAAATGCACGTTTAAAATCCATAGTTTCATTTAGACTTTTTGAAATAAACTGCTTTACTTTTACAAAATCGGGCGCATCTGATTTTGATATACCAAAGCACACACTAAATATTAACACACACGATATGCCTTGTATTAGTATTCTACGTTCAAATGACATTTTACTTTTCTGCTTGGTTTTTCGTCTATAATTGTATCTTTTATTTTGCATACTTATCACCTCTACAAATAAATGTATATGAATTCACGGAAATAAATATGCAAAAAAGGCTGATACAATCAGCCTTTTAATTTATAATTATTCGATTACAGTACACACTGCAAAAACTGCTTTGTGCGTTCGTCTTTTGGACTAGAAAATATCTCCTCAGGAGTTCCCTCCTCGACAATCTGACCTTCAGACATAAATATTACTCTGTCTGCAACCTCGCGCGCAAAACCCATTTCGTGAGTTACAACAACCATAGTCATACCATCTGCTGCAAGAGATTTCATAACGTTTAAAACCTCGCCAACCATTTCAGGGTCAAGTGCACTCGTAGGCTCGTCAAAAAGCATTACATCAGGGTTCATACATAGCGCTCTTACTATTGCGACCCTCTGCTTTTGTCCGCCAGAAAGCTGAGACGGATACGCGTCCGCTCTGGAAGCAAGACCTACCTTTTCGAGCAATTCCATTGCTTTCTTCTCTGCATCATTTTGACTCATTTTAAGTAATTTCACAGGTGCTAATGTCATATTTTTCAAAACTGTCATATGCGGAAACAGGTTAAACTGCTGGAACACCATACCCATCTTCTGACGGTGAATGTTTATATTTGTTTTAGGGTCAGTAATATCTGTTCCTTCAAAGAACACCTGTCCACTAGTTGCTGTTTCAAGAAGGTTTAGTGAACGAAGGAATGTTGATTTACCGCTACCCGATGGGCCGATTACTACAACCACCTCGCCTTGTTTTATCTGTGAATCAACCTTATGAAGTGCTTTAATCTCCCCGCCTTTATAATACTTGCAAAGAGCGCGAGTTTCAATGATATAATTATCTTTCACTCTTTCTCAGCCTCCTTTCAAGTACATCAACAAGCCACGTGAAGAACAGTACCATAACAAGATAAATAGCTGCTATTGCCACAAGTGGCCAGAAGCTCTGGTATGTAATACCTCTTATGATATTTGCACCTCTTGTGAGGTCTGTAACTCCAACATATCCTGCTATAGCGGTTTCTTTTAGTAATACTATAAATTCATTTGCAAGCGCAGGCAAGATATTTTTAAATGTCTGCGGAAGAACTATAAACCACATTGTCTGCATATAGTTAAAACCAAGTGACCTTCCAGCCTCTGTCTGTCCTGCATCTATACTCATAATGCCGCCTCTTATAATCTCAGCAACATACGCACCTGAGTTTATACCAAATGCGATAATACCACATAGCATTTTGTTATCTGAGCTTGCCATTATGATGAAGAATATGATAAGTATCTGCACCATAGCAGGAGTACCTCTGATAACAGTTAAGTATATTCTGCTTATGATGTTACCTATCGACAAAAGAAATTTTGCAAGCTTCGAGCGCATTTCTGCATACTGCTTGTCATAAGTGGTCCTTATAGCAGCGATTACCACACCGAGAACAACGCCAAGTATAAGAGCAAAGAAGGTTAATATAAGAGTATTACCGATACCTTCAGTTATGTATTTCCAACGGTTATCCACTATAAATGCGGTGTTAAAATCTTTAACTAATTTTAAAATCCATTCAGGCATTTTAAAAGTTCCTTTCTACATAATTAAAGGGCTGATTACTCACCAGCCCTCTAAACTTTTCAAAATTATTCAGCAGGGATATATTTTTCGATTATACCTGCAACTGTGCCGTCAGCGATAAGTTCGCCTAGAGCTTTGTCGATTTCCGCTAGAAGTTCTGGGTTTTCTTTAGAAACTGCTGCTGCATAATCTTCTGTTATGTACTCTGTGTCAAGAATCTTTAGACCAGGGTTGTTTTCAACAAATACCTTTGCAGGTTCGTTGTCGATAACAACGCAGTCAACTTTACCTGATGTAAGTGCCATAACAGCATCTGCACCCTTGTTATATCTTTCAACTTTTCCAAGACCTTCGTCTTCGATATCCCAAGTACAATAAAGGTCACCAGTTGTAGCAAGCTGAACACCAATTTTATTATTAGCGCCGTCTTTAAATAGGTCGTCAGCTGTAGTTATAGCTGAGCCTTCTTTAACAATGATAACCTGTACGCCTGTAGCGTAAGTCTGTGTAAAATCAACCTGTTCTTTTCTTTCGTCTGTAACAGTCATACCTGCCATAACGAAATCGTATTTGTTTGTCTGAACGCCAGGGATAAGTGAATCGAAATCAACATTTTCGATTTTCAACTCTTTGCCAAGCTTTGTTGAGATAGCCTGAGCAATTTCAGCGTCTATACCAACTACTTTTCCGTCTTCCATAAATTCATATGGAGGGAACTCTGCGTTTGTAGCCATTGTTAGAACATTGTCATTTTTCGCACCGCATCCTGCAAACATAGCAAGACACATTACAAGTGCAAGTGTTAATGCTAATATTTTTTTCATAATTAAAACCCCCGTTTTTATTTTATAATTCTACGCACATTATACACCTTTAATTTGCTTTCTGTCAACCAAAAATACATATTTAAAACTTTTACTGTATATTATATGAGAATTTATGCATAAAAAGAGGTTTATGCACTTTTTCTATGCATAAACCCAACATTTTTATACTTCATAGTCAAGTTTAAATTTCTCGCCACAGCCATAGTTTTCGTAAACGTAATCTATATCCTTGTCACCACGACCTGATAGGCAAGCTAGAATTGAGCCTGTTTTATGCTCCTTTGCATAACGTATAGCATAAGCAACTGCGTGTGCGCTCTCGATAGCAGGGATAATTCCTTCGTATCTTGAAAGAAGGAAGAATGCTTCCATAGCCTCTTCATCCGATACAGTATCATAATGAACTCTGCCCATATCTCTAAGATGAGCGTGTTCAGGGCCAACACCCGGATAGTCAAGACCGCTTGCGATTGAATATACAGGTAGCGGCTCGCCGTTTTCGTCCTGAAGAACATAACTCTGATATCCGTGAATGATACCCTTTGTGCCGTAAGCCATAGTAGCTGCGTGATCACCTACATTTGAACCTCTTCCAAGCGGCTCAACACCGTATATTTCAACAGGATCAGCTAGGAACGGGGTAAACATACCAAGTGAGTTTGATCCTCCGCCTACGCAAGCACAAACCGCGTCAGGCATAATACCTGTCATTTCCAAGAACTGCTCTCTTGCCTCTATACCGATAACCGACTGAAAATCCCTAACCATTTTAGGAAACGGATGCGGACCTGCAGCTGTACCTATGCAGTAGATTGCGTCTTTGTATTCATTTAAGTAAGCCTCAAATGCTGCGTCGCATGCTTCTTTAAGCGTCTTAAGTCCCTTTGTTACAGGAACAACATTTGCACCAAGCATTTTCATTCTGATAACGTTTGGATGCTGTTTTGCTATATCAACCTCACCCATATACACGTCACATTCCATACCGAAATATGCAGCGGCAGTAGCGATGGCAACACCGTGCTGACCTGCACCTGTTTCTGCAATAATTTTCTTCTTGCCCATATATTTAGCAAGAAGTCCTTCACCCATACAGTGATTTAATTTATGCGCGCCTGTGTGATTCAAATCTTCTCTCTTTATGTATATCTGGCAGTTGCCGAATATCTTTGAAAGTCTTTCACAATGGTATACAGGAGTAGGCCTGCCTTGGAATTCTTTACGAATTCTTCGAAGCTCGTTTATAAACTGTGCCGAATGGCAAATAGCCTCATATGCATCGTCTGCCTCTTTAAATGCTTCGATAAGTTCACTTGCCTGAAACGAACCACCGTACTCGCCAAAGTATCCATCTTTATTTGGATATTCCTTTAAATAATTTTCAAATTCCTTATAACTTCTCATCTAATCTCTTTCCTTTCTATAATGCGACATCTGTCACATAAAAATACCTTTCAGAGCATGACAAGTCCTGAAAGGCATAGTTATAGTCATAAATATACACTAATCTCGTCTATTCAAAACTTATCTTCTCTAAACTAATCTAATCTCACTAAATATTATACGTTAAACGTTGTTTTTTGTCAACACATTTCTTTTATTAGCATACGACTGCCGTTTGTTTATCTTCCTTCTTCCAGTTCTTTAAGGATTGTCTGTGTATCAAAAAGCACTGTATAATTTACAAGTAAATAAAGCGTTCTGTCTGACGATAAGATAATCTCTGAAAGCTTATCCTTTGTAATATCAATTGTGTTAACTAAATTTACATTTGCACTCTTTAATCTTTGCGAAAGTTCTTCTCTTTTTTCGCCACCCGAATATACATTTACGCATTCTAAATCGTTTAATTTTTCAAAATTGACATCATTAATCCACGAAATGTCTGTACCATCAGACGGCTTTGCATTAACGGCAATTATTATGTCTTTTTCACACTTATCATTTCCAACAGTATCGATAGCCTGATTAAATCCTGCAGGGTTTTTGGCAAGGTTAAGTATTACCTTCTTACCGATATTAAACTCTTCCATTCTTCCTATCTGTGGTTTGTATGAGTTAAACACATCATCTGTGTTTTCGATTGGAAGATTAAGCATATCATATACTGCAAACGATGCAAGAATGTTATAAACGTTGTAAAAGCCTCGGTAGTTTAAGTTCATTTGCTTTGTCATACCACCAAAGTGAATGTCAAATTTCATTCCTTCTGAAAGGTCAACATTATCCGCCATATACTGCGGTTTAGGACGTTTGAAACCACATTTCTCACACTCGTAATCACCAAGCTGACTATAATGATGATAGTTATAGGTAAGTTCTTCACCGCAGAAGAAACAGTATTTTCCTTCATTGCCATCACAAGTATCATCGCAGTATTTTCCATCTATTCCGTAATATACAGCGCTATATTTTTTGCCAAAATGCGCACTTGCGGGATCGTCTGCATTAAGGATTAATGTAACATCTTTAACCTTTTGGAACGCCTCGTCTAAAAGCTTAGCTGTGGCATCTACCTCACCATAGCGGTCAACCTGATCGCGAAACAGATTTGTTATAACGATTTTTGACGGCGTTAAGTGATTTACTATATGACGAACGCTCGCCTCGTCACACTCAAGTACTGCATAATCGGCATTAAGGCGACCAAAAATATCACACGAATCGATAAACGCATTTGCCACACCCATTATCATATTTGCACCAATATTGTTACACACAACCTTTGCACCTGTACTTGTGATAAGCGAATAGATAAGGTTGTTTGTTGTGGTTTTGCCATTTGTACCACACACAAGAATAATATCTTTTTTAACCTTAGATGCTAGTATTTTTAAAATTTTCGGCTGAATTTTAAGTGCCAGTTCACCTGCGCCCGAACTTCCTTTTTTACCGAGCATTTTACTTACAAATATTGCGAATTTTGCAATCCATATACTAAATAGTGTTCTCATAAACTGTATCTCACCTTTTTTCAAAAATATTGTATAAAATCAAATAAATCAGGAAAGTCTATTAATGACATCTAAAGGATAACATTAAAGACCCCCTTTACTTGAGTCGCCGATAACTTTTTGTCGGCGGCTTATTTATTTTAAACATATAAATTTATTATATCATTTTTACAGTTTTATATTATACACCCTCAAACTTCATTTTGCAACAATAAAACGTAAAAGCCGCCCGGAAATAATTCCGAACGGCTTCTACGTTAATATAATTTTATGGTGGAATAGGCAAAGTAATTAATGATTAATTAATAATAAATATTTGTGATAAAAAATCGAAAGAACGATTTTTATTTTATTTAAAAATTAATCACACCAAATCGTTATAAACTTCTCTTATGTTTTCATATATGAACTCAGGCTTCCACTCGCCTTCTTCAACGTCTTTCATAGTACCTTCGCCGCTAAGCACAAATATGGTGCTTACGCCTGCATTTATACCACTTGCGATGTCTGTGTATAATCTATCGCCCATAATACAAGTTTCTTCCTTGGTAAATCCGCTTTTTTCAACGGCAAGGTTTATCATTTCAGGCTGTGGTTTACCTATAAATTTAGGGTATCTGCCTGTGGCATTTTTAAGCATAATACTTACCGAACCACAATCAGGTACTGAACCAAATTCTGTAGGACATACAAGGTCTGGGTTTGTAGCTATATAGTCTACATTTTCATCACCAAGTATAATACACGCATCTTCAAGCTTTTTAAATGTAAGTTCAGTATCAAATCCCATAATAAGGCACTTTATACCATCTTCTACATTATCGGTAATATTAAGTCCCGACTCTATAAGCTCTTTTTTGAAAGATTCTGTACCAAGCGCATAAATCTTTTTATCACCGTAATTTTCTTTAAGGAATTTAACGGTTGCCTGAACAGAACTTAAAAAATCCTCTCGGTTTACATCGATACCCATACCATTCAGTTTTTCAACGTATTTATCAAGGCTTTTTGATGAGTTGTTTGTAAGGAACATTGCTCTTCTGCCTGTATTTTTTATAAGGTTTAGAAAGTCAAGTGTACCGTCAAAAAGTCTGTTCCCAAGATAAATGGTACCATCCATATCAAGTAAAAATAGTTTTTTATCTTTAATGCTCATCTGTATTTGTCTCCTCTGCATTAATGCATTCATACCATAATTCCTGCTTAGATGTAGATATAGCTGCTGCACCAGCTTCTATGACAGCTTTTATCTCATCTTTTGTTTCTATAAGACCGCCTGTAATAATAGGAATATTTAAATTTTCCTTAAATCGAATAACAGATTTTGGAACAATACCCGGCATAATCTCTATAAAATCAGGCTTATGCATTTTTGCAGACTCTACAGATGTCTTTATAGACTGTGCATCTATAATGAAAAGCCTCTGAACAGTCTTTAGTCCGCGTTCTTTTGCAAGTCTTATCATATTTGTACGAGTGCTTATGATACCATCAACACCGGTATTTGCAATATATCCCATACCGAAGCTGTCCTTGGTAATGCCGTTTGTCATATCAATGTGCACGAAAATAATTTTGCCCTTTTCGTGAGCCATTTTCACATATGTAGAAATATTCATAATATTTGTGCTAAGCGCAAATATTATCTGCACATTAGATTTAAGGGCTTCTTCAAATTCCTCCATATTATGAACAGCTGCTATTATGCGGCATTTATCAAGATTTATCATAATATTTATCTCCCTCTATTTGTATAAGGTTTATATGTTTTTAGTTGCTACTATATTAACACCTGTGCCAAGTATGTTTTCAACTACTACATCACCTATTTTTACAGGTGCTTTTAAAACAACTTTATTAATCTCTTTCATGCAGTCAAATATTTTATCTTTTGGAAGAGCAGCTTCAGATTTAACAGATGCCATTTCGCATCCTTCTACTTTTACAAATGATGTAAGAGTTCTTGTAGGATGTGTGCATTCGTCAATCGCGTATTTTTCACCTCTTGGACAAGTGTTTCCTTTTACAGAAACTACTTTGCCGTCTGCTAGTTCAACCTCAAGCTGACAACCCATTGGGCATACTATACAAGTTAAGTTCATCATTTGTCACCTCTCATTTCAAGCTCTACAAATATTTCGCCGTTTTCTATAGCAGATAGAATTTCAGGCTTTAAGATAACTGTTTCCATCTCACCTGGTGCTACCTTCTGTTTGTTTTTCTTGTAGATAACATTTTCGCCATCTGTTACTTTTATTGTAACATTCTTATATATGTCTGCAACTCTGAAGTAGATTTTTACATTTTCTTCATCAGAATTTATCATCTGAGGAACTGTATATCTTACTCCATTTCTTGCGTTTACGTTTATCTTTTTATTTGCATTTGCGCTCACGCCGTTTATGTATTTAGCAGCAGCACTACCTGCAAGCTCTGATTCTTCTGAAACAAAGTCAACAAGGTCGTGAACGTGAAGTACGTTACCGCAAGAGAATATACCCTCTACAGAAGTTTCTCTGTTTGCATCAACTATAGCTCCGCCTGTAATTCTGTCCATTTCTATGCCTGCACTCTTTGTAAGCTCGTTTTCAGGGATAAGACCGCAAGAAAGTAGTAGTGTATCACATGGAATATACTCTTTTGTTTCTTCGATTGGACGTCTGTTTTCGTCAACCTTTGCGATTGTAACACCCTCAAGTCTGTCCTTACCATGGATTTCAACAACGGTATGGCTAAGTCTTAGCGGAATATCAAAGTCGTTTAGACACTGAACGATATTTCTGTTTAGACCGCCTGAATATGGCATAAGCTCGCAAACAGTTTTAACATTTGCGCCCTCTAGAGTCATACGTCTTGCCATAATAAGACCGATATCACCTGAACCAAGGATTACAATCTCTTTACCTGGCATATAACCTTTGATATTTACAAATCTCTGTGCTGTACCTGCTGTGTATATACCTGCAGGACGTCTTCCAGGGATATTAAGAGCACCTCTGCTTCTCTCACGGCAACCCATAGCAAGGATAACTGCTTTAGCCTGAAGTGTAACTTCGCCGTCTTCTTCAGAAACGTATGTAACGCATCTGTCAGATGTAAGGTTTGTAACCATTGCACCTGTTTTATAAGGAATACCAAGCTCTACAACCTTTTCTTCATATCTGTATGCGTACTCAGGTCCTGTTAACTCTTCTCCAAATCTGTGAAGACCAAAACCATTGTGGATACACTGCTGAAGTATACCACCAAGGCTCTTGTCTCTTTCAAGGATAAGTATATCCTTTATACCATTTTCATAAGCACTTACTGCGGCTGCCATACCTGCAGGGCCTCCGCCTATTACAACTAAATCTATCTGTTTCATTCTGTCACCTTCGCCCTACCTGTAAGTATTTTTGATTCGCCGCCGAATTTTGTTACATCTTCAAGTTCTATACCAAGTTCTCTTGAAAGAAGCTCTGCCACATATGGCATACAAAATCCGCCCTGGCATCGACCCATGCCGCCGCGAGTTCTTCTCTTTATACCATCTATATCTCTTGCACCAGGATTTGTATGTATAGCAGTCATCATTTCGCCTTCGCTGATAGTTTCGCAACGGCAGATGATTTTATGATACTTAGTTTCAGGTGCTTTAAATATATTTCTTTGAGGGTTGAAGTTTTTATTTTCTTTAAGCTCCATACCCATATTCTTTAACATATCAACTACATACACTGCAATAGCAGGAGCAGATGTTAGTCCTGGTGATTCGATACCACCTAGGTTTATAAAATTGTCACCTGCATCTTCTATGATGAAGTCGCCTGTGTTTCCTGCTGATCTAAGTCCGCAGAATGATGTGATAACGTTTCTAAGAGGAATATTTGATACACACTCAGTAGCTCCGCCGATGATAGCATCGATACCTTCCTGAGTAGTTGCTGTATTTTCCTTATCCTCCATATCAACTGATGTAGGACCTAATAGAAGGTTTCCATCAACAGTCTGGCTGACAAGTATACCTTTACCCATTTTGGTAGGTACTTTAAATATTGTGTGGCTTACTATATCACCACATTCTTTATCAAGAAGCATATACTCGCCCTTTCTAGGGTGAACATCAAATGTCTTCTTGCCTGCCATTTCGGCAACAGCATCAGAATAAAGTCCTGCTGAATTTATAACATATTTCGATGTAACTGTTTCTGTATCTGATGAAATCTCGTAAACACCGTTTTTGTACTCAATCTTTTTAACTTCAAAATTTGTCTTAAGCTCTGCACCGTTGTCCATAGCATTACCAACAGATGCTATAGTAAGATCGTAAGGACAAACTATACCGCCTGTAGGAGCCCATAGTGCTCCGATAGCATTTTCAGAGATACTTGGTTCAAGCTCTCTTAATTTTTTCTGGTCAACAACCTCAAGCTTTTTAACGCCGTTTTTAATACCGCGCTCATAAAGGTCACCTATCGCCTTCATATCTTCGTCGTTGAAACCAACTACAAGTGAGCCGTTGTTTTTGTACTTAACGTCAAGCTCCTTTGTAATAGCTTCCATCATCTCGTTACCTCTTACATTCATAAGAGCTTTGAGTGAGCCTTCCTTTGCGTCAAAGCCTGCGTGAACGATACCGCTGTTTGCTCTTGATGCACCCATAGCGACGTCGTTTTCCTTTTCAAGAATGCAGACAGAAATGTCATACTTTGTAAGCTCTCTGGCTATCATACCGCCTACAACGCCTGCACCTATCACAGTTACATCTACCATTGTTTTTACCTCCATATTTTGTCAAAATATAATTTGATTCGACTTTATCAAAAAAAGAGCCCAACAAACAGGAATATATTGCTATATCCCATTCAATCGTGACTCCTTAATCTCTACACAAATATTTGCTTTATACATTATTATGATATCACTCGTGTGGTGTTTTGTCAACAGTTTTTTTATTCTTCGACAAATTTAAATCTTGGAACAAAATTTCCGTCTTTCTCGACCATCTCGTCCCACATTTTAGCAGGTCTAACCCACACATCGCCATCACCGTAAAGCGCTTTATATACAACCATATCCTCAAGTGTTTCAGAATGTCTTGCCACACAAAGTAGTTGGTATTTATTACCTTTATAATGCTGATATATACCTTTTTTCATTTTAACCCTCCGCATTTATGTTGTGGTAAAGACACAAATGTCTTATTCTAATATATTTGTCGTTATGTAATCAACCCCGCAAGAAATCATTTTTTTCGCAAGCGATACTTTGTCAACTGTCCACGTATTTACCACAATTCCGTTTTTATGCAGTTTTTTTACAAGCTTTTTCGTAATGCCTTTATAGCTGATATCCAAATCCATCTTATGCGCTTTAAGTTTTTCTATAAGATTATCGTCACATTCCTTTGTAAGAAACTGCACTTTTTGTTTTGGAATAAATTTCTTTATATCGACAAGATTCTCAAAGTTAAATGAAATAAAAATCACATTGGAAAGGTAATCTTGTTCGTTTATTTCATCGATAACCTTTTTTATATTCTCAGTAGAAAATCTGTTTTTAAGTTCAAGCACCGCTTTTTTATCATATCGTTTGCAAATCCTTATATACTCGTGAAGTTCGGGCATACAAAGATCGCTTCGGGTAAAGCTTGCATTTTCTCTTGGTGTATCGAAAAGGCGGATTTTGCGAAGCGTTTCAAGCGTGCACTCCTCAACAACCACATTTTCAATAGACACTCTTGATGTGTCATTATCGTGAATAACTACAAATTTCCCATCTTTTGTAACGTGGATATCTGTTTCTATTCCAAAATATGAGCGATTGCCTGCTGCTACAAATGCAGCATTTGTGTTTTCGCACTCAATTCCGCTAAGTCCTCTGTGCGCTATCATTTTCACTCTTTTATTTTTGATTTTTACAGTATTCATAGCTATTCTCCCGTTTTGTTTATATACTCTACTAATTTAACTGCACATCTTATACCGTCAGCAGCCGCAGACATTATACCTCCTGCATACCCTGCGCCTTCTCCGCAAGGATACAGACCAGATGCTGAAACTGACTGCAAGGTATCTGCATCACGCACTATTCTTACAGGCGATGATGAACGAGTTTCGGGTGCAGTTAAAACTGCATCTGCATACGCAAAACCCGACAGTTTTTTATCAATATTTGTAATACCTTCAGCAATATTATAGCAGATTCTTTTTGAAAGAAGTTTTCGTATATCACTCGGCACTACACCTGGTTTATATGTTGGGGTTACACTGCCTAGCTTAACCGACGCAAAACCTTTCAAAAAATCACCCACCGTCTGACAAGGCGCTGCATACGAGTCAGTCATTTCATAAGCCTTTTTTTCTATCTCCCGCTGGAAATTCATTCCGTCAAATATATTTTCACCAAAATCTCGGTTATCAACGTTTACCAAAAGCGCGCTGTTTGCGTTTTCGCCGTCACGTTTCTGATAGCTCATACCATTGGTAACAACACTTTTTTCTTCGCTTGCAGCCGCTACCACGAAACCTCCCGGACACATACAAAATGTATAGCATTTATCACCAAACTTATAATCAGCAGGCGGAATATTTGGGTGACTGTAAGCATTTCCAAACTGTGCCTTTGATATAAGCTCCTGAGGATGCTCTATTCTGACACCTACCGAAAACGGCTTTTGGGTCATATGGATACCTTTTTCAAAAAGCATAGTAAACGTATCTCGTGCGCTGTGACCTATAGCAAGAATAACAAACGGAGTTTCTATCTTTTCCCCTGCAGTTATACTTACTATTTTTCCATTCTTTATCTCGATATCCGTAAGCTGATGCTGGAATAGGTACGTTCCGCCAAGGCGTTCTATTTCGGCACGCATATTTTTCGCAACATTTATAAGCACGTCTGTGCCTATGTGGGGTTTGGCATCTGTAAGGATATTTTCATTTGCACCAAAACGAACATACTCCGAAAGTATCTTTCGCATATACGGAGAGTTAGTGCCTGTGTTTAGCTTTCCATCAGAAAATGTTCCCGCTCCGCCTTCACCAAACTGCACGTTTGAATTTACGTTTAACTCACCGCCGTAAAAAAATGCGTCAGTATCCCTCTTTCGTTCATCAACACTTTTTCCGCGCTCAATTATTATGGGTTTTGCACCAGCTTTCGCAAGACAAAGCGCAGCAAAGCTTCCTGCAGGTCCGGTTCCTATGACAACAGGGCGATATGGTATAGCTTTTTCTAGCGAAGGATACACAAATTCCTCTGTATTAAAGATATGCGCATTTTTTATTTTCTGCACATATTTTTCCTCATTTTCGATATTTACCAGTACAGAACACACAAAATGCACATCGCTTTTACGTCTGGCATCTACCGCTTTTTTATATAATTTTATACTGTCGGGTTTTGCACCGACTAGCTTTATAACCTTTTTCTCAAGGTCGGATAAGCTCTCATCAAGCAAGAGCCTTATACCATCTATTTTTATCATTATACATTTTCTCCTAATGCGCTTTTTGCAGCTACGTACGCGGACGAAAATGCCCACTGAAGGTTAAAGCCTCCGCAGTCGCCATCTACATCAAGTATCTCTCCTGCCGCATAAACTCCTTTAACTTTTTTTGATTGCATCGTATACATATCAAATTCAGAGCATTTAATACCGCCTGCAGTTACCTGTGCATTATCAAAGCCGTTTGTATCAGTTATATCAAAATCCAGGCATTTAACCTTTGATGCTATTTTCTTTATTTCGTGAGTTGTAAGTTCGCTTACACTTTTTGTCATAGGTGATACATCGCATCTTTTAAGAAGATACATACCAACCTTTTTATTTAAAAATCCCGTGAAAAGATTTTCAAGCGTAAGATATTTTATACGACATTTATTTGTAAGTATATCAGCTACATCTTTAAAGCTTAAATCAGGTACTAAATCAAGTTCTGCCTTTTTGCCTTTTGCATCGCGTGAAAGCTGAAGAATCGGGGGTCCTGACAAGCCGTACGAAGTAAAGAGTACTTCTCCGTAGTCTTCCTTATCTCCTATTTTGACGGTTGCATTTACCTTTATGCCTGCAAGTGATTTTGTGTTTTCGCATTTAAGCTGAACTATGGCAGGCTTTAATTTAGTCATAGTATGACCAAGGTCTGTTAAAAGGTTATATGCACCGCCTCCCGAAAGGCTTTTAGATGCCTTTCCGCCACAGCATACAATAACCTTATCAAACACTTTTTCGCCGTCTTTTGTAACTATTCCAATACCATTTTTGCGCGGTATCAAGCGAGTCACCTCGCAATCACACACTTCGCTCACACCTTCCGCAAGGCGCATCATATCAAGCACACTTGAAGCCTGAAGACTATATGGGAACACCTTTTCACCTTCATATGTGCATTTAACACCTATTTCATCCATAAAGTCCATAAGGCGATAATTATCAAACGCCGTAAGTGCATAAGATGCAAAATCTGTATCACCGTGATAGCGCGAAATAGCTATGTTCAGATTAGTGAGATTACATCTGCCATTACCTGTGGCAAGAAGCTTTCTGCCACATCTTGATTCTCTTTCATACAATGTGAATGAATGACCCGATTTATTTATAACAATAGCTGCCGCAAGTCCTGCTGCGCCCGCTCCTACAATAGCTATGTTCATATATATAGCTCCTTTTATTTATTAAGTATATAATAATATAAAACGCATATTTAGTCAAATAAAACAGAGGCATATAAACCAAAAACCTTTCTTATATTAAAGAAAGGTTTTAAAAGGCTATATTTTTCTTTTCAAGAAATCACTAAGCGACTTGGAAAATTCAGTTAAATCTTCATCGCTGTACATAAAATGGCGTGATGTTTTCATTATTTTAGTGCTTATATTATCTTTATGCGGGATATATTTAATTGATTTCATACTTACGAGTTCATCATTTGCTGACTGAAAAAAGAAACACGGCACATTTACATTCTTTATTTTTTCGCGCGAAAGATACGATTCTTTAAAAAGTTCAAGATATCGTGGTATCCAACCCGCATATAACCACACGCGTTTATCAAGCGTTACACTGTGAGAATTTTTATATGCTTCTGCTATATAATCGTCTTTTTCTATTTTGTTAAAAAATGCTTTAAGAGTATTGGCAACAGCATCAATTCTCACACCTATCTTAAGCGGTGAACCAAGCAGAAATATACCTTTTACCCTGTCAGGATATTTGATAGCTGCATTCATAGCAAAAAAAGTGCCCATAGAATGTGCAACTATTACAAGCTTTGAGTATTTACTAAGTATATTATCTACAACCTTTCCAGTCTGGCACTGCCATTTTTTCATAGAAGTGTGAGAAAAGTCACTCACAGTACCGCCATGACCGTCAAGAAGAATATTATATATAGCAAAATCCTCCGGAACACACGGCATAAAAGTGTCAAAATGCTTTGGGCTCCCCAAAAATCCGTGTATAAATAAAACCGCAGTATCACTGCCAGCTACATCGCGAATATATGTTTTGTGTGTCATACTATCACCCTTTTATAAACAATGTCTTACATATTTTTTCCAAACTATTTTACTATTATAATTATAAATCGTTATTTTTACTTAGTCAATAAAAAAGACGGTTTTATCCGCCTTTTCTATATTTCTCATCTAACTATCCTGCCGCAAGCTATTTTATTACCTGCGTTACCTGATGGCTGCGATGTAAAATCATCCGGTTTATCGTGAATGATAATCACTCTGCCGATGATATCGGATACTGAAAATCTATCAGTAAGCACACTCATATACGCATACCCATTATTAGAAAATAGTGGTGGCAAGTCACCTTCGTGATACGGATGCGGACAGCCTTTTGGATTGTAGTGACCTCGAGAAGCAGAAAACGGGTCGTTAGAACTCCCTGTACAATCCGCACCTTCGTGAATATGAAAACCAAATACCCCCGATGAGCAAGCCTGTTGGTCAGGTAATCCAAAAACACGCGCGGTAACAAGCACACCATTGTCAGTTTGCCTGAATGTAACAGTGCCATTTAGCTGGGGATATCCACTATGACCTAAGATATGAGCATACGCATCAGAATTAGAGTTTTGTTTAAGTCTGAATCTCATATAATACACCTCTGTGCATTATATGACGCAAAAACAAAACCCGTGATAAACACTATCACGGGTTTTAATATTTTAAATAATTATCTGTTAAGTATAAGCTTTGTAAGCTCAACAGGGTCTACAATCTTGCCATCTTTATAAACACGCATATTACCTGATGCAATCTCGTCTATAAGGATAACTTCGCCGTTGTTGTAACCAAATTCGAATTTGATATCCCATAGGTCAAGACCTATAGTTTTAAGATCGTCAGCAACGATTTTAGTAATCTTAAGTGTCTGCTCTTTCATACTCTCAAACATTTCAGGTGTCATTACACCAAGAGCTGCAAGGCCTTCGCCTGTTACAAGCGGGTCACCCTTTTCATCGTTTTTGAATGTACATTCTACATAGCCGCCCTCAAGGACAGTACCATCTTCCATATATTCGCCGTATCTTCTTATAAAGCTGCCTGTAGCAACAAGTCGGCAGATAACCTCAAGGCCATGACCGAACACTGTAGCAGGAAGTACTTCCATAGTAGCTTCGTCAACATTCGCACTTACATAGTGAGTTTTGATACCTGCTTCTTTAAGCATATCGAAATAGTAAACAGAAGTACGAAGATTAGCCTTACCGATACCCTCGATAGTTAATCCTACACTGTTTTCGCCCGGATCGAACACGCCGTCTTTACCTGTGCAATCGTCTTTGAATTTAAGCATTACATTGCCGTTATCCAGACTGTACACGTCTTTTGTTTTTCCTTCGTAAATCTTTTTCATATATAACACTCCTTTGTAAGGTTTTAAAAATATTCTTTATAATAACATAATTCGAGAAAAAAATCAATATTTTTTTTGGAATTTTTTACTCTGTTCTGATATATTTTACACTGTACGGCGGAAGAACGCTTCCTGCACCAAAGTCGTGATGCTTACCTGTAATTAAATCAACACCGCATCCTGCCCCTGCGTTAAAATGTGCAATATACTCGTTTTCGTCAAGATTTATCATAACAATCACACGTTCGGCGTCTGTCTTTCTTTCAAATATAAGCTGTTTGTTTGTAACGTGCAGATTTTCATACGAGCCGTTTGTAAGCGCATCGCTTTCCTTGTGTGCATTTATAAGCTTTGCAATAAATTCCGATAAATCATTCCATTTTGGAACATCTACGCAAGGACGTAAGGATAAATCACCATCTTCTTTTTTTCCTTCTATTCCCCACTCACTTCCGTAATATATACATGGAATACCAGGCATTGACATAAGTAGACCGTACGCAATCGGAAGGTGATTTTTATTTGTAAGGTTTGACGCTATACGTGTAACGTCGTGATTATCCACGAACGATACAAGATGCATACCGCGATACAGACACCAGTTTTCCCTACCAAACTGACGGTTTAGAGAATAACTTATCTCAAACATATTCATAGAGTTAAGCGACGAATGTATCCCCTTAAAGCATTCATAATTTGTAGCGCTGTGTAGCATTTCGCCATTTACTATCTGGTTGTAATCGCCGTGAATCATCTCACCTGCAAGGAAAAATTCAGGATTTTTACCTGATACTAACGCACGAAGCTCACGCATAAACTGTCTGTTTAACATATACGCTACGTCAAGTCTAAGTCCGTCTATCTTAAATTCGTCCATCCATTTACCCACGCATTCAAGAAGGTAGTTTTTAACCTCCGGATTGTCAAGGTTTAGTTTTACAAGCTCAAAATGTCCTTCCCAGCCTTCATACCAAAATCCGTCGTTATATGAACTGTTTCCGTCAAAGTTTATTATGAACCAATCTTTGTAGCGAGAATTCCACTTATTCTCCTTCACGTCCTTAAACGCAAAAAAATCTCTTCCAACGTGATTGAACACGCCGTCAAGCACTACTCTTATGCCGTTTTCGTGAAGGACATCACACACATTTTTAAAATCGTCATTTGTACCAAGACGCACATCTATTTTTGAATAGTCCGCAGTATCATATCCGTGTGCGCTCGACTGGAATACGGGACAAAAATACACACAGTCAATCCCAAGCTTTTTAAAATGAGGCACAAAATCTATTACTTTTAATATTCTATGCGAAATCACTCCGTCATTCTCACTCGGTGCTCCACAAAAACCAAACGGATAAATCTGATAAATTACACTTTTATTAAACCACATAACTATTTCTCCTGTTATACCAAATGTTATAATACATTATATCATTTATATACCATTTTGACAACAAAAACATATCACTTTATATCACCTGTAGCAGGGTTATCAATAAGAGTTCCGTCATCTTCAAACCTCGACCCGTGACACGGACAATCCCACGTATGCTCTGCCCTGTTCCACTTAAGAGCGCATCCCAAATGCGGACAGCGTTTCTGGCTTGGCGAAAGAAGATTTACCGTAGACTCAACTCCATTTACGAAAAGCTGAGGTTTTAATATACTTCTTTGTGGTGAAAAGACCTCGGCAAATTCGTTTTTTCTGCCCACAACCATATCCGAAAGCACAAGTGCCGACACCATAGAAGATGTCATTCCCCACTTATTAAACCCAGTTGCTACGTACATATTTGGCGTGTGTGCTGAATACTTTCCTATATATGACACACTGTCTAAGCTCATACAATCCTGTGTTGCCCACTCATATTTAAGCCTTGCCTGTGGGTAATACCTTTTTGCAAATGAGTTTAGCTCTTTCCAGTTTCCGCCTTGTTTTCCTGTACGATGTCCACCGCCACCTATTAAAATAAGGTCGCCGTAAGTACGAAATGACATCCCCTTTTTATCCTCGTCTACGTACATTCCGTCGATATTTTGTGCATTTTCATAAGCGGACACATATGAGCGGTGCTGATAAAGCTTTAAAAAATAGCTTCCGTGCTTATTTATAAACGGAAAATGCGTTGTTACGATTATGTTTTTGGCAGTTACTTTGCACTCGTCAGCTATTGCGGTAGTGGGCGTTATATCGCGTATAAATGTATGCTCGTAGATATTTAAATTTTTAGATATTTCCGCTATAAATTTTAGCGGATTAAACTGTGCCTGATTGGAAAACTTAACCCCGCCTTTAGTGGAAAACGGAAGGTTTACTTTTTCGTAGAATTCCGCATTAAATCCAAGCTTATTTACTGCCTTTACCTCGTCCTCTATAATTTGTCTATCCCTTAAGGAATAGGTATAAGCATCTTTTTTCTCAAAGTCGCAGTCGATGTTTTGGCACATATTTTCATATATCGAAAGTGCTTTTTCATTAGCAGTTAAATACATCTGTGCTTTTTCAATTCCCATATCCTTTATAAGCTTTGAGTAAATTAGTCCGTGCTGTGATGTTATCTTTGCAGTGGTATTTTTAGTTATACCTTCACATATTCTGTTTCCTTCAACAAGGACATAATCTACTCCTGATTTTTCAAGAAAATACGCACAAAGTATGCCCGCCATTCCACCGCCGATTATAAGTACATCTGTTTTAATATCGCCTCTTAATTTTGGAAATTCCGGTAAAATAATACTATCTGTCCAGATTGATTTTTTCATAATGCGCCTCCGTTTTTTAAAATAGTATGCGCATATATTTGATTTATATAAAAAAGGATGCCAAAAGCATCCTTTTAAAGTTCATTATTTATTTTTTATAGCTTTCAACCATATCCGAAAGCTTTTTTGCTGACGCTACTGCTCGCTCATAGTATTCTTCGTCAGTTAAGCTTTCGTATAACTTCTCGTCGCCTTTTGTGGCATTTTTGAAAACTTCGAGCATTAGCGTTCCCTCGTATCCAGAATCGGCTATAGCTTTTGCAACTACGTCAAAGTCTATATTTCCGTCAAATGGCAAAAGGTGGTCATCTGTATCAAGACCGCATCTGTTATCGTGGATATGCAGTGCGATAAGCTTATCAGAGAACATTCCCATATAATCTATATTTTCACCTCGGCAATACTGATGTCCGTTGTCCCAGCAAAAACCTACATCTTCATATCTGTCAAGGAAATATTTTAGATTTTCAGCATATCTTAAATTTTCAAGGGCAACTTTAACGCCTTTTTCACTAGCGTAGTCAAAAAGCTCTTCGTATCTTTTCACACCGATTTCTGTAATCTCAGGCATAGGACGTCCGCTTGAAACGTGTACAACAGTTACAGGAATACCGTACTTTTCACATCTGTCAACGCTTTCTTTTAAGCGGTTTAGGATTGCCTGTCCTGACTCCTCATCGTCGCCCCACATATCGTTTATGTGGTCAAATGGCGCGTGGATGGTTTCGCATACGATGTTGTATTCCTTTAGAAGTTTTGATAGGCGTTCGTAATCTGTTACATTTGAGCTTGTAAATGTTCTTTTAATTCCAAGTTTATTAAATATCTTAAATTGTATTTCATAGTCGAGGCTTTCTACCATTCCAATTCCTATTTCCATTTTATTACACCATCTTTTCCTGTTTTACTTTATGGTCAATTACGTGACGTGAAGCAAGTTCTTTGTGGATATCCTCAAGCGAGATGCCCATTTCTATCATAAGCACCATCACATGATACGCAAGGTCGGCTATCTCGTAGATAGTTTCCTTTTTATCATCAGATTTTGCAGCGATGATTACTTCTGTGTTTTCCTCGCCCACTTTTTTAAGAATCTTATCAAGACCCTTTTCAAAAAGGTAAGTAGTATACGAGCCTTCTTTTTTATCTGTCTTTCTGCCTTCGATAAGCTTCATTAAGCCAGCGTATGAAAATTCGTGTAAA
This sequence comes from Clostridia bacterium, assembly GCA_045540815.1. Taxonomy (GTDB): domain Bacteria; phylum Bacillota; class Clostridia; order UMGS1810; family UMGS1810; genus JAZQHR01. The sequence continues at coordinate 33,358 of JAZQHY010000019.1, read as the reverse complement.
TCTTCGCTTTCCCAAAGTGTATTCTCAAAGCAACTATCTGTACCCTTGTGACAAGCAGGGCCGTCCTTTTCAACCATTACCACAAGTGCATCGTTATCGCAATCGGCAGTAATAGACACTATATGCTGATAGTTTCCGCTTGTTTCACCCTTTAGCCAAAGTTCATTTCTTGAACGGCTAAAGAAACAGGTAAGCCCCTTTTCCATTGATATTTTAAGGCTTTCTTTGTTCATATACGCAAGTGTTAAAACCTTCTTTGACACTGCATCTACAACGATAGCGGGGATAAGACCCTTTTCGTCAAATTTTAATTCATCTATATTAATCATAAGTTTTCCTCCTATATTCTGACCGTAATGCCCTGTGATTTAAGTTCAGCTTTAAGGTCCGAAATCTTAACTTCACCAAAGTGGAATATTGATGCCGCAAGTCCTGCGTCCACCTTTGGAAGTGTCTTAAACAGGTGAGTAAAATCGTCTATACACCCCGCACCGCCCGATGCTATTACAGGTACGTTTACTGCGTTTGAAACAGCTTCAAGCATCTCTATATCAAAGCCGTTTTTAACGCCATCGGTGTCGATAGAATTTAACACAACTTCGCCTGCACCAAGGTCAACACATCTCTTAATCCAGCTTATAGCCTCCATACCTGTGTTTTCCCTGCCGCCTTTGGCAAACACCTGAAACTCGCCGTTTACTCTCTTTACATCGGCAGAAATAACTACACACTGGTCGCCGTATAGCTTTGCCGCTTCGTATATCAGGTTTGGATTTTTTATAGCACCTGAATTTACACTTACCTTGTCCGCACCGCATTTTAAAACTCTGTCAAAATCGGCTACGGTATTTATACCACCGCCAACTGTTAGCGGAATGAAAATTGTCTTTGCAACCTCTGTAAGTATATCGGTAAATAATTGACGTCCTTCTGCAGATGCGGTTATATCATAAAACACAAGCTCGTCTGCGCCGTTGTCACTATAGTATTTCGCAAGCTCTACAGGTGACGACACGTCAGACAAACCCTCAAAATTAACTCCCTTTACTACCCTTCCGTTTTTCACGTCAAGGCAAGGGATAATACGTTTTGTTATCATTTTGCCACCTCAATTGCTTCCTTTAATGATATAGCGCCTGTGTAATACGCCTTGCCAATTATAGCGCCGTAGATATTTAAATCTGCAAGTCTTTTTACATCATCTATAGATGACACACCGCCCGATGCGGTGATATTCATACTAAATTTTTCTGACAATTCTTTATACAATTCGTGGTTTGTGCCTTGCATAGCACCGTCTTTTGAAATATCTGTGCAAATAAGAGTGGTAACGCCAAGCATTTGCATTTTCTCGCAAAATTCAATAAAGGTAAATTCCGACTTTTCTGTCCAGCCTTTTATGGCAACGTAGCCATCCTTTATATCCACGCCAACGGCTATTTTGTCGCCGTATTTTTTTACACATTCTTTTAAAAATTCTTCGTCATTTACCGCAGCTGTGCCAAGGATTATTCTCTTAACGCCTGCGTCAATGTATTTATCAACAGTTTCCATAGAGCGAATACCACCGCCAATTTCAGCAAAGAGGTTGCAGTTTGAAACTATATCCTTTACCACATCGATGTTTGGTGTAGTGCCGTCCTTTGCGCCCTCAAGGTCTACTATATGGATAAACTTTGCACCCTGATTTTCAAAATCACGAGCAATTTCTACGGGATTGTCGCTATAAATTGTCATATTATTATAATCGCCTTTTAAAAGGCGTACTGCCTTTTTGTCATACAAATCTATTGCTGGGAAAATATGCATAATTACGCCTCCATTTCACAAAATGCTCTTAAGATGTTTAGTCCCACATCACCGCTTTTTTCGGGGTGGAACTGACAGCCAAACACGTTATCCTTTGCCACTGCCGCGGTAAGGTCTGCGCCATACTCGGATGTTGCGATAACGTTTTTGTCACTCGTTTTTGCATAATACGAATGAACAAAATACACAAAATCGCCGTCTTTTATATATTTAAAAAGTTCTGATTTATTTTTAAACCTAAGTGCATTCCAACCGATGTGTGGTATCTTTAAATCACTTGGTATAACATCGGATATTGGTCTTATTTCGCCGTCTATAAGTCCTAATCCCTCGTGCTCGCCGTACTCAAAGCTTTTTTCAAAAAGCATCTGCATACCGAGGCATATTCCAAGAAGTGGCTTTCCATTTCTTGCCTCTTCTTTAACAAGCTCGCCAAGTCCTGACTTACGAAGCTTTCTTGCCGCATCTTCAAATGCGCCAACACCTGGAAGAAGGATTTTATCGGCATTTTTTATAACCTTAGCATCCGATGTAACGATTGTTTCTGCACCTATCATATTAAGTGAGCTTTTAAGTGAAAACAGATTGCCCACTCCGTAATCAATTATTGCTATCATTATAGTACTCCCTTTGTTGAAGGTATTTCATTTTCGTAAGCCTTATCTATGCTTACGGCATCCTTTAAACTTCTTGCGACAGATTTAAACGCACCTTCTATAATGTGATGCGAATTTCTGCCCGCAAGTGATTTTAAGTGAAGCGTGCATTTTGCATTTCTCACAAATGCAAGGAAAAACTCCACTACAAGCTCTGTATCAAATGTGCCAACCTTATCTGTTGGAATGTCAAGGTCGTATTCAAGGTGGCTTCTGCCTGACAAATCAACTGCAGAAAGGATAAGCGCCTCGTCCATAGGAAGAATCATATTTCCATAGCGGACAATGCCCTTTTTATCGCCCAATGCGGCGGAAAACGCATCGCCAAGCACAATGCCGATATCCTCTACAGTATGGTGGTCGTCAACGTATGTATCACCTGTGCATTTTACATTTAGGTCAAATCGTCCGTGCTTTGCAAAAAGTGTAAGCATATGGTCTAAAAATCCGCAGCCTGTATCTATCTCGCTTTTGCCATCTCCGTCAAGGTTAAGCTTTAGCCAGATATCTGTTTCAGCAGTTTTTCTATTCATTTCGGAAACTCTCATTTTTCTTCCTCCAGTATTGCTTTAATAGTGTCTATAAGCTTTTTCATCTGAGAAAAAGTTCCTATCGTTATACGATTATACATACAAATTTCTGATTTGTCAAAATGCCTTACAAGCATGCCTTTTTCCTTAAGCTTTAAGTATAGCTTTTTGCCGTCAATCTTATCGTGCTTTGCAAATATAAAATTGGTAGTGGAATTTGTCATTGTAAAGCCGAGTTTAGTAAGTTCTGCTACTGTATATTCTCTTGCTTTTATAATTTTCTCACAGTTTTTGCGTGTGTATGCTTCGTCCTCCAGCACACCTATCCCTGCCGCCATAGTCATTTTATTTATGTTGTACGGATTGGTAGAGTATTTTATAGTGTTAAGGTCGGCTATAAGCTCCCTATTCGCTACTCCAAATCCAAGACGTGCGCCTGCCATTGAACGCGATTTTGAAAATGTTTGCGTTACAAGTAGGTTATCGTACTTTTTAGTAAGACTTACTGCGCTATCATTTCCAAAATCAACATACGCCTCGTCTATAACAACGATATTGTCGGGGTTTGAACTTACTATCTTCTCAACATCAGAAAGTGATAGCGCTATGCCTGTTGGCGCATTAGGATTGGCAATAAAAATATTTTTATTTATGCCGATATAGTCATTTACATCTATAGTAAAATCGTCCTTTAATGGTATTTCCTCGTATGGAATGTTATTTATCTTGGCAAACACCGAGTAAAATCCGTATGTGATATTTGGAAACACGGCAGGATGTGCATCGTCGCAAAATGCCATAAATGCAAAGTTAAGTATCTCGTCCGAGCCGTTTGTTACAAGCACCTCGTCAGGCTCTACACCAAGTATTTCTGCCAAAATCTTATTTAGCTCTCTGCACTCGGGGTCAGGATAAAGGTTTAGCATCTTTGCCGCTTTTCCTGCGTACTTTATAGCCTTTTTAGATGGTGGAAACGGTGACTCGTTTGTATTTAACTTAATATACTTAAGGTCCTTTGGCTGTTCACCAGGTGTATACGGAACGAGAGTTTTGTATTTATCTGAAAAAAATTTACTCATTTTTATTCCTCTATTCTTATTACTGCACTTTTTGCGTGTGCGGTAAGTCCTTCTTTTTTTGCAAAATACTCTACGTCACGCGCAACTCTTGAAAGCGCGTCCTTTGTGTAGTATGTGTACTGCGTTTTCTTTACAAAATCGTCTACTGATAATGGGCTTGAAAATTTTGCAGTACCGCTTGTAGGAAGTGTGTGGTTTGGTCCTGCAAAATAATCGCCAAGCGCTTCAGGGCAATTTTTACCCATAAATATCGAGCCTGCGTGACGGATAGCATCAAGGTAGTCAAACGGATTGTCCACACAAAGTTCTAAATGTTCAGGCGCAATCTCATTTGATATTTCTATAGCTTTATTTAAATCGTCTGCAACGATGATTTTACCGTTATTGTCGATAGATGCTCTTGCTATCTCTGCTCTCTCGAGTTGAGGTATTTGTTTTTCAAGCTCTGCCGATACATCATTTGCAAGTTTTTCGCTATCGCATACAAGTACTGCGCTTGCAAGCTTATCGTGTTCTGCTTGTGATAAAAGATCTGCCGCAAGATGTTTTGGATTTGAGGTACTATCCGCAACTATAAGTATCTCGCTAGGTCCTGCTATCATATCTATAGACACAATGCCGTAAACCTGTTTTTTTGCCTCGGCAACAAATGCGTTACCGGGGCCTACTATCTTGTCAACCTTTGGTACGCTCTCAGTTCCATAAGCTAGTGCAGCGATTGCCTGTGCGCCGCCTACTTTTACTATTTTATCTACACCTGCAACAGCTGCTGCAGCAAGGATTACAGGATTAATTTTTCCGTCTGCCAAAGGCGGTGTTGTTATAACTACCTCCCTGCAGCCTGCGATTTTAGCTGGGATAGCGTCCATAAGTACAGTTGACGGATAAGCCGCAGTACCTCCAGGAACGTAAAGACCTGCTCTGTCTACAGGGATAACCTTCTGCCCTGTCACAATGCCATTTTCATCGTTTATAATAAAGCTTGTTCTTACCTGTTTTTCGTGAAATTTTCTTATATTCGCACTTGCTTTTTTAAGTATCTCCAAAAATTCAGGCTCAACTTTCGAAAGTGCCTCGTCTATCTCTTCCTTTGTAACAAGTAGACTTGAAAGCTTTGCTTTGTCAAACTTTTCGCAGTATTTATAAAGTGCGCTGTCGCCGTTTTTTCGCACATCGGCTATAATATCCGATACTATCTCCTCAACATTCACCTCGGGAGTAACGCGTGAAAAAACTTCTTCGGCAGAAACCTCGCCGTATTTAAGTATCTTTATCATTATTTGTCCTCCATCTGCTTTTTCATTTCACTAAGTATCTTTTCAATCTCGCCCGATTTAAAACGAAAACTCGATTTGTTGGCAATAAGTCTTGCGCTGATAGGTACTATTTCCTCTTTTACTTCAAGGTCATTTTCCTTTAGAGTAGTACCTGTTTCAACAATATCTACTATTACGTCGGAAAGTCCAAGTATTGGCGCAATCTCAATTGAACCGTTTAGGTGGATAATATCTATATCTCTGCCCTTTGATGCATAATAGTTTTTGGTAATGTTTGAAAATTTTGTTGCTACACGGAGGGTTTTTTGCATATCGTCTTTAAACTCCTTCTTCGCTGCAACTGCCATACGGCATTTTCCAATATCAAGGTCTAAAAGCTCAAATATATCAGGTTTGTATTCTAAAAGTATATCCTTACCTGCCACACCGATATCTGCCGCGCCACGCTCTACATATATTGATACGTCAGAAGGCTTTACCCAGAAATATCTTACGCCTTTTTCTTCATTTTCAAATATTAGTTTTCTGTTATTTTCCTTTATAGAAGGGCACTCGAAACCTGCTTTTTCAAACATTGCATATACCTTTTCACCTAGTCTGCCCTTTGGAAGTGCTATATTAAGCATTGTTTTCAATGATTTCTACCCCTCTTTCCTTTAGTCTTAAAAGCTGTTTGTATCTGATGCCTTGCGGATTACCGTTTAACACCTTTACTGTTTTGCCGTTTGATGTAATACGTCTTACTGCGTCGTTTAGAGTGTCAAGGTCAGAGTTATCATCGTAAAGTATTACCGCGTCAACGTCATAAGCTTTTTCATTTGTGCCAAGACGTTCGAGCATATCAAGGTAAACCGCAAATCCAATTGCACCTGATTTTCTACCCATCTTCTGCATTAAATTGTCATACTGACCGCCTGTAAGTACGCTTGATGCTATACCTTTTACATATCCCTTAAACACAAAACCATTATAATAATTTGTATCGCTTATAACCGAAAAATCAATATTGATTTTACCTTTAAAACCGCTATTTTCAAGTGCAGTTATAATTTTTTCCAGACTTTCAATACTTTTTAAATTATCCCTGTTTTTAATTGAATTTAGCACATTTATAACCTTTTTGGGACTTCCGTAAGTAGAAACTAGTTTTTCAAGCATCTCACCGTCTGCGCCCTCGCGCACACACACTTCATTTATTCCGTGAGCATTTTTCTGACCGATGCATTTAAGTATCTCTTTTCTGCCCTTTTCGGTTATATTCATTTTGTCAATTGCTTCTGATATAATGCCAAGATGTGAAATATCCAGAACAAAATCATCCGATATACTCTCTAAACTTTTTGCAGCCAGCATTATAACCTCGTAAATGCTGTAATCGTCAATATTTCCAATACACTCAAGACCTGTCTGCATTATCTCCTTAAACGAATTCGTACCCTTTGAAACTCTGTACACGTTTTCGTTGTAATACACCTTTTGAGTGGTATTTTCCTCATCAGCGCTGTTTTTAATAATAGAAAGCGTTACGTCAGGCTTAAGTGCCATAAGCTTTCCGTCGGTATCGGTAAAAGTAATAATGTTATCCGACACTAAGAATTTTTTATTTCTAACGTACAAATCGTACTCTTCAAACTTGCTCATTCTATACTGGCTGTAGCCATATTTACGATAAATAGTACGAAGCTTTAAAATTACTTTTTCATCATTTTTAAGTACATCAAATCTTTCCATTTACTTTGCCTCCATTTTCTCCAGTATAAGTGAATATCCCCCGCTGCCATATAAAAGGCATTTATTAACACGGCTAATGGTAGCCGTACTTGCTCCTGTAAGCTTTGATACTTCCTGATAACTCTTACCTTTCTTTAGCATCCCTGCTACATCAAGCCTTTGCGAAATATCAAGTAGCTCCTTTACTGTGCATATATCCTCAAAGAATTTATAGCACTCATCTGTATTTTCAAGGCTAAGTATTGCCTCAAATAATTTATCGGTTTCTTTTGAATGTATCATAATTTATCACCTTCCGTTTTGTACTTTACTATATTAGCACACTAAAGTGATAAAGTCAACCCCTTTTTGCAATAAATTTGTTGACGGAAGATGTTTATGTAATATATAATAAAAGTAAGAAAATCCTTGTAGCCTCCCTTGTCTAAAAGGAGAGGGACCACCGAAGGTGGTGGAGGGATTTAAAGGAGGGGTTTATATGACAAAAAAACTTATATCAATCATTCTGGCGGTGCTTTTAATATTGCCGTTTAGCACATATGTGTACGCCGAAGAAAACACCGAGTTTATTAAAGTAAGTATAGCTTATCCCGAAGGCGAAGAGCTTTTTGCAACCGATTATCAAAGCTATTCGAGAATAATGGCAAGGTATGCAGATAATAAAACCCCTATCGCACTTTCCGACTACTACGACGGATATGTGTGGGTTAGTATTCCAAAGGAAAACGAAGGCAGAGAAATAGAAGTATATATTGCAGACGAAGTTTCTTTTCCTGACGATGATGATTCTTTTGAATTTTATACTATGGAAAAAATGGGCGAACGCGGAGTAATACAAGGTAACCACGAAGGATATGCAAATCCTTTGTCCAACCTTACACGCGCAGAAGCTGCGGCTATGGTAATGAGAACCCTTGGCATAGATACATCTGATACAAAAACACCATTTACAGACGTTAAGGAAGATGAGTGGTATGCAGGCGTTATAAATGCCGCTTACAAATACGGACTTGTAAAAGGCGTAAGCGAAACTAAGTTTTCGCCAAAACGCGTAGTTACACGCGCCGAAGCTACTGTAATGGTAGCACGTGCTATATGGATAGCAGGGTTTGGAAAAGAAAACGTGTCTGCTACTACCGAGCAAATAAGAAGTTCGCTTAACTTTTATGATGTAGATAAGGTTGAAGGTTGGGCGCTTAGCGCATATGATGCACTTGATACTTACAATGTATTTGATACAATTTTCGCAGATGAGCTTGGTATAGAAACAAGTGATGGCGTGTTATACAATCTTTCACCAAACAAGGTAGCTACTCGCTACGACATAGCAAATATGCTGTACAGAGTTTGCGAAAATTATCAGGTGTACCCGTCGCAGAATGCAATTAAGTATGGCTTTGACAAACAAATGCCGATAATAGACGGCTCTACATCTACTTATCCGTTTACACAAAATCTGTACAGTCAGCTTTTTGCAAATGGTTACAGACACCCTGACAGACCCGAAGCACATTCAAAGAGCCACGTAAGCTACCAGAGGCTTATAAATGGTGAGATAGATATGATGTTTGCGTCTGTTTATCCTGCAAGTGACATTCTAAAAATGGCAGAGGAAAAAGGTGTGGAACTTGAGCTTATCCCTATAGCTTATGATGCTATGATATTCTTTACAAATGCTGACAACTCTATAGAAGGGCTTACAAAGGAGCAAATTTCAAACATATATGTAAACAATGCTTACTCAAACTGGAATGAGCTTGGCGGGCCTGATGCGCTTTTATACCCTTACTGCAGAAACAACGATTCGGGAAGCCACGCACAGATGGAAAAGCATTTCTTAAACGGAAACGAAATACACGAAACTATCCGCACGGAAAGCACATCTGTAGCTATGGCAAACGTGCTTACCGATGTAATGGGCGCAAAGACCGATGACCCTGTAGGATATGGTCTTGGCTACAGCATATATTACTACTTTAACAATATGGATTTATTTTACGATACCAATACTCTGTTAAAGCTTCTTGCAATAGATGGTGTTGCACCAAATGATGATACCATAGCCGATGGCTCGTATCCACTTTCAAACAACACATATATTGTGCTTAGAAAAAACGAACCTGAAGGCTCACCTGCGCGAAAGATGGCAGAGTTTATGCTTACGGAAGCAGGACAGTATGTAGTTGAGCTTGCAGGCTTTGGTCCGCTAAAAAAATAGTTGAAATCCCAATTATTTAGTGATATACTTATAGCGGAAAAATTACAGAGGTGAGAAATCTAATGATACTTGCTATAGATATTGGAAATACGAATATTGTAATCGGTGGTTTTTTAAACGATGAGCTTACATTTGTATCACGTATTGCTACCAATGTTACCGAAACGGAGGACGAATACGCAGGAAAGATACGAAACGTACTTGCGTTTTACAACGTAGACAAATCAAACGTTCAAGGTGTAATAATTTCATCAGTTGTACCGCCACTTAACACAGTTATGAAAAAGGCTATTAAGCTGATATACGGCGTTGACCCTATAATGGTGGGACCTGGTATAAAGACAGGAATTAAAATCCACTGCGACAACCCTGCAAGCGTAGGCGCTGACCTTATATGCGCTTGCGTTGCGGCGCATTATATATACGGCAGTCCTTCAATAATAATAGATATGGGTACTGCTACAAAGATAATGTTAATGGATAAAGAAGGCGCATTTTCGGGTGCATCTATTATCCCTGGTGTAAATATTGGTTTAAAGGCACTTGCAAGCGGTACCGCACAACTTCCGCAGATAAGCCTTGAAGCACCAAAGTCGGTTATAGGCAAAAACACAGTCGACTGTATGCTATCGGGTGTGGTATATGGAAATGCAAGTCTTATTGATGGTATGCTTGACAGATATATAGATGAAATTGGCGAGGATTTCAAGGTATATGCTACAGGCGGACTCTCTGAAAGCATTATCCCTCACTGCAAGCACAATATCACTATTGATGCGGATTTAGTGTTAAAAGGACTCAATATTCTTTATAAGAAAAACAATTAAATATATTACTTTCCAAGTGAAAGTTAATATAAAAAATTTATGCGTTGTATCTGATATGAGTAATTTATGCTTATATCGAACGACAGCAAGGAGGAATTTTTTATGACAAACAAACAGATGTCAACCAAAACAATGGTACTTGGAGCGATACTGACTGCGCTTGTTATAGTGCTTCAGTTTATGGGAGCATTTATAAAGCTCGGTATGTTCTCCATATCACTCGTGCTTGTACCTATCGTAATAGGTGCGGCTACCTGCGGTAAAAAAATAGGTGCATGGCTTGGTTTTGTGTTTGGCGTGGTGGTACTTTTAAGCGGTGACGCGGCTGCATTTTTAGCAGTAAATGTACCGGGAACAATCATTACTGTACTTTTAAAGGGTACACTATGTGGACTAGTAGCAGCGTGTGTATATGACCTTGTTAAAGGAAAAAACAAATACGCGGCTGTTGGCGCAGCGGCAATAATTTGTCCAATTATAAACACAGGGGTATTTTTACTTGGTTGTTTTGCATTCTTTATGCCAACCGTGACCGAGTGGGCAGGAAGTCAGGCAGTAGCAGAATATATGATATTTGGATTAGTTGGTGTAAACTTCTTAGTTGAGCTTGCAGTAAACCTTGTACTTAGTCCTGTGATAGTAAGGCTTATCAACACAAAAGAAAAATGATACTTGTTTTGGCAGTTACGGAAGGAGCAAGCCCCTTCCCTACGTATTTACAAAACAAAAACGCTGAATGAAAAATTCAGCGTTTTTGTTTTTTCAATATTTTATTCTTCTTCCTCTTCGGTTTGTTTTTCGTTTACAGTTACTTCTATCTGCATTACTCTGTGAGAATCAATTTCGGTAATCTTGATATTTAAGTTTTCATACTCAAACGTATCGCCTATCTCAGCAATCTTACCAAGCTGTTCCATTACCCAACCGCCTACCGATACACTTTCTGCTTCCTCGTCCTCCTCGATGTCAAAGAACTCATAAAATTCGTCCATATTTTCAGAGCAGTCTACAAGGTAAGTGTTCTCGCCTGTCTGCTTGAAAATTTCAACAACCTCATCGTGTTCGTCCCAAATCTCGCCGACTAGCTCCTCTAATATATCCTCCATAGTAACTATACCAAGTGTTCCGCCATACTCGTCTATAACAACCGCGATGTGCGACTTGTTTTTCTGAAGGATTTTAAGTAGGTCATTAAGCTTTTCATTTTTCTGTATAAATACAGGTTTAGTCATTATTTCGGTAATTGCCTTATCGGTAATACCATTTTCATTATAAAAATCTTTTAGGTGAATAACACCTACGATGTTATCGATGTTTTCTTCATATACCAAAAGTCTTGAAAAACGTGTTTCAAAAAACTTATCTGCTATTTCCTGCTTATCTGCAGTAACAGGCACCGCCTCAATGTCTACTCTGTGAGTAAGTATCTCTTCTGCGTCTGACTCGGTAAACTCAATAGCGTTTTTGATTAAATCACCCTCATCATCGTCGATACTTCCATCCTGCTGAACTTCTTCAACAAGCATTAAAAGCTCTTCTGATGACATCTTTCCGTCATCTTCAATCTTGAGAATTTTTGTTATTAATTTGGGCAATCCCGACAACACAAAGTTTACAGGCGTAAATATCCATATGAATATCCTTATAATCGGCGATGAAAACATCGCAAACTTCTCAGGTGAATTTTTTGCTATTGTTTTAGGTGAAATCTCACCGAATATAAGCACTGATAATGTAACAACAAGTGTAGAAAGAGTTGCACCGATATCTCCGTATAGTTTAACAAACAAAACTGTACCGATAGAAGCTACAGCTATATTAACTATATTGTTACCAACAAGTATTGAAGAAATAAGCTTATCGTAGTTTTCCGCAAGAGAAAGCGCAAGCTCTGCTCTTTTATTTCCTTTTTCAATCATCGTCTTAAGTCTTGTCTTATTTAGTGATGAAAACGCAGTTTCGGTTGCCGAAAAATACGCCGACATAAGTACAAGTATTACCATCACAATCACTGATTGCATCGTGTCCATTTTAAATTATCTATCTCCTTTTTGTATATACTTTTAATATTATTAATTTAATATTATTAACGTTTTTTTACTGCCAATTAATATCAGATTATTACTTTTTTAAAGCACAAAAAGGCACGCTTGCGCATCATATAATAGATTCGCAAGTATGCCCTATATACTATACAAATATTAACCTGTGTGTTACTATCGCCGTCTTCTGATTCCATTTTAGAATTCTTTCCTCTTTCTTCATTGTATGCACACATTATAACACACCATACACAATAAGTCAACCTTTGTAATAATATTGTTACATACCAAATGTATTTTGGCCTGTTGTTACATATTTTAGAACAGGTACAAGTCTTGTGTTAAATCCGCCGCCACGGTTAGATTTATGCTTATACAAAAGTCTTTCGGTTTTAACTTCTTCAAGCTCTGATACTTCGCCTTTTACATACGCAGAAATTCTTTCGCCCGCACCTTCAAGACGAGATAAAAGCATACCGTATTTCGACTCCATAACCTCATAGCCGAACACTTTGGAATTTGACATCCAAAGCACTTTGTGAGCATCATTAAGGCTTCTTACACGTTTTACAAGCTCAGGGATAATTTTTTTCGCGATATACGAAAGTGATTTCTTATCCCCTTCGTCATACGCTTTTTTGATATCCTTGCCAAGAAGTGCTTTTAATTCAAGTACGCTTGCAAGGTTATAGGCATATGTGTAAATTTCGTTAAATTTAACTTCCTTGCCCATAGCATTTTTGTATGTAAGCTTGATATTTGCAAAGTAATCGTCAAGGTCATCTCTTTCGATTTCCATATCAAGAAGTCCAAGCATAGCATCCTGGAATAAAAGCCAAGTTGAAGGGTTCCCCGGTTTTCTGCTAGGTGCCTTTGAAGTATCACCAAGCGCGTCAAATGCATCTAAAAGTTCAAACAGCTCGCCATTTCCGCCTGTGCACTCAAAAAATCTTTCATTAATATAATTCTGGTCTGCATCGTTACCGTATCCCATTTCCGCAAATAGCTGAACGCCCAGTAATCCACAGTATACATTTGTCATCTGACCGTCATCGCCCCACATAGTAGCAAACACATTTTTTACACCATTTTCCCTTGCAGATTTGAGTGCAGAAACCGTTGTTCTGTAAGTTTTTGCATAGTTTGGAACCATACCGCCCCATACCCATGAACCACCTGCAAACCACACATCGCGTTTTAGTTCAAAATGTTTTTTAAATATTCCGTCATACCACGCTTTATCTTCTTCATAGTAATCCCAGTAAACCATACCCATATTTTCAGGGATAGAGTTTATATATTCTTCGGTAAACACTGCGTCAAGCTCATAACCTCTATGAGAGTTTGTAACAGCTCTAAAATATGTATCCGACCACGCCATAGGCTCAAGACCAAGCTTGTCTATAATAGGCATAAGCTTTGCCATATGTCTGCTTAATATTTCACTTGTAGGAACATAGCCATTTTTATCAAGGTATTTGCCCCTGCCAAGCTCCCATGCCTCGTCCATACCAATGTGAATTTTATTTGTCTTATATGGCTTCGTAGCAGCCTTTAGCACACATTCTAAACATTTATATGTTTCATCATCATCAACCATAAGTATATAGTTGTTGTCTGATATATCTGCTCCTTCCTTCCACTGTATAAATCTCTCAAAATGAGCAAGTGTCTGTATGCACGGTATCATCTCTATACCAAAAATATCAGCATACTTGTCGCACTCAGAAAGCTCCTCTACTGTGTATCTGCCTCTCTGGTAACCAAAGTATTTGTATTCAGGTACTTCAAAGGTGTCCTCGGTGTACATCATAAGAAGGTTTAGACCCATTACAGCTGACATCTCGATATATTCCTTTATGCCACGAACTGTCATAACAGCGTTTCTTGATGCGTCTATCATAGCACCATTTCTATCAAAGTAAGGTTTTTCTGTTTTTGTAAAATTCTCACCGTTTTTCATTTTTGGCACAAGAAGTCCAAGTCCTCGGAAGAAATGTATCTTTTTGTCATATGTAATATAAGCTTTTTTACCATCAAATCCAACCTCAAGGTCGCCTTCGCATTTGGTAACAGTAATCTCGACACCGCCATTTGCTATATCTAGTCCTAGTCTTTTAGCAAGAATATTTGCACCCTCAAAAATTTCTTCAATGTTTCCGACAAAATTGACTTTCATAGTTTTTCCCCTTTTATGTATTGTAATTATAAGCGTAGACAAAAAGTGTAATGTTAAGCACAAAAGCAATCGGTACAAGTAATCTGAATTTCATTTTAGAGGTTTTATGATTAAATAAAACCATACCAAGAATAGCACCCGTGCCTCCTAGCAAAAATGCTGGAACGATTAAAGCCGTTTCGCTTATACGCCATTTGTGTTTTCTAGCTCTTAATTTATCTATCCCGTACAGAAGCATAGTAAATATGTTCCACACGAGGATTATATAGTAAATCATATTCTTTCCCTTTATCCTTTTTATTAAATATACATTACAAGCTGCTAAAAGTCAATGTAAAAAGAAAAAAACAGCAAAATATTATAAAAAACAAGCAATATATTTATGATGCATTTTCTTCGAAATATTTTTGAATCCCCGAATATATTCCCCACGCGATTTTTTCCTGATATGTATTATCATTTAAAAGTGCTTCTTCCTTGGCATTTGACAAAAAACCACACTCAACTATCACTGACGGCACATCAGAGTCTTTAAGGATAAATATTGATTTATCGGCTTTTTTTGCGACTCGATGATTTTTTGGGTCAGCTATAGTAATAAGCTCTGATTGAATTTTCTCGCCAAGGCCTTTTGATTCGTCGGTTTTTCCTGCGTAAAACACCTGTGCTCCTGTAAGCGATGAGTCGGGGAATTTATTCATATGTATGCTTACAAACGCATCGGCAGACGAGCTATCTCGCATATCACGGCGGTTTTTTAAATCTGCGCGTTTTATATTTCGTATCTTTTCGTCAAGGTTATCTACAACAGCGTTATCGTCCGCACGTGTCATTACGACTATGCATCCGCTTTCCTCTAAATGCGATTGCACTTTTTTGGCAATAGCAAGGTTTATATCCTTTTCAACACTTCCGTTTATACCTACTGCGCCTCCGTCGGGTGAGCCATGACCTGCGTCGATAACGACAACTTTATTTGCACTTGGCACTCCTGACGTTTCAACAGATGTATTATTTATGATGCCAAACGTCATTATGGTAAACATAAATGTCAAAAGCACAAACACTATATTTGATTTCTCAGTAACAATAAACATAAAAATCCCTCCGCATTTATCTTATGCGAAGGGGTTGAGGCGTATTCACATAGGGATTAAATTGGTTTTAAAACTATATTTTCAATTTATACTGCATCAAAAAAGACCACAATACGTCAGTATTGTGGACTTTTTGTTCTTTGTCGTTCTTTGTCTAAATATGAAAATCTAACATTCAAAACTGCTTTGCATCCAAAATTCTTTTGTTTTGGATGCAGGACAAGACAAAATTATGCAGACATCCTGTCGGATTTCAAATAATTTTGGCGATGTAATGCGCCAAAACAATGTATTTTGGACAATTTTATCCCTATGTGAATACGCCTTGTATTTAGTATTATTTAAAATACTCTACTGCGCTTTCAAACAGACCCATATTGTAATTTCCTTCAACGTTTTTGTAAAGTCCGTAGCCTATTCTCTCAGAGTGTCCCATCTTACCTAGAACTCTGCCGTCAGGAGATGTGATACCTTCAATAGCAAAGTCGGAATTGTTAGGGTTAAATCTTACGTCTGATGTAGGATTTCCGTCAAGGTCAACATACTGTGTGATAACCTGTCCGTTCTTAGCTAGCTTTTCAATTAAAGCAGTATCTGCGATAAATCTACCCTCACCATGCGAAATAGGCACTGTATAGATATCTCCTACATTTGTTTTAGATAGCCAAGGTGATTTATTAGATGCAATTCTTGTTCTAACAAGACGCGACTGATGGCGTGAGATAGTGTTAAATGTAAGTGTAGGGTCATTTTCAGTTGTATCTATAATCTCGCCGTAAGGTACAAGGCCAAGCTTAATAAGTGCCTGAAAACCATTACAGATACCGCACATTAGACCGTCGCGATTTTTAAGAAGGTTGTTAACCGCTTCCTTAATAGCGCCGTTTCTAAAGAATGCTGTGATAAACTTACCCGAACCGTCTGGCTCGTCACCGCCGGAGAATCCGCCAGGGATGAACACTATCTGCGAGCTGTTTAGCTTATCTGCAAACGCTTCTACGCTATCCGAGATGCCTTTTGCAGTAAGGTTATTTATAACAAATATTTCAGGGTCAGCACCTGCAGTAAGAAGTGCTTTTTCTGTGTCATATTCGCAGTTTGTACCTGGGAATACAGGGATAAGCACCTTCGGTCTAGCTATGCCAATTTTTGGCGCCTTAGCCTTTTCGCCGTCATATGAAAATGCAGGGATATCCTTCTTTTCGGTTTCGATATTACAATGGTAAATGCTCTCAAGCTTACCTTCATAAGTGCCAAGAAGGTCATCTAGCGAGATTTCCTTGCCGTTATAAGAAATTACCTTCTTATCGGTAGTGTAACCAAGAGTGATACCAACGCTTTCGTCATTTGTAAGTTCAAGCACAAAACCGCCGTAGTTGTAGCCGAATATATCTTCCATCGATACGTTTGCATCATACTCAAAGCCGATGCCGTTACCGATAGCCATTTTAAGAACCGCTTCTGCTATACCGCCATAAGTTGGTGTGTATGCTGAAACTGCTTTGCCTTCAGCTATAAGCTTATGAACAAGTGCGTAAACCTCTTTTAGAGATTTAGCATAAGGAAGTCCGTCAGCTGTATATTCAGGCTTAACAAATACTACTTTGTGGCCTTTAGCCTTAAATTCAGGTGAAATGATACTATCAACATTTTCGGTAGTTACTGCAAATGAAACTAGAGTTGGAGGAACGTCTATATCCTCAAAGCTACCGCTCATAGAGTCCTTACCGCCGATAGAACCGATTTCCAAATCCTTCTGCGCCATAAATGCACCTAGAAGTGCAGATAGTGGTTTTCCCCATCTTCTGCCGTCTTTTAAAGGTTTTTCAAAGTATTCCTGGAATGTTAGATATACATCTTCAAACTTAGCACCTGTAGCGATAAGCTTTGATACTGATTCAACGACCGCCATATACGCTCCGTGGTATGGGCTGTTTTCAGATATGAACGGATTGTAGCCGTATGACATTATCGAGCAAGTGTTTGTATGTCTTTTTTCTACGGCAACCTTGTTTACCATTGCCTGTATAGGTGTAAGCTGATTCTTACCGCCAAATGGCATTAGAACTGTGTTTGCACCGATAGTTGAGTCAAATCTTTCAGAAAGACCACGTTTCGAACAAACGTTTAAGTCATCTGCAAGGGCAACATAGCCTTTTTCAAAATCAGAAGGTATTTCTTTATCAATATTCTTTGGTGCGCTTGCGATAATGTCGATGTGTTTTTCCGCACCATTTGAATTTAAGAACTCTCTGGAAATATCAACTATAGTAACGCCGTTCCATTTAAGAACTAGTCTTGGATTTTCAGTAACCTTTGCAACGATAGTAGCCTCAAGGTTTTCAGCATTTGCAAGCTCTATAAATCTGTCAGCCTTATCAGCTTCTACTACAACTGCCATTCTTTCCTGCGATTCACTGATAGCAAGCTCTGTGCCGTCAAGGCCGTCATACTTCTTCGGAACTTTATTAAGGTCAACCTCTATACCGTCAGCAAGCTCACCTATAGCAACAGACACACCGCCTGCGCCAAAGTCATTACAACGCTTAATTAAAAGTGATGCTTCCTCGTTTCTGAATAATCTCTGTAGTTTTCTCTCTTCAGGAGCATTACCCTTCTGTACCTCTGCGCCGCAGCTTTCAAGTGATTCAAGGGTATGCGATTTTGAAGAGCCTGTAGCACCGCCGCAGCCGTCACGTCCTGTTCTTCCGCCAAGAAGGATTATGATATCTCCGTCCTGAGGTCTTTCACGTCTAACGTTTTTCTGCGGAGCTGCACCTACAACCGCACCTATTTCCATACGTTTTGCCACGTATCCGTCGTGGTAGATTTCGTCTACCAAGCCAGTTGCAAGTCCTATCTGGTTACCATATGAGCTATAGCCGTTTGCAGCAGTAGTAACGATTTTTCTCTGCGGAAGCTTTCCTTCCATAGTTTCGCTAACCGGTTTTAGAGGGTTAGCCGCACCTGTAACACGCATAGCAGAGTATACATAGCTTCTGCCTGATAGCGGGTCACGGATAGCGCCACCTATACAAGTAGCCGCACCGCCAAATGGCTCGATTTCTGTTGGATGGTTATGAGTTTCATTTTTGAATAGTAATAACCACTTTTCAGTTTCACCTTCGATGTCTACATCAATCTTAACTGTGCAGGCATTTATCTCTTCTGACTCATCTAATTTTTCAAGCTTTCCGTGTTTCTTAAGATATTTAACCGCAATAGTTGCGATATTCATAAGAGTAACAGGCTTTGTAACGCCTAGTTCATCTCTTGTCTTTATGTATTCATCGTAAGCTTTTTGTAGTAGCTCGTCCTCGAAAGTAACATTATCGATATTAGTTGAGAATGTAGTATGTCTGCAGTGGTCCGACCAGTATGTATCTATCATCTTGATTTCTGTGATAGTAGGATCACGTTTTTCTGTGATGAAATACTTCTGACAGAACATAATATCGTCTATATCCATAGCAAGACCATTGTCTGCTATAAACTTTTCAAGACCTGCTTTATCAAGAGCACAAAAACCATCAAGTGTCTTTACACTTGTAGGGATATCGTAGTTAACCTTAAGTGTATCAAACTTTTCAAGAGATGCTTCTCTTGATTCTACAGGGTTGATAACGTATTTTTTAATCTGGTTAAGCTCTGCATCTGTAATCTTACCATAGATAAGGTAAACCTTTGCAGTCTTAACTATTGGTCTGTCGCCCTGAGAGATAATCTGTATACACTGCGCTGCAGAGTCTGCTCTCTGGTCAAACTGACCAGGTAAAAACTCGGTAGCAAACACTATATCAGCATCTGTATCAAGCTCGTCTGTGACGATATCAAGCTGTGGCTCTGAAAATACAGTGTGTTTTACATTTTCAAAAAGGTCTTTTTCGATGTTTTCAACGTCGTATCTGTTTAACACTCTGATATCAGATACCCCTTCTATTTGAAGAAGGTTTTTAACATCATCCAAAAGTGCCTTTGCCTCGTGGGCAAGCTCTTTTTTCTTTTCAACAAATATTCTATATACCATTTATTTTACCTCCGCCATAAGTGCTTTTTTCCCAATGTCATTTCTGTAATATGCGTTTTCAAAGTGTACTGTTTTAACCTTTGCGTACGCTTTGTCTATAGCGTCTTTTGTGTTTTCGCCAATGGCAGTTACACCAAGCACTCGTCCGCCTGCGGTTAAGATTTTGCCGTTTTCGTATTTAGCACCCGCAACGTATATATTGTCATCGTCAGGCATAGTGATTTCAAAGCCCAAATCATATTTTGAAGGGTAACCGTCAGACGCCATTATAACGCAGCAAGCAGATTTATCAGAGAATTTTACATCCACGTCTTTTAGAGTGCCGTTTGATGTAGCAATCATTATATCTAGTAGGTCAGATTCAAGCAGTGGTAAAACCACCTGTGTTTCAGGGTCGCCGAAACGACAGTTATACTCTATTACCTTAGGACCGTTTGGTGTAAGCATAAGACCAAAGTACAAACAACCCTTAAACGTTCTGCACTCTTTTTTCATAGCCTCGATGGTAGGAATAAAAATTGTTTCCATACACACCTTTTCTATTTCCTTCGTATAATAAGGGTTAGGCGCGATAGTTCCCATACCGCCTGTGTTTAGTCCTTCGTCGTTATCTTTGGCGCGCTTGTGGTCCATAGATGAAACCATTGGCACAAGTGTTTCGCCGTCGGTAAATGCAAGTACAGATACCTCTGGGCCTGTTAGAAATTCTTCTATTACGATGTTATTTCCGCTTGCGCCGAAAATCTTGTCTTCCATAATAGATGCAACCGCTTCTTTTGCTTCGTCACGTGTATTCGCTATGATAACGCCCTTACCAAGTGCAAGGCCGTCTGCCTTTACAACGATTGGAATAGGTGCATTATCAAGATATTTTAATGCATCTTCTGCATTTGAAAACACCTCGTAAGCCGCAGTAGGAATGTTGTATTTTTTCATTAAATCTTTTGAAAATACCTTACTGCCTTCGATGATAGCCGCTTTCGCATCAGGACCAAAGCAAGGGATACCGATTTTGTTTAGCGCGTCAACACATCCAAGAACTAGTGGATCGTCGGGCGCTACCACTGCAAAATCAATTTTGTTTTCGCTTGCAAAATTTACAATACCGTCTATGTCCTTCGCACCGATGTTTACACACTCGGCATCATTCATCATACCGCCGTTGCCGGGAAGGGCGTAAATCTTTTCGACCTTTGGACTTTTATTTAATTTTTTTATGATGGCGTGTTCTCTGCCGCCACCACCTACTACCATTATTTTCATCTAAAATGCCTCCAAAAATTAGTATATTGGATAGTTTTTAAGAAGGTCTGCTACCTCTTTTGTAACTCTTTCTTTGTTTCCTTCAAAGTCAGATGCGATATCCTTTATCCATTTTGCGATTAGCAGCATATCGTCTTCCTTAAAGCCTCTTGAAGTTACCGCAGGAGTACCAATTCTAATACCGCTTGTGATAAACGGACTTTGTGGGTCGTTTGGAATAGCATTTTTATTAACTGTGATATGAACTTCATCAAGACGTTTTTCCATTTCCTTACCTGTAATGCCAAATGGCTGAAGGTCAATAAGCATTAAGTGGTTGTCTGTTTTGCCCGATACTACTCTAAAGCCTTCGTTTACAAGTGCTTCTGAAAGTTTAGCGGCATTTTTTACAACCTGTGCCTGATAATCTTTGAATTCAGGTTTTAATGCTTCGCCAAGAGCAACAGCTTTTGCAGCGATAACGTGCATTAGCGGTCCGCCCTGTGTACCAGGAAATACTGCTTTATCTATCTGCTTTGCATATTTTTCTTTGCAAAGTATCATACCGCCACGTGGACCACGAAGAGTTTTATGAGTAGTAGTGGTAACTACATCTGCGTATGGAACAGGGCTTGGGTGAAGACCTGCTGCAACAAGTCCTGCTATATGAGCGATGTCAACCATCATATACGCACCGACTTCGTCACAGATTTCTCTTATCTTTTTAAAATCAATTGTTCTTGAATATGCGCTTGCACCTGAAATAATCATTTTAGGCTTGCACTCAAGCGCTATTCTTCTCATTTCTTCATAGTCAAGTGTTTCAGTATCGTCCGAAACGCTGTATGGAACGATATTGAAATATTTACCTGAAATGTTTACAGGTGAGCCGTGAGATAGATGTCCGCCGTGCGCAAGGTTTAGACCCATTACTGTGTCACCGCACTCAAGTAGTGCAAAGAAAGTTGCAAGGTTTGCGTTTGCACCGCTGTGTGGCTGAACGTTTGCGTGCTCTGCGCCAAATAGCTTTTTAGCACGTTCTCTTGCGATATCTTCTACGATATCTACGCACTGGCATCCGCCGTAATATCTTTTACCAGGATATCCTTCTGCGTATTTATTTGTAAGTACGCTTCCTGCAGCAAGTAGTACCGCCTCAGAAACTATATTTTCAGATGCGATAAGCTCTATATTGTTTCTCTGTCTGTTAAGCTCTAAGCTGCACGCGTCAAATACTTCTTTGTCAAAGCTTTCAAGCTGATTAAAAAAATTCATTTGTATTTCTCCTTTTCTATTCTTTTACCATAAATTATATTTTAGTGATGGAATAATCTCATCTTTGTAAATGCCATTGCGATGCCTTTTTTGTTGCAAGTTTCTATAACATTGTCATCGCGTATGCTTCCGCCAGGCTCTGCGATATAGCTTACACCACTCTTTGCGGCACGCTCTATATTGTCACCGAATGGGAAGAATGCATCTGAGCCAAGGCTTACACCTGTGATAGTATCAAGGTATGCTCTCTTTTCTTCCTTTGTAAACGGCTCTGGTTTTTTGCTAAATAGTGTTTCCCATATGCCGTCAGCTAATACGTCATCATAATCTTCTGAAATATAAACATCTATAGCATTATCTCTTTCAGGACGCTTCACGCTGTCTAAAAATGGAAGGTTTAATACCTTGTCACTCTGTCTTAAATGCCAGTTATCTGCCTTCTGTCCTGCAAGACGAGTACAGTGAATTCTAGACTGCTGACCTGCGCCAACGCCGATAGCCTGTCCGTCTTTTGCAAAACATACAGAATTTGACTGAGTGTATTTAAGTGTAATAAGTGCGATAATTAAATCTCTCTTTGCACTATCAGGGATGTTTTTATTTTCAGTAACGATATCAGAAAGTAGCGCTTCGTTTATCTCAAACTCGTTTCTGCCCTGCTCAAAGCTGATACCGTAAACCTGTTTTGTTTCGATAGGGTTTGGAACATAGTTTTCGTCTATTTTTACGATGTTGTAGTTTCCTTTTTTCTTCTTTTTAAGGATTTCAAGTGCTTCAGGCTCGTATCCGGGAGCGATAACACCATCTGAAACCTCTCTTGATATAAGCTTAGCAGTTGTAACGTCACACACATCACTAAGTGCTATCCAGTCACCAAATGATGACATTCTGTCTGTGCCTCTTGCTCTTGCATAAGCTGTAGCTAGAGGTGACTCGTCAAGGCCTTCTACGTCGTCTACAAAACAAGCTTTTTTAAGCTTATCGTCCATCTTTATACCAACTGCGCAAGATGTAGGGCTAACGTGTTTAAATGATGTAGCAGCACACATTCCTGTAGCTTCTTTAACCTCTTTTACAAGCTGCCAGCTGTTGAATGCATCAAGGAAGTTGATATAACCAGGTCTTCCGCAAAGGATTTCTATAGGAAGCTCACTTCCGTCCTGCATAAAGATTTTAGCTGGTTTCTGGTTAGGGTTACAACCATATTTTAATTCAAATTCTTTCATAATAGTTCCATACCTTTCTAACGGATTTTATTTGTTTTTATTAATCATTCTATCCTCGTAAGCACCTGTCTTAAGGTCTATGTATCTTACATAAAGTGAAATCTTATTTTGCTCGTTTAGATTTTCCCAGATTTCATTTGTAAATGCGTCGATGTCGTTTGGAATAGCTACTCTTTCAGGCTCGCCTGTAAATGTAGGAATAGGATTTCCGTCGCAGTTGTAAGTGTGGATAAAGTGTCCAAGACCTGCTAGAGGGTTATACGAGAATGTGTATCTGTTACACTCGGTTCCGTTTTCATCTGCGCTTTTTAGTATGCTCATTTTGTATGTGAAATCGTTATCTTTAAATGTAAGCATACCGCTTATTCTAGGTGTGTAGTTTGGTGCATCAGGCTCAAAGCATCTTGTTTCAAGTGCTTCCTCAAAAGTCTTGCCGTCTTTTACAAAGTCATAAACTGTATCTGTCTGGTCACCGTTTGTAACTATAAGGTTATTATTTATCACTCTTACAGGTGAATAGATAATAAGTGATGGGTCCTCTACCTTTGATGCGTCAAACGGATATATTATAACCTCGTCGCCGTTTTTCTCAAATATTCTGTTTCGGCTGTTTTCACTTCTGCCCATTATAAAGTAAGCAGTTACAGCCTTTTCGCCGTCGGCGCTCTTACCTATTATGATGCCTCTGCCCACGTATGAGTTGTCCTTTATAAGTGATGCTATATTGTCTATTTTATAAATACTCATTTTTTATTTCTCCTTTGAAATTTTTTCCGATACCTTCTCTACCGCCTCAGGAAGTATAATCCATTCAGCCTGCTCCATTACTCTCTTTTGGAGTATTTCAGGTGTGTCGCCGTCTTCTATATATACGGCTTTTTGCATTATAATCTCGCCACCGTCGGGGATTTCATTTACAAAGTGAACGGTTGCACCTGTCACCTTTACGCCATACTTAAGAGCTTCTTCATGCACCTTAAGTCCGTAAAACCCTGTTCCGCAAAATGACGGGATAAGTGACGGATGAACGTTTATGATGCGTTTATCATACTTTTTAGTAAACCTTTCCGAAAGGATACACATAAAGCCTGCAAGGATTATAAGTTCAATGCCTTTTTCATCGAGAAGAGCCATAAGCTTATCTTCAAAAGCCAATCTTTCCTCAGGTGTTTTACGTGTGATAACGCAAGTTTCAATGCCGTTACTTTTTGCACGCTCGAGCGCATAAGCGCCTTCGTTATTTGATACAACGAGTGCTATCTCGCCGTGATTTAGCTTTCCGGCCTTTGCGAAGTCGATAATTGCCTGAAGGTTTGTGCCTCCGCCCGATACTAAAACTGCGATTTTAGTCTTTAGCATATTGTCACGCTTTCGTCAGATGTGATGATTTCACCGATGATATATGCATCTTCGCCGTTTGCTTTTAGAATTTCAAGAGCTTTGTCGGCATCTTCTTTTGCAACAACTATGCTCATACCAACACCCATATTAAATGTGTTGAACATATCTCTTTCAGAGATGTTTCCTGTCTTTGCGATAAGTTCAAATATAGGAAGAACTTTAACAGACGCCTTTTCAATCTTCGCACCAAGGCCTTTTGGAATACTTCTTGGAATATTCTCGTAGAAACCTCCGCCTGTGATGTGAGATATGCCTTTAACCTTTACCTCTTCCATAAGCGCAAGTACAGGTTTTACATAAATCTTTGTAGGAGTAAGTAGTGTTTCGCCTACTGATTTACCGCCAAGCTCTGCAACCGGTGTTTTGATATCTGCATTTTCAACGTCAAATACTTTTCTTACAAGTGAAAATCCGTTTGAATGAACGCCACTTGATGGAAGCGCGATTATAACGTCGCCCTCACGCATTGTCTTGTTGTCAATTATCTTTGATTTATCAACCACACCTACAGAGAAACCTGCAAGGTCGTATTCATCAATTGGGTAGAAACCTGGCATTTCAGCAGTTTCACCGCCGATAAGTGCCGCACCCGACTGAACACAGCCTTCACAAACGCCTTTTACTATATCTGCAATCTTCTCAGGGACATTTTTACCGCAAGCTATGTAGTCTAGGAAGAATAGCGGTTTTGCACCTGCGCAGATAATATCGTTCACGCACATAGCAACACAGTCGATACCTACAGTGTCGTGCTTGTCCATAAGGAACGCAAGTTTAAGTTTTGTACCAACACCGTCTGTACCTGACACAAGTACAGGCTTTTCGATGCCTGTTAAGTCAAGCTCAAATAATCCGCCAAATCCTCCAACGTCTGAGCAAACACCCGATGTCATAGTTTTAGCGATGTGCTGTTTCATAAGCTCTACTGCTCTATAACCTGCAGTAATATCAACGCCCGCTGCTGCGTAGCTATCTGATTTTGATTTAGTATTCATAATATTTTTCTCCCCTCTTATTCTTTTCCGTTCCAGCAATATGTGCAAAGCTTGCACTCATCTATGCCGATTGCTTTTATAGCACCTTCTATTGACTGAAAGTCAAGAGAAGCAAAATTAAATTTATCACAAATGGTTTTTCTAAGGTTTTTACCGCGCTCTGTTCTTGAGTCGCTGTATTCGTCTATATGGTTAAAACCTTCCTCACCCTCAAGTTCCATAATGGTACGTCTTGCAATAAGCTCCATTTCGCTTTTTGCCGACGAGAAGTTTAAGTATTTACAAGAGTACATTATAGGCGGACAAGCCGAACGCATATGAACAGATTTTGCTCCGTTTTCGTATAGAAAATCAACCGTTTCCTTAAGCTGAGTACCACGAACTATAGAGTCGTCCACAAAAAGAAGATTTTTATCCTTAATAAGCTCCGGTACCGGCATCTGCTTCATTTTTGCAACCATATTTCTCTCCGACTGTCTTGAAGGTGTAAAGCTTCTTGCCCAGGTTGGAGTGTATTTTATAAATGGTCTTGCAAAAGGAACTCCGCACTCATTTGCATATCCTATTGCGTGAGGTGTGCCCGAATCAGGAACTCCGCCTACGTAGTCAAGGTCCTGTGCAGTACCATTTTCTTTATCCATTTTAGCCATTATCTCGCCGTTTTTGTACCTCATAGTTTCTACGTTTACACCCTCATAAGTAGATGTAGGGTAGCCGTAATATGTCCACAAAAATGCGCATATTCGCATCTTATCTCTCGAAGGTGCGAGAACTGTCATTTCCTCCGGTGTAAGCTCTACTATTTCACCCGGTCCAAGCTCTCTTACATCCGCATAGCCAAGCTTATGATAAGGGAACGACTCAAATGATACGCAGTATCCATCATCATCTTTTCCTATGTGAATAGGAAGTCTGCCGTATTTATCCCTAGCCGCGATTATATTTCCATTATCGCGAAGTATAAGTATTGATGCAGTACCTTCTATCTTATCCTGTGCAAACTTAATACCCTCTGCAAACGTTGTTTTCTGATTTATAAGTGCAGCGATTAGCTCTGTAGCGTTTATTCCGCCGCCCGTTCTTGCGAGAAAATGTCCTTTTTTATCAACAAGGTATTCGTTTACAAGATCGGCTTCATTATTGATAATACCAACCGAGCAGATAGCGTATCCGCCGAGATTTGAATGGATGAGTAGCGGCTGAGGGTCACAATCAGATATACAACCTATAACCGAATTTCCTTCCATTTCATCGAATATATTTTCAAACTTTGTTCTAAACGGCGAATTGTTTATATTGTGTATATCGCGCTGCAAACCTACTTCTTTATTTACTGCTGCCATACCGCCTTTTTTCGTACCAAGATGTGAATGATAATCTGTTCCGAAAAAGACGTCATTTACTGCATCGCGCTTACTTACTACGCCAAAAAATCCTCCCATAAACCAATCTCCTATTCCTAGAATGTAAAATTATTTATTGTATTTTTCTTCAATTTTTTTGTTTTTCTCAAGAACTGTTTCCATAGCACTCTTTCTTGCTGCATCAAGCTTTTCCACAAGCTCTTTATCCTCGATACCAAGCATCTGAATAGCTAAAAGCGCAGCGTTTTCCGCGCCGTCTATAGCAACTGTTGCCACAGGGATACCGCCGGGCATCTGCACTGTAGATAATAGCGCGTCAAGTCCGTCGAGTGTTGATGACTTTACAGGGATACCAATTACAGGGAGTGTAGTTCTCGCTGCGATAGCACCTGCTAAATGTGCTGCCTTACCTGCTGCACAGATAAGTGCGCCGTAGCCGTTTTCACGGGCATTCATTGCAAGCTCTGCAGCCTCTACAGGTGTTCTGTGTGCAGAATACACGTGAACTGTGTGTGGCACATTAAATTTTTCAAGTGTTAAAATAGCTTTTTCCACTACAGGCAAATCGCTGTCGCTGCCCATAATAATAGCAACTTTTTTCATATATTTTTCATCCTTTCGGTTTTTTACTTAATCAATATCCAAACCGCACATTTTACAAATAAAAATGGGCAGTCCTATGCACTAAAAACAGGACTGCCCAGACGGTCGACATTTATTATTATTTGCTCCCATGTGGTCTTACGGGGACAATCCACTCCACTTTATTCCGTCAGTTGCAAATAACCTCTTTTATTTTATCATATTTGGCATAATTCGTCAACGAAAATAAAGAAAAATAATCACGCAAAAACATACGTTTTCACGTGATTATTTTGTTAAATATTTAAAAATTCGCTTGTACTTTTTTGCATTTCCTCTTTTTCGCAAACAGAGTTAAATCTTACGAATTTATTTTTAAGCTCGCCAAGTGATTTAGGCACTCTCATAGAGCTGATTTCAGACAGGCAATCTAAAAGTTCAAATTCGTCTGCTGTGCCGATTTTATCCTTGTATCCAAGCGCAGTAAGTACGCTTTCGTTAAACTTAAACGGACTTGCAGTAGATGCGATAACTGTCTTTGTATTATCACCTGTTTTCTTCACATACTGCTCGTATATATTACATCCAACAGCAGTGTGAGTATCTACAAGATAATCGTATTTATCCTTAATAGATTTTATAGTCGCAAGCGTTTCGTCATCAGAGCAGAAACCACCGTAGAATGTATCTGTGATAATCTTCTTGATATCGTCTGTAACCTCGTACTTGCCGTCCACTTTAAGGCTTTCCATATAACCCTTTACAAGCTCATCATTTCTACCTGATACAAGGAACAAAAATCTTTCAAGGTTACTAGAAATAAGTATATCCATAGAAGGAGACACTGTTGTTTCAAATTTTCTGTTTTTATCGTAGATACCTGTGTTTATAAAATCGGTAAGAACGTTATTTTTGTTTGACGCACATATAAGCTTTGCCACAGGAAGTCCCATAGTTTTAGCATAATATGCTGCAAGAATGTTACCAAAGTTACCTGTAGGCACAACTATATTTATCTTGTCACCAAGTTTTATTTCGCCATTTTTAAGAAGGTTACAATATGACGAGAAATAGTAAACTATCTGCGGAACAAGTCTTCCCCAGTTGATAGAGTTTGCAGAAGAAAGCATATATCCCTTGCCATCAAGCTCTTTTATATAATCCTCGTCTGTAAATATCTTTTTAACACCTGTTTGTGCATCATCAAAGTTGCCGTTAACAGCCACAACGCATACGTTGTCGCCTTCCTGTGTAGCCATTTGCAGCCTCTGGATTTTAGACACACCGTTATTTGGGTAGAACACCTCTATTTTTGTGCCTTTTACGTTTTTAAAGCCTTCAAGCGCCGCTTTACCAGTGTCACCGGATGTAGCAACAAGGATAACTATTTCCTTTTTCTCGCCTGTTTTTTCGATTGCTTTTGTAAGGAAATGCGGAAGTATTTGAAGCGCCATATCTTTAAACGCACAAGTAGGTCCGTGCCAAAGTTCAAGTATATATGTACTGTCGTTTAGCTTATATACAGGCGCAATAGTATCTGTTTCAAATTTCTCTATAGTATATGCATTTGTTACGCAGTCATTTAGCTCATCCTCGGTATAATCGGTAAGAAATTTACCTAGTATATACGATGCAAGGCGTGTGTATTCGTATGTTGAGATTTTCTCAATCTCTTCAAGTGATATACTTACATTTTCAGACGGCACAAACAAGCCCCCGTCGGGAGATATACCTGTCTTTATCGCCATAGCTGACGAAACGCTCATATTTTTATTTCTAGTACTTTGATAGTTCATATATTTTCCTCCAAAATTTCACACTGGAAATATGTTACTGATTTCGCAAATTATTTTTACAACGCTACATCTAATATAATACAAAATAGCAAAAAAGTAAAGAGATTAATTGATAAATCTTTTAATATATCGTACTTTTGTGCTAAATAAACTATCAACGCTGATGCTTATTGACACGTTTTGCAATATATTCAGCCTCGGGATACACGTATGCCTCATCAATACCAATACATTCTAATTGTGATAAAATTGTTTTTTTATATTTAGAAGGTATAATGATACTCGAAAAATTGTACCATATATCATCATTTTCCAATGGCTGAATACTATCTTGCAAATAAAATCGTTCTGCAAACGCTGCTTCAACCCCTTCGAAAAAATCCTTATCTTTTATTTTGCGATATGAATCAGTCAAAAGGCTGAATGAATGCTTATCAACAGCAAAAAACGGGCTGCCGCTAAAGCCAATACGAGGCGACTCTATTTGTTCGTGATAAATATTCTCTAATTTCTCATATTTGAACCTTTCAGGATTTATCTCTCTGTAATTATAATAATAGCAATCTGCCAGTCCGTCACGCAAATAGTTATGAAACAGCAAAAAAACTGAGCGTTGCACCCTCATGCGTTCATCCAAATATAATGGTTTTACAAACAATGGAGATTTCATATGTATATCAGAATATATATCAAATAGATATCTGGAAACAGGCATATTATACTGACCAAGCCACCCATCCAGCTTAATATTCATACAATCATCATAAAGATATAAAGATGATATACATTCCACGCATTGTTCATCAAAATGGTGCAATTTATTAAGTGTAAAAACAACACGACCTGGAGTTCGTAATTTATCAGAACACGCAAAATATAATGCAATCAATGGGTTCAAAGAGAAATCTAGTAGCCTAGTGGGTACTCCAAAATGTTGCATCTTTGTAATTCGTTCAAAATTGCTGCTTGCATTTTGAAAAAGACTTGGCATCTCCGAACTAAACTCCACAGCTAGATCGTGTTCTAATGTATATCCATATTTTAGTTCAGAAGACCTTCTAACAAGCGATGGAACTAATTCCCAACGATAATCAGCCATTCCACGATAAAACAGCTCCAGATATGGCGTTTTTTTATTTAGTGATGTAAAAGCTTGAATAAGTTCAACATACTCACTTAGAGAGCGCACCGAAAAAGTTGTATGATCATAGTAATTGTCTGTTGGTTCAATCTTTAATTTATCAAGTTCGTATCTTTTAATAATATTATTTAAATTAGTTTCAAGCATAACTATATCAGCCTTTCTATACAAGCACTTGTTACAAATTATATTAAAATATTGTGTCAAGTCGGGACAAAAAAATTATTTTTTGGCAATTACAATTGGTTGATAAAAGTTAGTTTCTTCTGGGAATTTCCATACAACACTACTGCAGCCATTAGAAATAAGTATGTTTGTGAGTTCTTCTCTAAGAATAGCTCTGTATTCACACTCAAATTTACTTATTTTTAGAGTTTTATCATCTTCAATAATATACTGGATGAGTTTGTAGCGGTCACCATCCCATTTCCAAGTTTGGAACGATACTCTCTGCCCCTTTTCAGTTTTATGTATATATGGTGCGGAATATGGTGGCTTGTCCATAATCAAAGCATCATAATCTCTAATACTTGCGACAAACATACCTCCCGATGCTAATCGACCTATGATACTCTTGATAGCTGTATACAAATCACCTTTTGAAAGCATATGCGGTAAGGCATTATCCATAGCAATGACAATATCAAACTCCTGTGAAAAGGTTTTAGATAATATACGAAAATCAGCGTTTTCAAAACAAATCTTTACTTTGTTTTTTATAGCTCGCTGTCTCGCCTCTTTGAGTTCACCATCGCTTATATCAGATGCAGTTACATTATATCCCAGACTAGCAAGCCCTATTGCTTGTGTTCCGATCCCACATGCACAATCAAGAATTCTAGATTTATTATTATATCCGTTATCTTTAAACAATTTATCTAAAATTAAAGCTTGTTCTTTTGTTGTAGCTTGCCAATCAAGAAAAAGTTTATCATATTGTGAAGCTAAATTGTCGTAAAAACTCTGTATGATGTCCATATTAATATTTTTCTCCCAATTTTACAGTTTTGATAATATTCGATAAGTTCCCATTAAACACTAATAAAATTATATATATTTTAATTATAGCATTAAAAAATAAAAAAGACAATATTCCTTATCGAATACTGTCTTGAATGGTGGGCCTTCAGACGAGGACTTTAAACAAAACAATCCTGTGAATTGTTTTGTAGCCCTAGAGTCCCTACGAGCTGAAAACGAGCTTTCGCGACGTTTGAAGCTATCCTGGCTTTCGTCAGGATGGACTCACCAAAAATAAAAAAGCTATCAAATGATAGCTTTTAATTTTTGGAAGAGCCGAATAGTTTAGATGACATATATATTAGCTAAATTTCGCAACAAGTTTCAAAGCAAAATTATTGCTCCGCAATGGCTAAATAACTCTTACGGAGTGGCTAAATCAAATTCACCATACGCGTACCTTAGCGCATTTAGCTGAAATCCACCCACTACTATACTCTATATCCAGCATCTATTAAACAACGAACTTCTGCAAATCTACGAGAAATAGCATTTACATCTTGACCATATTTTTCTGCCATTTGTAACAAAAATTCTGATTCTTGTTCACAATCAATGCTTTCGTAGTCATCTAAATTAGTCACTAGCTTTTCTAGAGGCATCACTGCAGCGGCGGCTAAATAGTTAATTTCTTGTTCTTCGTCACTATCTGTTTTCCCCTTTTTCTTTCGCGTGTATTCGCATAGCACTCGATTACCAACACCTACATCTCTAAAATAATGCATGATTTCATGCATATAAGAAAACTTATTAACACATTCTTTCAATATTTTTATTGTCCCCACATAATTTTCGTCAATAGAGGGCGACAATGTCGCCTCTACATCTTTTGGCATATCGGTAGAATCAAAATACTGAACATCGAGTTTTAATTTTTCTGCTAAATCAGCATCAGATATATTATTATCAAAATGTTGTCTTATGCCATATGATGTTAGTTCATCTTCCAATCTTTTAGTTTTTTCAACAAACTGTTCTCGTTGAATTTTAACACAACAAAACATTTGCTTTGTCATTCCAGAAGTATAATCAATTAAATATTGTAATTCACTTAAGTTCATTTTATTAAATAAATCTGGCACTCCTGCTTTTTCTAAAATATCACTCATAGCGAGATGATTCTGCCCAAATTCTCCCCTTTTATACATTTCCATTATCTCATTGTATTTCTTCAAGAATTTTGTCATAATCAATCACCCTTTCATTATCGAAAAACCTATTAATAATAAACCAACTAGCCACGTCTTCGGGAAACCTCTGTTTTTTCTCCCAATCCAGTATCGACTCTTGATTATATTTCTCCATTATTTTTATCGATTTTTCATTTGATATACTATGAAATGAAACCTCTGCATCTCCACAATACACACCAATATGTGCTATACTATCTAAATATACACACATATAGTTTGTAATAGTATCCCAGTCCTGATGACTTAATTGCTTAAATGCCTCTGGGCGAACAAAACTTACCTGATAACCTGAAAAATACTCAACAATTTTACCAGTAGTAAAATCATATGTACCGTCCTCAAATGTTTTAAATTTTACTATAAAACCAATTACATTATCAACTGTTTGCATCGTTATAAATTCCTGACATATTTTTGCTTTTATCTATTGTAAATATGCAAAAAGATTCAACCCGCCTTCCCAGCGGGAAAGTGAATTGAATCTCTCTACTTTTCTGGTGGGCCTTCAGGGACTCGAACCCCGGACCGACCGGTTATGAGCCGGTTGCTCTAACCAACTGAGCTAAAGACCCAAATTATTTTGGTGACCCATAGGGGAGTCGAACCCCTGTTATCGCCTTGAGAGGGCGGTGTCTTAACCACTTGACCAAT
>JAZQHY010000018.1:0-66354 GCA_045540815.1 Clostridia bacterium | reverse complement strand
CATGATACCTGACTGAATGGGAGCGTACTTGTTAAGAGCGTTTGCCATAGGAGCAAGGCAGTTTGTTGTACATGATGCAGCAGAAATGATTTTGTCATCAGCTGTAAGAGTATCTTCGTTAACTGAGAAAACGATTGTCTTCAGGTCATTGCCTGCGGGAGCAGAAATAACAACCTTTTTAGCACCGGCATCAATGTGAGCCTGTGACTTTTCTTTTGAGCAGTAGAAACCTGTACATTCAAGAACAACGTCTACGCCGATTTCGCCCCAAGGAAGATCCTTAGCGTCTTTTTCTGCATAGATTTTGATTTCTTTTCCGTCAACTACGATAGCGCCTTCTTTAACAGATACGCTTTTGCCGTATCTACCCTGAGAAGAATCGTATTTTAGTAGGTGTGCAAGCATATCTGGGCTTGTAAGGTCGTTGATTGCAACAACTTCATAACCCTCTGCACCAAACATCTGTCTGAACGCAAGACGTCCTATACGTCC
The DNA here is from genome assembly GCA_045540815.1 of Clostridia bacterium. Lineage (GTDB taxonomy): Bacteria > Bacillota > Clostridia > UMGS1810 > UMGS1810 > JAZQHR01. Next base: position 65,862 of record JAZQHY010000018.1, on the reverse strand, counting down.
AAAACCGTTAATAGCAACTTTAACTGCCATTTTTATTTCCTCCTCTTAATATAAGAATATTTAATATAAAACATATTTATACTTTACCACAATTGGATATTTTATGCAATAGTTTTGTTAAAAGATTAACGCATTTTTCACATTTTTTAAAAAAACAATATATGAATTTGTGCAAAATCACATTATTTACACTATGATTGTATTTTTATTGTTTGTATTTCTGTTTTTCTGCGTCTAACGCGGATTATTTCACCATTGTTACTTTCTTCATAACAACTTTTTCAAACGGCATACCATAGTAGTCAACATCCGTTTCGGCAATTTCATCAGCTACTTCCATACCTTCGATAACTCTGCCGAATGCTGCATAGCTTCCGTCAAGATGAGGTGCGTCTTCAAGTACAATAAAGAACTGGCTTGATGCAGAGTCAAAATCGCTTGCTCTTGCCATAGATACTACTCCGCGCTCGTGTGCCAGGTTGTTTTCGTGGCCGTTTTGTCTAAACTCGCCTACTATATTTTCATCAGAACCGCCTGTTCCGTTACCTAGTGGGTCACCGCCCTGAATAACGAAGCCTGGTACTATTCTATGGATAGTAAGTCCGTCATAAAATCCGCTTTCAACAAGCTTAACAAAGTTTTTTACTGTTTTTGGAGCTACATCCGGATAAAGCTCCATAGTGATATTTTTTCCATTTTCAAATTCAATATTCACTTTCGGATTTTCCTTTTCGCCGCAGCCTCCGGCACAAGCCAAAAGTGATGAACATAGAATAAGTGATACTACTTTTTTTAGTTTCATTTTTATCCTCCCTTTTATTATGCTCGGGGGTATACCCCGATGTTATTTATTTCACACAAAAAACATTATACATATTTTCAAAAAAATTTGCAATAGTATTTTTTCCAATAGTATGCATTTTAACCATATATTGATGGTTGATATACGCATAGATATACGATATTATATACACGTGGTCACAGTCCACAATTTATCGCAAGGTTGTCCTTTTGAACATAGGGCAACAGACAAAGTACACGAGGAGGAATAGTTAATGTTCAAATTCAAACGTTTAATTTCAACTTTGATGGCAGTAACGATGTCTTTCACAATCGCGACAACTTCTGTCTTTGCGTCAGTAGCAAGTGACGTAGCTGACACAAAATTCGAAGAAGCTGCCGAGGTTCTAGGTATACTTGACATAATGGTTGGTGACGCTGAATCAGGCGCATTTAGACCAGACGACTCTATCAGACGTTCAGAGGTAGCTAAGGTTGCAGTAGCGCTTCTTGGACTTACTGATGTTGCAGAGTCAAACTCAGGCGCTACAAAATATCCCGACGTTGTTTCAAACCACTGGGCAAATGGTTTCATAAACATTGCCACAGGTCAGGGACTAGTAGAGGGTGATGACGTAGGCACATTCAGACCGGACGATTCAATATCATACGCGGAAGCGGTAACAATTATGGTACGTGCTCTTGGTTACGAGCCTTCAGCAGATGCTAAAGGCGGTTTCCCTACAGGATACCTTGTAGTGGGTAACGACATTGGTCTTACAAGAGGCGTTTCAGGCTCAGCTGATACCCCTATCTCAAGAGGTAATGTAGCTCAACTTGCATTTAATGCACTTACCATCAAAATGATGGAACAGGTTGGTTTTGGTAACGACATAAACTACGAAGTTGTTGACAAAACAATCCTTGAAACAAAGCTTGATGTCGAAAAAATCGAAGGTCAGGTAACAGCAGTTGGAACATCTTCTATAGATGGTTCATCTCTAAAAGACGGTCAGATAAAAATTGCAGGCACTGTTTACGATACAGCAGAGGCAGACGTAAGACAGGTACTTGGTTTTAACGTTAGTGCATATATCAAAGAAAACAATGCAGGCGAAAAAGAACTTCTACTTGCAAGACCAATCGATGGTAAAAACTCAGCTGTAACAGTTAAGGCTGAAGATATTCACGAAATAGTGAATACTGAAAGCACAAAAACTCTTTCATACTGGAAAGACGAAACAGCTAAAACACCTACAAAACTTAATATAAGAACAGATGCAAACGTAATGTACAATGGTAAAACAGGCGCGTTCACAGATTTCAAGAAAATCACAGACGGAAGCATTTCTGTTCTTGATACTGGAAACGACGGAATCTACGATGTAGTATTTGTGAATGAAACAGTAAACTATGTTGTTGAAGAAATCGTTGAATCTAGCCACAAAGTAGTAGATAAATACGGTCTTAAAACACTTGTTCTTGACCCTGAAAATGAAAATCTTTCATTCTCAATATACAAGGGCAGTGAAAAGATAGACATCTCCGACCTTAACGAGTGGGATGTAATTACGGTGACTCAAAGTAAGGACGGGGAAGTAATTTATCTTGAGGTTACAAACGACAAAGTAACAGGTAAGGTTACCGAGATAGATGACAAGCACTTCTATATTGATGGCGAGCCATACAAAAAAGCAGGTAACTACACTCAGAAAATTGAGCTTAACGATGAAGGTACTTTCTACCTTGATATATTCGGAAAGATTGCAGCGGTAGACTCTACTACTACAATCAGTTCAAACTACGCATATCTTGTAGACCTTGGTGTAAGCACAGATATGGATAAAACTCTAAACCTTAAACTTTTCACTATGGAAGGCGAAACAAAGGTATTTGAGGCTGCAAACAAAGTAACTGTAAACGGCGTATCTGGTCTTGATGCTGCTGCAGCTAACACAGCAATCGGTTCAAAGGGTAAGCTTATCACATTTGAAACAAATGCAGATGGCAAGGTTTACAGAGTAGATACTGCTACCGCAACTTCAGGCGCTGTAAATGAGGATAAATTCTCTCTAAACATTGATGCCAAAGATGCAGTTTACAAAGCGGCTTCAGGCAAGCTTGTAACAAGCAAGGGTAGTGTAAATGTAGCAAAAGATACAGTAGTATTTGATATTCCTGCAGGCGTAACTGATTCAGACAAGTACGCTGTAAGAAACGGCACTTTCTTCCAGGACGAAGACAAATACGATGTAAGAGTATTCGATATGCAGGAGGATATGACTGCAAAAGCGATTATCGTTACAAACTCTACAGGTAATGCTAACGAGGAGTCTTCAATCCTAGTGGTTGACAGAATTACTCAGCTTAAGAACGAAGATGGTATGGCGATAGAAAAACTATATGCATACCAGGGTGGCGAGCTTGTAACTTATGTTACAGCTGAAAGCAAAGTCCTTGTAAAAGGCTCAGCTTCACTTGAGCAGGGCGATATCATTCAGGTGAAAACAAACGCAGCTGGTGAAATCACTGCTATAACTGTACTGTTTGATATAGACACAAAGGGCACTGAGGCAGAAACAAAGGTTTCAGAGGATATGACCACTTACTATGGTAAGGTTGTTAAGAAATTTACAGGTTCATTCAACCTTCAGGTAGGTTCAGGCGCTATCCACAACTTCTCAACTAACGACGTAGTAGTTTACAGTGTAGACACTACAAAAACAACTAACCAGGTAACTGTAACAGATGCAGGCGATATCCAGAAATACGATTCAGATGACGGTTCGCTGGTATTTGTAAGAGTTTACAAAGATGTTGTAAAAGAGATTGTTGTTATAAAATAATAATGGTCATGTAAAAAAGGCAGGGTGCATACCCTGCCTTACATATTTACATTTAATATATATTTATCATCATAAATATGGTGCATATTGATTTTTTGGAGCTGGTGATCGGACTTGAACCGACGACCTGCTGATTACGAATCAGCTGCTCTACCGACTGAGCCACACCAGCACATATGTTATATCTGCACCAACAATAATTTATTTTCATTTATATATTATATATGAAATTATTCAAAAATGTCAATTATTTAATTGGTACTAAATATAAACCGAAAAATTTTAAAAATACTATTTACAAATCAAAACAAATGATGTAAAATAACTAATGTTAAAAATAAATGCGAGTGTGCTGGAATCGGCAGACAGGCACGTTTGAGGGGCGTGTGTTGCAAGACGTATGGGTTCAAGTCCCATCACTCGCACCAACTATAGCCGTTGATACAAGGGGTATCGGCGGTTTTTATTTTTAAAAATAACCCACTTTGTAAACCACTTTTTAAATATACTCTTCAAAGGTAGAGTGAACAACCACTGCTATCGCTTGAATTCCCTGCCCAATTGATGCGAGTATATATTAATATGATTAAAAATGATAAAATCAGATTTTTACGATCATACTACACCACAGCAAAAGTTTTGAATAAAGTTAGTTATGCAACATCAAATAATAAAAATATAAATTAATAGCCATCGCAAACCCAATTTGCGATGGCTATTAATCTTTGTATAAATACGTAAATATCACAAAACAAACTATAATTAACAAATATTGTCATTACTTTATTTCTACAATTTTTTGAAGTATGGTCAAAAGCAATTGTTGATAATTATATCCATTTTTTTCGCCCTCTTCATCAAAGTACAAAATCGTTGACTTGCTTACATTCAATGCTTCGCTATACCTTGACAACATCTCCAAAGATGGATTTTTATTATTAGATTCCACTTCACTAACATAAGTGGATGAAACCTTCATTTTGGTGGCAAGTTCTTTTGCAGACATATTTTTGGCAATTCTTAACAGTTTTAAAACATTTCCTAATCCAACTTTCTTATCGTTCAAATCTTCTTGGTTATCCATAAATAAATCTCCTTTAAACTATTAAACAATCAGTTTTTTTCGTAATAGGATAATTGTTGGTATTTTTCTATACTAACAATTATCCTAACAATTCATCCATACACTATGCCGGGCGTGCACTTTAGACTAAATATATTGATTAAAACATCTCGATCAAATTACACTATATATTTACTAAAATTTATAGCATACAACAATTAAGTAAATAAATTAACCTATTGTGTTCACCTTTATCCGATTAGTTTGTTGAATAATTTGGTATACATTTTTAAATTCTAATTGTTTCAATATTCCAATTAAGTTTGTAAACTTGGTGATACCTTTTATGCAAATTTTTTTAGAGTATTTCACAATTTTACCAAAAGCATTTTTCGACATTTTATTCCGGTCACTTCTATAAATTTTGTCAACATTAAAAATAATTATGTATGTTATTTTTCTAATTAAACCTTTCATTTTTCGACTTGTATAAATACGGTTTTTTGATTGATCCATTCTTAGTTTTACAAATCCATATCGCATTTTATTCCTCCTTTCCTTAATATTATATATTTAAGCAACGAACCCATTTCTGAGGTCATGGTCTCTCCTATCACTCAACTACATCTCCTAAGCAATAGGAGAGCCAACATGCTCATATGTACTCATTTCTTACGTGTCAGCCACCATATTAACACTTTTAAAATGACTTCAACAAGCATTTTTGGAACACCATGATTCTCACACCATTTTGCAAAACGTACAAGATTCACCCAGACGCGAAGCAAACGTTCTTTAAGCTGTGAGTTCATTACTGTTTCCTCCTATTTTTTATTTTTTACAGTAGCTTATTTATTTTACACACACATAACAATCACCTACTCCCAAAGTTTTCTAAAAATACCCATAAATACATAATATTTCTTATTTAGTTATAAGTATACTCCTTAAAATCTAAAATGTCAATACACCATTTGTAAAATTATTAATCTTTTTCAAAAATCTTTTTTCGATTTAGTTATTTTATTCAATATACATTAGGAGTTCTATGTAATCGTTATAAATAACATTGATTGAATGGCATATATTCAACGCTTATTAAATAAATCCGCAAAAACCACTATGCGTCTAACAAGCTTATAAATGTCCACAAAAAAATTAATGATCTAGCAACTTAAAGCATCGCTTAACGTAAACATTCCAATCATAATAAAATCAGTTCAAATAAGAAAAGATAAATTTAACAATGTTAAAATTTATCTTTTCTTATTTTTTTATATGGTTCGCGTATATCTGTCAACTCTAGAATGTAATCCACGCTAACTTCAAACAAATTAGCAAGTTTAATTAAAATGTTTGTAGGAATATCTCTTTTTCCTGACTCGTAATATGAATAGCAAACCTGCGTACAATTAAGATATTGCGCAACATCTGATTGCTTTAAATCTTGGTCTTCTCTTAAATCCCTTATTCTTCGATACATATTCATCACCATTTCTATTATTTAAAAAAATTATATATTATAACAAAACGTTATGTTGACATATATAACAATTTGTTATATAGTATATGTGTAATTATGTATGTTTTATAAAATACAGGGAGATGATTAAATGTCTGAAAATAACAATCAGCCTAAACACACTTTAGCTATTACAGGATTAACTTTAGGAATAATTTCAATATTTACTTCTATTATGTTAATATTAGGAATTGATAACATGAACGACAATAACGGTGGTATATTGCTCGCACTAAGCATGTATTCGGCTATTCCTTCAATAATATGTTCAGCAATAGCAAAAATAAAACACAACACTGAAAAACATCCAACAATAGGATTATTACTTAGCATTATTTCAATTATAATTTTAATAATATTTATTGCTGCAAACTCTTAAATTTAATTACAACAGACATACAAATTACAAAAAGCTCTCTTTAAGAGGGCTTTTTTTATTTTTGTTTACCTAAACACGTACAAAAATATACATATTATATATACATTTTTACGGCAATTGTATGCAATTTGTAAAAATATTTATAATTGCTTGACAAAACAATGTTATCGTGGTATTATCTAATATATATTTATAGAGCCGATGGGAGTCAAATCCCATAAGGTTTAAAAATATAAATTTTCTGTAATGCTACAGAAAGTCCTGCAAATATACTGTCGCCTTACGAGGACGACAAATTTAAAGAATTAAAATTTTTCAAATTTAAGGCTTATGGGATGTGGCTCCCATCGGCTCAAGGAGAGAAGCTTAGATGACACAGTTTAATTTTTCCACAACCAAAAAATCATCTAATGGTGCAAGAAAAGTTGCATCACCTTCTTGTCCTGCAAATAATACAGTTAATAGCGTAATTTTTTCAGACATTGCCCTTGCAATGTCTGTTTTATTTTGCCTAATTATACTCATTAGCATTATGCTAGATGTGATAATAATACCTTGCATTATGATAATTATGATAATATATAAGTTCAAAGGAAAAAGGCAATTAAAAGCTGCAAACATATGATTTTAGTATGATATACGGCTTTGCCTTTCCGGTGAAGCCGTTTTTTATTCATAAATAAGCTAAAAAACAGGCACTTTAAAATATCAATTGAAAGATAAGTAAAAAGGAGGATAAACTCTTATGAAACAAGGTATAGAAACTAAATGCGTACAGGCAGGATACAAGCCGGGAAACGGCGAGCCAAGACAGGTACCACTTATTCAGAGCACTACATTTAAATACGATACAAGCGAAGATATGGCAAAGCTATTCGACCTTGAGGCTAGCGGATATTTTTACACAAGATTACAAAACCCTACAAACGACTACGCAGCTGCAAAGATATGCGAGCTTGAAGGCGGAACTGCCGCTATGCTTACATCATCAGGTCAGGCGGCAACTTTCTTTAGTATATTCAACATTGCATCTTGCGGCGACCACATAGTATCTTCATCGTGCATATACGGCGGAAGCTTCAACTTGTTTAACGTTACAATGAGAAAAATGGGTATAGACTTTACATTCATTTCACCAGATTGTACAGACGAGGAATTTGAAGCAGCGTTTAAGGACAACACAAAAGCGGTGTTTGCTGAAACGATAGCAAACCCTGCACTTACAGTTCTTGATATAGAACGATTTGCAAATATGGCACATAAGCACGGAGTACCGCTAATCGTGGACAACACATTCGCTACACCTGTAAACTGCAGACCATTTGAATGGGGTGCGGACATTGTTACCCACTCTACTACAAAATATATGGACGGTCACTCGGCAGGAGTTGGCGGATGCATCGTTGATTCGGGAAAATTTGACTGGACTAAATATCCTGACAAGTACCCCGGACTTTGCACACCTGATGCAAGCTACCACGGCGTTACATACACTGAGAGATTTGGACTTGAGGGCGCATACATCACAAAAGCTACCGCACAGCTTATGCGTGGCCTTGGCTCAATACAGTCGCCTCACAACGCTTACATTCTAAACCTTGGACTTGAAAGCCTTCACGTTAGAATGAAAAAGCATTGCCAAAATGGTCAGGCAGTAGCGGAATTTTTAAATAATCATCCAAAGATTAAGTCTGTTACTTACTGCGGACTACCCGGAGACAAATACCACGAGCTTGCAAAGAAATATCTTAAAAACGGCTCGTGCGGCGTAGTTAGCTTTGGGATAGAAGGCGGAAGAGAAGCTGCAGAAAAGTTTATGAAAAAGCTTAAACTTGCTATCATCGCAACTCACGTTGCAGACGCACACACTTGCGTGCTTCACCCTGCAAGCGCCACTCACAGACAGATGACAGACGAAGAGCTTATAGCTGCAGGCATTTCTGCAAGCTCAATAAGATTTTCGTGCGGTATAGAAAATACCGAAGATATCATAGCCGACTTAAAACAGGCACTTGAGGACTAATAAAAACCAATTTGGCAAAGGAGGGGGATACGATGCCTATTAAAATACCCGACGGGCTACCTGCAGTAAAGGTGCTCGGCAAGGAAAACATATTTGTAATGACAGAAAAAAGGGCTATCACACAGGACATCAGACCGCTTAAAATACTGATACTTAACCTGATGCCGCTAAAAATAGACACCGAAACCCAGCTTGTAAGACTGCTTGGAAATTCACCTCTTCAGGTTGAGATAGAGCTTATATGCACAAAAACATACAGTTCAAAAAACACCTCGAAAAGTCACCTGCAAACTTTTTACAAGCATTTTGATGATGTAAAGCATCTAAAGTTTGACGGAATGATAATAACCGGCGCACCGGTTGAACTTATGGAGTTTGAAGAGGTTGCCTACTGGGATGAGCTTTGCGAGATAATGGAATGGACAAAGACAAACGTTCACAGCACCTTCCACATATGCTGGGGAGCACAGGCGGCGCTTTACTACCACTACGGAGTAAAGAAATATCCGCTGGATAAAAAGATGTTCGGTATATTTAAGCACAAGGTTGAAAGAAAAACATCTATGCTTTTCCGTGGCTTTGACGAAGAATTCAACGTACCTCATTCAAGACATACCACTATTAAGAGAGCAGACGTAGAAAAAGTACCTGAGCTTAGGATACTTTCCACATCAAAGGAAGCAGGCATATATGCACTTGCTACCGACAACGGCAGACAGTTCTTTATAACAGGACATTCGGAATACGATGCCGATACATTAAAGAAAGAATATCTAAGGGATAAAAACGCAGGACTTCCTATAGATGTACCTGTAAACTATTTCCCTGACGATGACGATACAAAAGAGCCAAAAAACACATGGCGTTCAGGCGCAAGCCTTTTATATTCAAACTGGCTTAATTATTATGTATATCAAACAACACCTTATGATATAAATGAAATTTAATGAAGAAATTAAATGGAGGAATTTAAGATGGAGATTAAGATAATCGAAAACACAAACCCAGTAGTAAAGCCTGACAAAATTGAAGGCTTTGGAAAACAGTTTACAAACCATATGTTTGTAATGGACTACACAAGAGAAAAAGGCTGGTTTAATGCAAGAATTGAACCATTTGCAAATCTTTCACTTCACCCTGCAGCTACAGTATTTCACTATGGCGCAGAAATATTTGAAGGACTAAAAGCTTACAGACGTGCAGATGGCAAAGTTCAGCTTTTCAGACCTATCGAAAACGTTAGAAGAATGAACAACTCTGCTGAAAGACTTAGACTTCCGCAGATGGACGAAAATGATATGCTACAGGCTATCACAGAATTTGTAAAGCACGAACAGGATTGGGTACCATCAGGTAACGGCGAATCACTTTACCTTCGTCCTTTCCTATTTGGTAACGACGAAACACTAGGCGTTCACTCTATAAACGCTGCAAAATTTATAATAATAGCATCTCCAAGTGGAAGCTACTACAAAGAAGGCATCAACCCTGTTAAGATTATGATAGAAAAAGACGATGTAAGAGCAGTTAGAGGCGGTACTGGTTACGCTAAATGTGGCGGTAACTACGCAGCATCAAACAGAGCTGGTGAAAACGCAGAGAAAAAAGGCTTTTCTCAGGTACTATGGCTTGACGGTGTTGAGAGAAAGTACATCGAGGAAGTTGGCGCTATGAACGTTATGTTCAAAATAAACGGCGAAATTGTTACTCCTGCACTTACAGGCTCAATACTTCCTGGTATAACAAGAAAATCTTGTATAGAACTACTTAAATCAAAAGGCTACACTGTATCTGAAAGACTTCTTTCAATCGACGAGCTTGTAGACGCGCTTGAAAACGGCAAGCTTGAAGAGGCCTGGGGTTGCGGTACGGCGGCGGTAGTATCTCCTATCGGTCTACTTGAGTACGATGGTAAAGACTACACAGTAAACGGTGGTAAAATCGGCGAAGTTACACAGACTCTATACGATACACTAACAGGTATCCAGTGGGGCAAAGCCGAGGATACATTTGGCTGGACACTTGAAGTTTAATTTTAATTAAACATTCGACAAATTAAGACAGGAGGTATTGGCAATATGAAACGAATAACAATATTTGCAGGGCACTACGGCAGCGGCAAAACCAACATAGCAATAAACTATGCATTTAGATTAAAAGAGCATAATGGGAATGTTGCCATAGCCGACCTTGACATAGTAAACCCGTACTTTCGTACAAAGGACGCAGAGAGCATTTTGGAAGATAACGGCATAAAGCTTATATCTTCACCTTATGCAAACTCAAATGTAGACACTCCTGCCCTTCCTGCAGAAACATATTCAATCATTCACGACAAATCAATCTCTGCAGTAATAGACGTAGGCGGTGACGACCGAGGCGCACTCGCACTTGGCAGATATGCCGAGGCGATAGTTTCGGAAAATGACTACGAAATGCTTTTTGTGGTAAACAAGTACAGATACCTTACAAAAACTGCCGACGAAACCATAGAGGTTATGCGTGAGATTGAGGACGCAGGAAAGGTTAAGTTCACAGGGATAGTAAATAACTCTAACCTTGGTGAAGAAACCACATCAGAAGACGTACTTGAAAGTATGGATTATGCAAATGAAATTTCCGCTAAAACAGGACTTCCTGTAAGGTTTACTACTATAAACGAGGAGATTTCGACAGACGGCATTGAAAATGCTATGCCGATAAAAATTTATGTAACACAAAAATAATTTTCATAAAATCCTATTGCAAAGGAGGTATATCTATGGCAAGAGCAATATTTAACGAAACTCTATGTAAAGGCTGCGGACTTTGTGTAACTGCTTGTCCAAAGCACATAGTAGAGCTTAAAGATACATTTAACGCGAAGGGCTACCGCCCTGCAGGACTTACCGACGAAAGCGCGTGCATAGGCTGTGCTTTTTGTGCAACAATGTGTCCTGACTGCGTAATAACAGTTGAGAAATAATTTAGTCCACATTTTTCGGACGGAAAGGCAGAGGAAATTAAAATGCAGAATAAAGTTTTAATGAAAGGTAACGAAGCATTGGCTGAAGCTGCTATTATGGCAGGCTGTAAGCATTATTTCGGTTATCCTATAACACCTCAGACAGAGGTTGCAGCATATATGTCTAAAAGACTTCCAAAGGTTGACGGCGGAGTGTTCTTACAGGCAGAGAGTGAAGTTGCTGCGATAAATATGGTTATTGGTGTAGCAGCTACTGGTAAAAGGGTTATGACATCATCATCAAGCCCTGGTATATCACTAAAGAGTGAGGGTCTATCATACCTTGCAGGTTGTGACCTTCCTGCACTTGTAGTAAACGTACAGAGAGGCGGCCCTGGTCTTGGCGGTATTCAGCCATCACAGTCTGACTATTTCCAGGCTACACGCGGTGGCGGTCACGGCGACTATCATATGATAGTTTTAGCACCGTCATCAGTTCAGGAAATGGTTTCTCTTACATTCAAAGGTTTTGACCTTGCAGAAAAGTACAGAATGCCTGCAATGCTACTTGCAGATGGTACTATGGGTCAGATGATGGAGCCAGTATCGTTAGACCTTGGCGAAGTTAAACAGTATGACAAGTCTTGGGCGCTTACAGGCACAAAATGTGAAAGAAAGCCTAACATAGTAAACTCACTATTCATTCAGCCTGACGAGCTTGAAGTTTACAACATAGAAAGATACAAAAGATACAAAATCGTTGAAGAAAACGAGGCTATGTACGAAGAGTATATGATGGACGACGCTGAAATCTGTATAGTAGCATTCGGCATCGCAGCCAGAGTATCTAAAAACGCTATTGACGAGGCAAGAAAACAGGGTATAAAGGTTGGTATGATAAGACCTATCACTGTTTGGCCGTTCCCTAAGGAAGTTCTAAACAAAGCTGCTGACAAGGTTAAAGCATTTGTATCAGTTGAGCTTAATATGGGACAGATGATAGAAGACATAGAGCTTGCTACTCGCTGCAAAAAGCCTGTTCTTCTATGCAGCAGAGTTGGCGGTATGATACATACAGTTGAAGACGTTCTTAATTCTATAAATGAAGCTGCAAAAATAGGAGGTGCAAACTAATGAGCATAGTATTTGAAAAACCAAAAGCACTTACAGACGCAACCCTACACTACTGTCCGGGTTGTACACACGGCATAATCCACAGACTTGTAGCTGAAGCGATTGACGAGCTTGGTATACAGGGCAGAACAATCGGTGTAGCATCGGTTGGATGTTCGGTATTTGCATACAATTACTTTAATGTAGATATGGTTCAGGCAGCACACGGCAGAGCACCTGCAGTTGCTACAGGTGTTAAGCGTTCAGACCCTGAAAACAACATAGTATTTACTTATCAGGGCGACGGCGACCTTGCAGCTATCGGTACTGCAGAAACTGTTCACTCTGCAGCAAGAGGCGAAAACATTACAGTAATATTTGTAAACAACGCAATCTATGGTATGACAGGCGGTCAGATGGCTCCTACTACACTTCCGGGTCAGGTAACACAGACATCTCCTTACGGACGTGATGTATCAAAGGTTGGTTATCCTATAAAGGTTTGTGAAATGTTATCACAGCTTGACGGCGCTACTTACTTAGAGAGAGTTGCTGTTAACAACGTTAAAAACATCAAAAACGCAAAAGCTGCTATAAAGAAAGCTTTCCAGAACCAGATAGACGGCAAAGGTTTCTCACTTGTTGAAGTGCTATCTACCTGCCCTACAAACTGGGGTATGGCACCTGACAAAGCTATCGGCTGGCTTGAGGAAAATATGCTTCCATATTACCCTCTAGGCGTTTACAAAGATAAATTCGCAGGTAAGGAGGAATAAATCGTGACTAAACAAATACTAATTGCCGGATTTGGCGGACAGGGAATATTGTTTTCAGGTAAATTCCTTGCTTATGAAGGTCTACTAGACAATAAAGAGGTAAGCTGGCTACCGTCTTACGGCCCTGAAATGCGTGGCGGTACTGCAAACTGCAGTATAATTATATCAGACACACAGGTAGGCTCTCCTATCGTTGACAAGCCTGACATACTTATTGCTATGAACGGACCATCACTTGACAAATATGTAGATGCGGTTGTTCCCGGCGGTGAGATATACGTTGAAAGCTCACTTATCGACAAAAAAGTTGAAAGAGATGACGTAAAAGTTTACTACATCCCTGCAACAGAGCTTGCAGCTAAAAACGACCTTGCAGGTCTTGCAAATATGATAATTCTTGGCAAAATGATAAAGCACAGCGAAATTATGCCATATGAAAACATTGCATCAACCGTTGAAAAGGTTGTTCCTGCAAAAAAACAGCACCTAGTAGAAGCAAACAAGAAAGCCTTAGAACTAGGCTATAACTACGAAGCATAAAGGAGGTAATGAAGGAATGAATAACCAGATTAAAGATATCGGTATGCGTCTAGCGTGTTTAAGAGAAGACGTTGAGATTTCAACATCTGAGATGGCGAAAAAGCTTGGCGTTGACGAAGAAACATACATCGCATACGAAAAAGGCGAAAATGACTTCTCATTCAGCTTCATATATAACGCTGCAGAAATACTTGGCGTTGATGTACTAGACCTGATAAGCGGCGACGCACCTACCATAAGCATGTGCTGTATGGTAGAAAAAGGCAAAGGCTACTCAGTACAAAGAGAACACGAATACGATTACAAGCATCTAGCGTACACATTCAGAAACAAAAAGGCGGAACCGTTTTTGGTTACTACAAAACCTTCAGACAAACCGCCTGTAATGCACGGCCACGATGGACAGGAGTTTAACTATGTCCTTTCGGGAAAAATGATTCTCTACATAGGAGATATTTCGTACGAACTTTCAGAAGGTGACAGCGTATATTTTGATGCAAGTGTTCCCCATGCTGAAGTTGCGATAGGTAACGAAGATGTTAAATTTATCGCAGTTGTAATGAAATAATCTTATGAGGTGAATATATAAAATGGCAATCTATGAAAAATTTGTGGGTGCCTCAAGAGATGATTTTATCTCTCTTAAGGACGCCCAGAAAAACTTTAAATTAACATATCCTGAAAACTTCAACTTTGCATTCGACGTTGTTGACGAATTAGCAAAAACAAAACCCGACAAGCTTGCTATGCTATGGGTATCAAATGACGGCGAGGAAAAAAGATTTACCTTCCGCGATATGATGCTAAACTCAAACAAAGCGGCAAACTACTTTAACTATATGGGTATCAAAAAAGGCGACAGAGTGCTTTTGGTACTTAAAAGAAGCTATTATTTCTGGTTTTGTATCCTTGGTCTTCACAAAATCGGCGCAGTTGTAGTTCAGGCTACACATCAGCTAAAAGCAAAAGACTACGTTTACAGATGTAACGCAGGTAAAATCAAAGCAGTAGTTATCACAGGCGATGAGATGGCTACAGAATACTTTGACGAAGGTGAAGGAAAATACGAAACAGTTGAAAAGAAATTCGTTACAGGCCATAAAAACGCAGGTCCTGACTGGATTGACTTTGAAGCTGGTTTTGAAATGGCAAACGAAGTGTTTGAAAGACCTACAGGCGAAATGGCAACTACTGTAAATGACACTATGCTTATGTCATTCTCGTCAGGCACATCGGGTTATCCTAAAATCATCACACACGATTTTAAATACCCATTAGGTCATATTATGACAGGCGTATTCTGGCACAGAGTTGTTGACGGCGGTTTGCACTTTACTATTTCCGACACAGGCTGGCTAAAATCCCTTTGGGGTAAGCTTTACGGTCAGTGGTTTGGTGAAAGTGCTGTGCTTGTATATGATTTCCAGAAATTCAGCGGTGCAGATATTCTTGAAAAGCTTGAAAAATACAAGGTTACTACCTTCTGTGCACCGCCTACTATGTATCGAATGATTCTTGAAAATGATGTTACAAAATACGATCTTTCAAGCCTTGTACACTGCTGTACTGCAGGTGAAGCGCTAAACCCTGAAATCTACAACAAGTGGGTTGACGCTACTGGTCTTAAGATTTACGAAGGCTTTGGACAGACAGAAACTACTGTTTGTATCGCTACAATCTATCCTTGGTCAGAGCCTGTTCCGGGAGCTATTGGTTTTCCTGTACCTGGCTATGACGTGCATATTCTTGATGATAAAGAGGAATCGTGCCCACGTGGTGCTACAGGCGAAATTTGTATCAGAGTACTAAGCCAGGAAAGAAAGTCATGCGGACTACTCGTTACATACAACTTTAGTAAAGAAGACACTGCAAAATCACTCCACGATGGTTTCTACCACACAGGTGATACTGCATACCGCGATGAACAGGGAATGTTCAGATATGTCGGCAGAAACGATGACGTTATCAAGTCGTCAGGCTATCGTATCGGACCTTTTGAAATTGAAAGTGTGCTACTTGAGCACGATGCCGTAAAAGAGGTTGCGGTAACCGGTGTTCCAGACCCAATCAGAGGCTTTGCCGTAAAAGCTACTATCGTTTTATCAGAAGGATTTACACCTTCTGATGAGCTTACAAAAGAGCTACAGAAATATGTAAAGGACAACACAGCACCGTACAAATACCCACGTGTGGTTGAGTATGTTGACTCACTCCCAAAGACATTTAACGGCAAAATCAAACGTAGCGAAATCAGAAAAACTGACATTGAAACACAATCATTACAGTAAAATATAAAACATAAAAACATCCATCCAGATATTATTTTGGTGGATGTTTTTACATACTCTAAAAACAATACGTCAAGTAACACTTGACAAAATCACGTAATATATTCTTTTGTTTTAAAAAATATTTTGTTATAATTAACTTAAGCAAAAGGAGGAGATATCATGACAGTAGGCGAAAACATTCAAAAATACAGAAAAGAGATGAAATTGTCTCAAGAAGAGCTTGGACAAAAATTACTTCTCAGCAGACAAACCATAAGCCAGTGGGAAAAAGACCAGACTATACCTACACTTGACAATTTAATGCGACTTAAAGACATATTTTGTGTTTCGGTCGATGATATTTTAGATGGCAACAAGCCCGAAATGACTAAAAACACAAATTCGCTCGACACAATTTGCGCCTCGCTTGCATATGCAATGGGAATAGAACCGCCCAAGTATGCTGCAGAAAAAAACTGGGAGCTTTCAAATTATATCGACAAGGTGTTTGATAACAAAAAAGCTGACCGTATCGTTATGTACAATCCCGATGCCATTGCCGAGTGGATATACAAAAAATATCCTCAATTATTTAAAGAGGTTGCAGAACGTACAGACATTGAAATACCACTTGCTACTGTTATGCCATCTGTTACACCCGTTTGCTTTGCTACAATGTATACCGGTGCTCAGCCTGAGGTTCATGGTATTCAAAAATATGAAAAACCAGTTTTAATAATTGACACTTTATTTGATGCACTTATTCACGCGGGCAAAAAGGTTGCAATTATCACATACAAAAAATGCAGCATCAGCAGAATTTTTCTTGAACGCAATGTGGATTATTACCATTTTGAAGAAGGAGATATTTCCGAGGTTAACGCAAAAGCAGCAGAAATTATTCTTCAAGATAAACACGATTTTATTGTTATTTACAATGGTAATTATGATTCGATAATGCATAAATCAGGTCCTAAAAGTATAGAGTCATTAGCTGAACTTAGAACAAATTGCCATGTATTTTCGTGGATTTCCGAACTGATAAAAGCGAATTGGAAACATCACAATACTTTGGTGGGTTTTGCTATGGACCACGGGTGTCATGAAATTGACGGAGGATGCGGTTCTCACGGATTGGATATGGTCGAAGATATAAATATTGTCCACTTGTATAAAGGATATAGTAAAAAGGAAGACTGATATGAAAGTATATGTAATAAGACACGGAGAAAGTGAAGCAAACGTTGATAATCTTTGGTCTGGTTGGTGGGATACTCATTTGACCGAAAAAGGCATAGTTGATGCAAAAAAGACAGGTGAATTTCTTAAAGGTGTTTCTTTTGACAAAGTATATTCAAGCGACCTTAAACGCGCTGTAGAAACAATGAAAAACGCTATAAATCCTAAAGAATACGAAACATCCAAGCTTTTAAGAGAAATAAATCTCGGCTCGCTTTCAGGAACTCCATATGCTGACACAACTGCTGAAGACACAAAGTATGTACGTGAAATTGGGTTTGACAAATTTGGCGGAGAAACGAGAGCTGAATTTCGTGAAAGAGCAAAAAAGTTTATAAAAGAAAAACTTGAAACCGAAACTCACAAAAATGTAGCTGTATTTTGCCACGCAGGCTGGATCAGAGAGATGCTTGGATTCGTGCTTGATACCCAAGTTAAATCCAATCAGATATGCTGTAATAACTGTACAGTTTCGGTTTATGATTATACACAGGGTGCATGGAAACTATATGCCTGGATAAATTTTTAATAAAATTAAAGGATGCGTAAATTTAAAATTACGCATCCTTTAATTTTATTTTATCTCAAATACTCTTTTTGCGTTTTCCATTGTGACTTTTGCCACTTCTTCTACTGTTATACCTTTTAGCTCTGCTATTTTCTTTGCCACTTCGGAAACATACAGTGAAGAATTTCTTTTTCCTCTGTACGGCTCGGGGGCAAGGTATGGACAGTCAGTTTCTATAAGTATTTTATCTAGCGGAACATATTTTGCTGCCTCGGTAAGACCCTTTGCGTTTTTAAATGTAACAGGTCCTGCAAATGAGATGTAATAACCAAGCTTTAGTATTTCCTTTGCACTTTCTATGCTTCCCGAATAACAATGTAGTACACCCGCTTTTACGGGACATTCCTTTAGTATTTCAAGTGTATCGCCCATAGCGTCACGGCTATGGATTATAACGGGTAAATTCAACTTATTTGCAAGTTCCATTTGAGCACGAAACCACTTTCTTTGAAGTTCTCTTGGCGAGTTATCATAGTAATAATCAAGTCCTATCTCACCTATGGCAACCACCTTTTCGTGCTTTGACATATTGGTAAGTGTATCAAGGTCTGCGTCTGTCATTTCTTCTACATCGTGCGGATGAACACCAACAGAAGCGTATATAAAGTCATACTTCTCAGCAAGTTCTATACTCTCTCTGCTTGTTTTTAAATCTGCACCAATATTTACCACGTTACTTATGCCGTTTTGGTTAAGGCTGGCTATAAGCTCTTCCCTGTCCTCGTCAAAACGCTCGTCATTTAAATGTGCATGTGAATCAAAAAACATAATTGTTCTCCTTAAAACAAATGCCGACTTAAATGTCGGCATTTTGTTGTTGTATTTTTATCTAACCTCTGCTCCTGCGTCCAAATCCTTATCAGGAGTGATAAGCGAAAGTGTACCTTTGTCATCAGATGCGGCAAGTATCATACCCTGTGACAGCACACCGCGTAGTTTTACAGGTTTAAGGTTGGTTACCACTACTACGCTTTTGCCAACCATTTCTTCAGGTGAATAATACTTTGCGATACCTGACACTATCTGTCTTACCTCGTCGCCTATCTGTATCTGTGACACAAGAAGCTTGTCTGCGCCCTCTACTCTCTTACTTTCGATAACCTTACCAACTTTAAGCTCAACCTTGGCAAAATCGTCTATAGAGATTTCTGTCACAGCCTCTTCCTCTTTCTTTTCTTCCTTTTTAGATTTTGCTTGTTCCTTTTTCGCAGCCTCTTCATGCTCTTTTGCTATTTCTTCAAGCTTTTTAGCCTCGTCTATTCTTACAAATAGTGGACTTGGATCGTTAACGCACGTACCCGAAACAGTTTTGCCAAACTCGTCAAGAGATGAGAATGTTGTTTCCTTTGCATTTGTCTGCTCAAATATTGCCTTTGAAGTATCAGGCATAAATGGTTTTAGAAGTACTGCGATGTATCTAATACCTTCGATAAGGTTGTAAAGAACAGTTTTTAGTCTGTCTAGTTTGGTTTCGTCTTTTGCAAGTGCCCAAGGCATAGTTTCGTCGATGTATTTATTGCATCTTGCAGCGAGTGTGATTATAGACTTAAGTGCATCTGCCACTCTAAGCTCGTCCATAAACGAAATAACCTCAGCTTTTGTGTTTAAGCAAGCTTCTTTAAGCTCTGCATCAACGTCCTCGCAAACATTAGTGTTTTCAACCTTGCCTTCAAAATATTTTTTGCTCATTGCAACAGTTCTGTTTACAAGGTTTCCAAGAGTATTTGCAAGGTCTGCGTTAAATCTGCCTATAACTGTTTCGTGAGTGATGTTTCCGTCCTGTGCAAACGGCATTTCACGAAGAAGGTAATATCTTACCGCGTCTACGCCAAAATGCTTTACAAGGTCGTCGGCATATATAACGTTGCCCTTTGACTTACTCATCTTGTCATTTCCAAATAGCAGCCACGGATGACCGAATATCTGCTTTGGTAACGGCTCACCTAGTGCCATAAGGATAATAGGCCAGTAGATAGTGTGAAATCTTAGTATATCCTTACCGATGATATGCACATCTGCAGGCCAGTATTTTTTGTAAAGGTCACCGCTTCCGTCTACATCATAGCCAAGTGCTGAAATGTAGTTTGAAAGTGCATCTATCCACACGTAAGTTACGTGGTCAGGGTCAAACTCAACAGGTACACCCCATTTGAATGTCGAACGTGACACACATAGGTCCTGAAGTCCAGGTTTTAGGAAGTTGTTTACCATTTCCTTTTTACGTGATTCAGGCTGTATAAACTCAGGATTTTCTTCGATATGCTTCATTAGAGCATCCTGATATTTACTCATTTTGAAGAAATACGCTTCTTCCTTTGTCTTTGTAACAGGACGTCCGCAATCAGGACAACAGCCGTCTACAAGCTGTGTTTCAGTAAAGAACGATTCACAAGGCACACAGTATAGCCCTTCGTATTCACCCTTATAAATATCGCCCTGATCGTAAAGCTTTTTAAATATCTTCTGAACGCATTTCTCGTGGTAATCGTCAGTAGTTCTTATGAACTTATCATAGCTTGAGTTCATAAGGTCCCATATATTTTTAATCTCGCCTGCAACCTTGTCCACATACTCTTTTGGAGTGATGCCTTCCTCTGTTGCTATCTGCTCAATCTTCTGACCGTGCTCGTCGGTACCTGTCAAAAAGAATACATCGTATCCCATTTCTCTTTTATATCTTGCAATCGCGTCGGTAAGCACTACCTCATACGTGTTTCCTATATGCGGTTTTCTTGATGTATACGCAATCGCGGTGGTTATATAATATTTCTCCATAATAAACCTCATTTCTTACTTTGGTTTAGTATATTTTTACACTATTTCTATAATATCACTTTTTTGTGTTTTTTACAAGTATAACTTTAAAAAATCAAAATACAATTTTAGAACAGCCCGATGTATTGATAAAAAACACCAATTGTGGTAAAATAGTGTTTATAAATATTTAAAACAAACTAAGAGGTGAGGTAAAATGACAGATAATAAAAATCATTCAGAAGGTATGCTAAAAAAACTTTGTGACGTTACAAAAACCAGTTATGTCATTCCTCCTGAAAAATATAATAAATACGATGTAAAACGTGGTCTTAGAAATCACGACGGCTCAGGTGTGCTTGCGGGTCTTACAAACATAAGCGAGGTGCACGGCTATATTGTTCGCGAAGACGAAAAAACATCTGATTACGGTACACTTGCTTATCGTGGATTCGACATAAATGATCTTGCAAAAAAATGCGGTATAAATGGCAGATACAAGTTTGAAGAGGCTTGCTATCTACTTTTATTTGGCCGTCAGCCTACAAAACTTGAATTTGAAAACTTTATTGAATTTTTCTCAGAAAACAGATTTTTACCAAGCGGCTTTACCGAGGATATGATACTAAAACAGCCAAGCCGTGATATAATGAACAAGCTTGGAAGGTCAGTACTTACACTTTATTCATACGATGAAAATGCTGATGATTGCTCTATAGAAAATGTTCTTCGTCAGTCGATAGAGCTTATAGCGCGTATGCCGATTCTTGCAGCATACGGATATCAGGCAAAGGCACATTATTTTGATGAAAAGAGCCTTATATTACACCAACCGCTTGCACAGTATTCAATAGCAGAAAACCTTCTTCGTATGACAAGACCTGACAGTAAATTTACACCTGAAGAGGCAGAGCTGCTAGACACTTGCTTACTTCTTCACGCAGAGCACGGCGGCGGTAACAACTCGGCATTTTCGTGCAGAGTTTTATCATCATCAGGTACAGACACTTATTCTGCGCTTGCAGGTGCAATAAGTGCGCTTAAAGGTCCGCGTCACGGCGGTGCAAACGCAAAGGTTATGGCTATGATGCGTGATATCAAAGCACACATCACCAACTGGGAAGATGAAGACGAGGTATATAATTACCTTTCTATGATAGTGAAAAAAGAAGCATTTGACCACAGCGGTCTTATCTATGGTATAGGTCACGTTGTATACACCCTTTCCGACCCTAGAACGTCAATACTTAAAGAGCGCGCAAAAAATCTTGCAGAAGGTACAAAATACGAGGCTGAATTTAAGCTATATAATCTTATTGAACGTCTTGCCCCTGTTGTTCTCCGCGAGGTTAAAGGAAGCGACAAGGTAGTATCAGCAAACGTCGATTTCTATTCAGGCTTTGTGTACAAGATGTTAAAGCTTCCTGAAGAGCTATACACTCCTCTTTTCGCTGTAGCGAGAAGTGCAGGCTGGTGTGCTCACCGAATAGAAGAAATAATTTCAGGTGGAAAAATTCTTCGTCCTGCATACAAAAGCATTTGTAAAATCGGCAAGGAATTTGTTGATATGGACGACAGAACTGAAGATGAATAACAATATGTAAATAAAAAGTTTACAACAAATTAATATTAAATTAACAAATTATACCCTTAAATGATGTTTAATTATATTGTTTAAGGGTATTTAAGTTATGGGAGTTGATTTAAAAGTGGACAAGAAGGAACTGGAAAAAAGCAAAGAGCTTTTTGATAAAATACTTACAGATGATGCAGACGCAGAGCTAAGAAAGAATTTCGAAAACTTCCGCAAGCTTATGTCATACTACAAATGTGCTATGATGGAGGTCGAAACAAAATTTAATGTTTTAAACGAGGAGTTTTCACTACGCTACGACAGAAACCCCATAACATCTATAAAAAGCAGGCTCAAAACCCCGCAAAGTATAAAAGGAAAGCTTGACAGAAACGGGCTTCAGGTTTCGCTGAGCAGTATAGAGGAGCATTTAAATGACGTTGCCGGCATCAGGGTTATATGCTCATTTGTACAGGACGTATATACTCTTGCTGACGCATTTTTAAAGCAGGACGATGTTGAGCTTTTAGAAAAGAAAGATTACATAAAAAATCCAAAGGCTAACGGCTACAGGAGTTTGCACCTTATAGTAGCGGTGCCGATATATCTTCAGCACGAAAAGAAAACTATGAGAGTTGAAATACAACTCCGCACCATCGCAATGCACACATGGGCAACGCTGGAGCATCAGCTACGCTACAAAAAAAACCACGTATTTACCGAGGAAATGGCGACTGAGCTTGCAAGGTGCGCGTGCCTAAGTGCCGAGCTTGACGAAAAAATGGACAAGCTTAGAAATGATGTGAAATTGTAAATAAAAAAGGATGTGATGAAAATCACATCCTTTTTTATACCACTTATTATCTTTTTAACTCTTCAATACAGTCTTCGCAGACTATTTTATCCTTATATGTAGTTACGTTCTTTGCATTACCGCAAAATATACATGCAGGTTCGTATTTTTTAAGCACTACTGTGTTTCCCTCCACGTATATTTCAAGTGCGTCTTTTACTGATATTTCAAGTGTTCTTCTAAGCTCGATAGGAAGAACAATTCTGCCAAGTTCGTCAACTTTTCTTACAATTCCTGTTGATTTAAGCACCAATAAAACCTCCTTTTTTCCCTTTATTAAGTTGTAATATACCATAAATTGACATATAAGTCAATTAAATTACCGTTAATTTTTTTCATATATTTTATGAACAAAAATATACTGTTTGTAGGGGTGGTTTAGTTTTGAAAAAATGCGTATTATGGCTTATATTTACTTTTGCAATGGTTTTGGGACTCCCTTGCATTATGATAAATATTTTTTCACCACCGACAAAACAAATACAAAAAACTGTAAAGGTATATTTTAAATCCGAGGAAGAAATTCGCGAAATGGATTTTGAAGAGTATATAAAAGGTGTGGTTATGGCGGAGATGCCCGCGAGTTTTGAGATAGAGGCATTAAAGGCGCAGGCAGTGGCGGCGCGGTCATACGCGCTTCACAAGATGAAAGGCGGAAAAGAGGATAATGGCGCAGACGTTTGCACAGATTTTGCACATTGTCAGGCATACATCACCGACGAAAAGGCGCGCGCAAACTGGGGCGATGAGGCAGATAGTAATTTTAAAAAAATAGAAACGGCAGTTAGTGATACAAGGGGTGAAATAATGGAATATGACGGCGAGGTGGTAACGGCGGTATTTCACTCCACCAGTAGCGGCGCTACTGAAAGCGCAATAGACGTATGGGGAGGTAACGTCCCCTATCTCACTGGTGTAAAAAGCGAGGGCGAGCATTTAAGTCCAAAATATTTATCCACTGTAACTGTAGGAATAGATGTATTTAAAGAAAAACTGAAAGAAGAAAATGAAAAAGTAGATTTTGCAAAACAGATAATTGGTGACATAGACAGAAGCGAAAGCGGAGGGATAAAAACAATTGTCCTATATGGCGAAAATTTTAAGGGAACTCGTATAAGGACATTATTTTCACTGCGTTCAACAAATTTTGATATGAGCATTGATGGTGAAAACGTGATTTTCAATGTAAAAGGCAACGGCCACGGAGTCGGAATGAGCCAATACGGCGCAAATTATATGGCGTCAGTTGGAAAAAAGTATGATGAAATACTTCTAAACTACTACACAGGTGTAAAAATATGCGATATGGCTGAATAACACTTCCATAATATGTAAATACTACCTATGGAGGTGTTTTACACTTATGAAAAAGATTATCATATCAAGGCAAAGTGAAAAAAAGAAAAGAGGAAAATGGTATTATATAATGCTTGCCGTAACAGTTTTGACAGTAGGTGCGGTAGCGCTGGTTACAAGAAATACTGCAGACAAGGTACTTAATAAAAGCGTGGAAATGAGCAAAACAGCGGTAGAAAAATCTGCAATTTCAACCGAAAGCGAGCCTGCATTAAAGGTTATCACCGAAGAAAAAAAGGTTATACCTACTGTAAGCAAGAAGTACGAAGAACCTAAAAAGCTTGAATTTATAAAACCTCTTGAGGGAAATGTAATAAAACCACATTCAAACACGGAGCTTGTATATTCCAAAACGCTTGGTGACTGGAGAATACACAAGGGTATAGACATTGCTTGTCCTATAGGAACTAAGGTAAGTGCGTGCGAAGATGGGAGCGTTGATGCGGTATACCTTGACGACAGGCTTGGGTACACTGTCATAATAAAACACGAAAATGACGTAAGGACAAAATATTCAAACCTCGACAGCGAGGTAAATGTTAAGGTGGGACAAACGGTTTCAAAGGGAGACAAAATAGGCATAGTGGGTGACACGTCAGAATTTGAGATAGCCGACGAGGCACATCTTCATTTTGAGGTGATGCGCGGTGATGAAAATGTATCGCCTGATTTGTTTATAGAAGGGTATTGATATATCCCTCTCATGTATTCAGATGGGTGCAAAGCCATCGTGTATTTCCGCGATAAAAACTCCCAAAGCTACAAAAGCGAATTTAACAGTTTTGCGTATTGGCAGATGCCTGATTTGTCAAAATGTAGGGGTCGACGCATGTCGACGACCTGAAAATAAAAACAGACTTTTTCTTTTGTCTGCCGTCCGCCTGTCCGTTTTTACACAGAAACACACCATGTCTTTTGAAACTACTGGGTCGTAAACAAGTGCTGATACTTAAGGATACAAAAAATGGAACGCCACACAGGGCGTTCCCTACATAAAAATGTTTATTTATTTAGATATTCGTTATACACGTCGCGTTTTGACAGTCCCCGAAGTCGCGCGACTTCTTTTTGTGCGCCCTTTTTGGTCATGCCTTCTCCTATGAGCTTATCCACGTGCTCGATAATAGTCATATCGGAAAACTCCGCTTTTTTCTCGTCTGCGATTTCCTCGCGGCTTTTACCTTCTACCACAAGTACAAACTCGCCCTTTGGTTGTATATCTGCAAAATACTCAAGCGCTTTTGAAATGGTTGTTTTTTTACATTCCTCGTGAAGTTTTGTAAGCTCACGCACAAGGCTTATATTTCTGTCGCCAAAATATTCTAAAAAGTCCTCGAGCGTTCTTACAAGCTTATGAGGTGCTTCATAAAAGATAAGTGTACGTGTATCGTTTTTCACCTCTTCAAGATGCTCAAATCTGCTTTTTTTATTCACAGACAAAAAGCCTTCAAACGAAAATCTGCCCGTGTCCATACCTGATATAATAAGTGCATTTATAAGCGCTACTGCACCTGGAACAGGCACTACATCTACATCATTTTCCATACAAAGCATAACAAGGTCTTGTCCCGGATCGGATATGGCAGGTGTACCTGCATCGGTCACAAGCGCGATATTTTTGCCGTTTTTCATATCCTCCACAAGAACTCTGCCCTTTTCTATACGGTTATGCTCGTAGTAGCTTGTAAGCGGTTTTGATATATTAAAATGGTTTAAAAGTTTTAGTGTGTGTCTGGTGTCCTCGCACGCGATAAGGTCGACTTCCTCAAGCGTTTTTAACGCTCGAAGCGTAATATCGTCAAGGTTTCCTATGGGCGTTGCCACCAGATATAATTTTCCTTTGCTCATTATATTTCTCTCTCGTAAATTTTATTTATTTCATCGGTATACGTGCCGTCATCGTTGTACACATACAGCGGATTATCTATAATTATGCCGGGTTTTGCCCCTGACTTGCCTTCTATAAGTATTAGGTTTGGCGATGCATCTTTCCTTGGATGTACGAAACGTATACGTTTTGGCTCGATGTGGTGATTTCTCATTGAACACATTATATCGCAAAGTCTGTCTGCGCGGTGCACCATAAAAAAGCTTCCTCCAAATTTCAAAAGGCGCGATGCTATATGCACTACCTCATCTAGATTTGTAGCTATTTCGTGCCTTGCGATAGCAACTGTATCGTTAGGATTTATCTTACCCACTCCGCCTGTCATATATGGAGGGTTGCAGGTTACTGCGTTTGCCTTTCCTTCGCCAATATGTGAAAACACGTTTTTTATATCGTCATTTATCATTTCCACACGGGTTGCTATGCCGTTTAGCTCGATACTTCGAACTGCAAGGTCATACGGCTCTTTTTGAAGTTCTACGCCTATTATCCTTTTTGCGTTTGTTTTAGCGGTAAGAAGTATCGGTATAATGCCGTTTCCCGAGCATAAGTCGACAACCGTATCACCTGATGATGCTTTCGCAAAATTTGAAAGCAGTACTGCGTCCATTCCAAAGCAGAAAAGGTCGGTATCCTGAATGATTTTTAAATTTTTTACACCCAAATCGTCTATTCGCTCCATTTGTACCTCCAAAGCATAAAAACAAAATCCACCGCCTTTAAAGCGGTGGATTTTAACACGGCGGATTACCACCGCATACTGATTCGTATTATTCAGCTACAGGAGCACCTACAGGACAAACACCTGCGCAAGCACCACACTCAAGACACTCATCAGCGTTGATTTCATATTTACTATCACCTGCAGATATGCAAGATACAGGACATTCTGCCTCGCAAGCACCACAGCTGATGCATTCGTCGTTAATAATGTATGCCATAAAAAAGCACCTCCTCTTATATTATAAACACATTATATTATACTTTTTCGACAAATTCAATAGTTTTTTACAAAAAATAATTGCAATTGACTATTTTGGTCATTTGTTATATATTTAAAAGTATATAATAAGGTATATTTACGAAAGGTTAAATTTATGCTAATTTTAGTTATAAGCGACACTCACGGGCACATAACAAACGCTGTGAATACTATAGAAAGATTAAAACCCGACTACATTTTACATCTTGGCGACGTAGTGCGGGATGTAGAAGATTTAGAGGCGATATTTCCGTCCAAGGACATAATAGCGGTATCGGGAAACAATGATTTCTGGGCAAGCGCGAAGTATTCGGCTACTGAAAGAATGCTTGACCTTGGCGGTAAGAAAATATTTATGTGCCACGGACACACTTACGGGGTAAAGAAAGACAATGCCCGAGTGGTACTCAAAGCTCGCCAGATGGGTGCTGACATTGCACTATACGGACACACACACTCTGCATACAACGAAAACCACGACGGCATTTGGGTGATAAACCCAGGCTCGTACGGAACTTATGCGGTAATTGAGATAGACAAGTCGGGAAACACAAACTGCGAGATAAGAAAGGCAGATTAAAATGGCAATAGATTTTGAAATAATTTCAAAAAAGCTAAATACAAACTGCATTGGAAAACCGCTTTATGTATATGAAAGCGTATCATCTACCAATGATGTAATACGTAGGTTTGAGCGTGAAAACGGGCTTACTGTAATAGCAAAATCACAGACCAACGGCAGAGGAAGGCTTGGCAGAAGCTGGACATCTGACGAGGGCGGTATATATATGTCGTTTATGATTACACCGCCATTTGAGATAGAGGAAATCCCTGTTATAACCATTATAGCAGGTCTTTCTGTATGCCTTTCAATAGAAAAATTTGTGCCGTGCAGAATTAAATGGCCCAACGACATAGTGATAAACGGCAAAAAGGTATGCGGAATACTCGCGCAGGGAATTTCTTCGGAAGGAAAGACAGATGCGGTGATAGTGGGCATTGGTGTAAATGCAAACACAAAGTCATTTAGCGGTGATATTGAAAATACTGCTACATCGATTGTGATTGAGTGTGAAAAAGACGTCGACGAAAACACACTTATATGTGACATACTTGAAAACTTTGAAAAGCTATATTACATCACCGATAAAGCAAAAGTTATGGATATATTTAAACAAAAATGCATTACGTTAAACAGCGAGGTAACTGTGCATTTCCATTCAGGTAAAGATGATATAAAGGGTGTATGCACAGACATTCTTCCCGACGCATCGCTTGAGGTGACAACCGATAAGGGCGAAAAGATATGTGTATCGTCAGGCGAGGTATCCGTGCGGGGCATATATGGATATGCTAAATGACAAATTGTAAAATGCACAATGTATAAATATAATTACACAAAATAATTTTAAAAAATTTTTCAAAAAAGTATTGACATGAGCACCTAAGATTGATATAATACTATTTGTGATATGCGGGAGTGGCTCAGTGGTAGAGCGTCACCTTGCCAAGGTGAACGTCGCGAGTTCGAATCTCGTCTTCCGCTCCAATTAGACTCCTTTGAAAAAAGGAGTCTTTTTTTGTTTAAAACTCGTGAGGGTTTCTTCCCTTACTTATAATCGAGGTGAGATGATTGCAGAAAATACTTAGCTTTTTAAGGCGCGCAGTTGATGACTACAATATGATTAACGAAGGCGACAAGATTGCCGTTGGGGTATCTGGCGGAAAGGATTCTCTTACGCTGCTTGCTGCGCTTGCAAATTTAAAAATATTTTATCCAAATCAGTTTGAACTCGTAGCCATTACGCTTGACATGGGATTTGATGGTGCGGATTTTTCAGGTATACAGGCGTTTTGCGACAAGCTCGGTGTAGAATACACGGTCATCAAAACTGACATTAAAGAAATAGTATTTGACATACGAAAAGAGGAAAATCCTTGTTCGCTATGTGCAAAGATGCGCCGCGGTATACTTAACGACACTGCAAAGAGTATTGGTTGCAACAAGGTTGCGCTGGGTCATCACTATGAAGATGTGCTTGAAACATTTTTTATGAGCCTGTTTTACGAGGGCAGAATAAACTGTTTCTCACCTGTTACCTACCTTAGCAGAAAGGACATTCACGTAATAAGACCTCTTATCTACACACCCGAGCGAAACATAAAGGGTGTAGCGAGAAAGATGGAGCTTCCTATATACAAAAACCCTTGTCCTGCCGACGGAAACACCAAAAGACAGGAAATGAAGGAGTTTGTAAATGCGAGAACAGCCGACGACAAGCGGTTTAAGGACATAATATTTGGCGCGATAAAACGCTCCACCATTGACGGTTGGGACGGAAGTGAGAGGAAGTTTGATTTTTAATGGAAATCACATCTTCAAAAATTAAAGAGTATGCTAAAAGGCTCGGCATCGATATGGTTGGTATAACCTCTGCCGAGCTTTTTAATAATGCAGAGAATTCAAATTACACCTCGGCTATTGTAGCGTTGTTCCCCTACTATACAGGTAAAAAAAACGGTAACCTTTCAATATACACTTACGGGAAAGATTATCACATAGTAGCAAGAGATTATTTAAAAAAGATTGCAGAGCATTTTGTCATAAAAAATTATGAAATTTACGCAGATATTGGACCTTCTATAGACAGGGAACTTGCTATAAATGCAGGATTATGTTTTAAGGGAAAAAACACTATGGCGATAAACGAAAAATATGGTTCGTACTTTTTCATAGGCTACATTGTATGTGACAATGTGCTTGAATTCGACACACCTTGCATAGATACGTGTGTGGACTGCAAAAAATGCGCTGGCGCTTGCCCTGGCGGTGCGATAAGAGATGATTTTACCATTGATATAGAAAAATGTGCTTCGCACATAAGCCAGAAAAAAGGTGAGCTTTCGCGCGATGAGATAGCGCTTATAAAAAAGACGGGGTTATGCTTTGGCTGTGATATTTGCCAAAACGTATGCCCGCACAACGAAAGCGCGGAAATTACGCCAATCAAAGAATTTAGAGAAAATATTCTTTCGTCGTTATCAATTTCTGACTTAGACGGATTAAGCAACAAGGAATTTAAAGAAAAATACTCAGACAGAGCATTTTCGTGGCGAGGTAAAAGTGTACTTGTGCGAAACCTGAAAATTTTGGAGTAAATATTAAAAAAGTTGTATAAATCTGGTGCAAAAAGTCGTTGATTTTTTGTGCAATTGGGTATATAATTTAGATAAGTATAATTTTATTTTCAAAGGGGGATATAAAATGGCTAAAAAGAGATATATAGGCGATTATCCGGTTATCGGTATTCGTCCTTGTATTGATGGACGTCGCGGTCCTATGAAGCTTCGCGAAAGCTTGGAAGACCAGACAATGGCACTAGCAAAAGCTGCTAAAAAATTATTTGAGGAAAACCTTTACTATTCAAACGGTGACCCTGTTAAAGTAATTATAGCAGACTCAAGCATTGGTCGTGTACCTGAAGCTGCTGCTTGTGCAGACAAGTTCAGAAAAGAAGGTGTAGATATTACACTTTCAGTTACTCCTTGCTGGTGCTATGGCTCAGAAACAATGGATATGGATCCTAACACTATAAAGGGTGTATGGGGATTTAACGGTACAGAAAGACCAGGTGCTGTTTACCTTGCAGCAGTTCTTGCAGGTCATGCACAGAAGGGTCTTCCTGCATTTGGTATATATGGTCACGAAGTTCAGGATACTGATATGGTTAACGAAATTCCTGAAGACGTTAAAGAAAAATTACTTAGATTTGGTCGTGCAGCAGTTGCAGTTGCTACTATGCGCGGTAAATCATACCTTCAGATTGGTTCGCAGTGTATGGGTATTGCAGGCTCAATCATCGACCAGGATTTCATAGAATCATACCTTGGTATGAGAGTTGAATCTGTTGACGAGGTAGAAATCCTTCGCAGAATGGAAGAAGGTATCTACAACGAAGAAGAATACCAGAAAGCACTTAAATGGACTAAAGAACACTGCAAAATGGGTCGTGATGACAACCCTGACTTTGTACGTTACTCTGATGAAGAAAAAGAAAAACAGTGGGAATTCACTGTTAAAATGTATTGCATAATCAAAGACCTTATGGGCGGAAACAAAAACCTTCCTGAAGGCTTTGAAGAGGAAATGGTTGGACATAACGCTATTGCCGGCGGTTTCCAGGGTCAGAGACAGTGGACAGACCACTGGCCAAACTGCGACTACCCAGAGGCATTACTAAGCTCTACTTTTGACTACGAAGGCGCTCGTGAGCCATACACATTAGCTACAGAAAACGACGTACTAAACGGTCTTGGAATGCTATGGATGAGACTTCTTACACACAGAGCACAGATATTTGCTGACGTTCGTACATACTGGTCACCTGAAGCTACAAAGCGTGTAACAGGTTATGAATTTGAAGGCAAAGCAAAAGAATCAGGCGGTGTTATCCACCTTCTAAACTCTGGTGCAGCTTGCCTTGATGCTTGTGGTGAATGCACAGACGAAAACGGTAACGCTATTATGAAAAAATGGTGGGAAGTTACTGACGAAGACATAAAGAAAATGACAGATGCTACTGTATGGTGCGAAGCAGGATTTGATAACTTCCGTGGAGGCGGTTTCTCAAGTTCGTTTACTACACGTACAGAAATGCCTGTTACTATGATAAGACTTAACCTTGTAAAAGGTCTTGGCCCTGTACTGCAGATTGCTGAAGGCTGGACAGTTAAGCTTCCTGACGATGTATCAGATGCTCTAATGGAAAGAACTAACCCTACTTGGCCTTGTACTTGGTTTGCTCCAAGATGTGACGGCAAGGAAGGTTCTCCGTTCAAGACTGCTTATGAGGTAATGAACAACTGGGGTGCTAACCACGGTGCTATCTCTTACGGTCATATCGGTGCTGACCTTATCACTCTTTGCTCAATGCTTAGAATTCCTGTATGTATGCATAACGTTCCTGAAGAAAAAATCTTCAGACCATCTTGCTGGAATGCATTTGGCATGGACAAAGAATCTGCTGACTACAGAGCATGCCAGACTTATGGTCCAATGTACAAATAATTTGAATTATAAAAACAAAAAAAACGACAACGAAAAATCGTTGTCGTTTTTTATGTGATGTAATTAAATTCGCACTGCCTTATCACGAAGAAATTTTACAAAACTCTCAACTGAGCCATACATATTTTCTTTTTTATAAAAAACACACGTTTCATACCTGACATTAAAGTCAGTTACGTTTAATATTCGGTCAGATTTTTCGTCATTGAAATATTCTCTTCCCAGACCTATGCCAATGCCTGACGAAATACATTTTGAATAACAATGAATATCATTGCAATACGCAACTATATTCGGTGAAAAACCTGCGTTTTCACAAGCATCTATAAGTATTTTATGCATATTACTGTGTTCATTCATAGACACGAAGTTTTGACCCGAAAGCTGTTTTAATGTAAGCTTTTTACCTAAAAGCGGATGGCTTTTCGAAGCCTTTATGCAAACGCGGGCATCTGAAAGTGTAAAATGTTCATAATTCGACAGCTTTTCTGTGCGCTTTGCAATTATTATGTCATAATTTTCAAAATCTGTTTTATCAAAATCAAAAATAAGCTTTACCTTAGTATTAGGATACTTTAGCTTGTATTCTATTACACAATCCATAGTTTTGCTCCTGTGAGCCTGTACAAGAATTTTTATCTCACGATTGTCGGAGAGTGTGTTTGAAAGGTTATCCACTGCTCTGTCAAGCTCACCAAACACGACATCCAAAGATTTTTTTAGCTGTCTGCCGTTTTCGTTTAGCATAATCTTATTGCTAAAGCGGTCAAAAAGCTTACAACCAAGCTCATTTTCAAGTCTTTTTACCGATGCAGATACTGACGTTGTTGGAACATTATACTTTTCTGCCGTTTTTGCAAAATTTTCGGTAACAGCACTGTCAAAAAAATACCTTAATTGTAGAATTTCCATATAACCACCTCTTTTTATTTATTTTACTACATTTCATAAAATGGTGCAAGCCCATATGAAGATATTATTTACGATTGTGTAAAACAGGTGATATAATATTAAATAAGATAGTTATGAGCACTTTACAAAAAGGAGGAAAACTGATGCTTAACGGGAAAAAAGTTATTTTTGTCGGCGATTCCAATGTATATTGGGGAAGATGCGTTGACCCCAAGCCAAGAACTATACTTACACAAAAAGAGCGTGAGTGCGACTACGGAAGTTTTTATCAAATATGCAAACAAAATGGAATGAAACCTAATGTTACAAACTGGACATTTGGCAGGCACAGACTTGGAAATATTTTTGGTGGAATATGTACGGTAAATGCCGAGTGCAAAGGCATAAATCATATGGAGTACATAACCGACCCGTATTATGACTATGTATTTATTTGCCCTTCTGCAAGAGCAGGCGGTGAAAAGTATATAAAAGAAGATATATCTATGGTTATGGACTTTTTTAAAAAAGCCAACCCAAGTGTCCAGTTTATCATAATTTGCTGTGCGTCTATATACGGCGTAAACGATGACGGAACATACAGAAACGGTACGATAGATTATATTAAGCATCTTTCGGAAAGTGGCATTACAGTAGCCAACTGGGGAAGAATTGTATATGACATTTTAAACGGGAACTGCGAAGTTCCAAATGCAATAAATGAATTCGCGAAAAGCACTTTTGTGATAAATGATGACAAGCATCCTAACCTTCTTGCAGGATACATTGCGTCACTCACTGCTTTTTGTGCGTTAACTGGGAAATCGGCAGTTGGTCAGAAATATGATTATTTTTACAATGAAGAATTAAGAAATATTTTTGACATACCTACATATATAGACACTTACTATGACGATACATACACCACCAATTTTGACAAGGTATTTGAGTCAAAAAGCGATATGGAAGGTTTGCAATTACTTATAGACAAATATATAAGAGAAAAAATATTTTGATACAAGAGGCGAACATTATGAAATTTACTGCAGTAGGCGATGTTGCAATACAAAAAAGAATATTTGACGGGTACGGAGGTTTTAAGGAGCTTGCACCTTTTATAGAAAAAGGCGATGCGAGGTTTTTCAACCTTGAAACTACACTTAACCGCGAAGGCGAAGCATGTGCATCGCAGTTTAGCGGTGGTTCGTATTTACGTGCAAACCCCGAAGTGCTGGACGATTTAAAAAATTTTGGTTTTAATATGACTACATTCAACAACAATCACACACTTGACTTTTTCTATTCGGGACTTGAGCGAACACTTGATGCACTTGACAAAAGCGATTTTGTACACACAGGCGTAGGCAGAAATTTAAGCGAAGCATCTGCACCTGTATACCTTGAAACTGAAAGCGGAAAAGTCGCGCTCATTTCGGTAAACACCGCGTTTAATCCTTCTACGATGGCAGGCGACCCTTCGCCAAGAGTTAAAGGAAGACCTGGTATAAACGGCATTAGCGTAAGCTCACACATTGCGCTTACAGAAGATGATTTTAACTGCATAAAGGAAATAGGCGAGAGAACAGGCGTCAACTTAAGAAAAGAAACAGGCAGAAAAGAAGGTTATGCGCCACCTCTAAAAGAAAATGAATGTGAGCTTGGCGACCTTAAATTTGTGCTTAGCGATAAAGCCGATTTTGTAATGACAGCAAATGAAAAAGACATCTCCCGCGTGGAAAAAGCCATAAACGAGGCTAAGAAAAATACAGATTACATAATTATTTCAATACATTCGCATCAACTATATGGTGCATCAAAAGAAACTGTGCCTGATTTTTTAAAGGAAATCTCGCATAGATTTATCGACAAGGGCGCAAATGCCATTGTCGGACACGGCCCGCATCTTTTAAGACCGATAGAAGTTTATAAAGACTGCCCTATTTTCTATTCGCTTGGAGATTTTGTGCTTCAGCTATACAGTATGGAATTTGCACCTGCAGACTTTTTCTACAAAAACGGACTAAGTGCAGATGCATCTGTATACGAGCTTTTAAAAAAACGCTCAAAAAATTTTACGCGTGGTCTTATGGAAGACAGACGTATGCTTATATCCGTTATTCCGTATTGGGAAACTGAAAACGGTAAGCTTACAAAGCTTACTCTTATGCCGATAGAGATAATTTCAAACATGGACGAGCCAGAGAGCGGACTTCCAAGGAAATGTGACGGCAGAGAAATTTGTGAATATCTGGGAGGAATGTGTGAGCCATACGGTACAAAGCTGACACTCGAAGATGATGGGCTTATAAGCTGTAAATGGTAATAAAAACCACCATTAAGTTGGGGACTCCTCTCCCCGCAATAGAAATAAAAAAGAGAACGATATTAATCGTTCTCTTTTTTCTGTCATTTCATTACTTATCCTCTTTTGCAGTTGATTTTACAAATACCATACTAAGTACAAGAGCTATTATATATAGCGCAATAGTTACATAAAGCACTGTTTGATATCCAACAGGGTTTACGTTGTTGCCGTTTACCACTACCCACTCTCCAAAGTGGTTTACTATCCAGGTAGCCATCTGGTTTCCTGTAAGTCCTGCAAACGCCCACGCAGAAAGTGTGATGCCGTGGATAGCGCTTATATTACTCATTCCGTAATGGTCAGATAAAAGTGTAGGCACGTTTGAGAAACCTCCGCCGTAGCCTGCGTTAACCATCATTATAAGCACTAGCACAAGTGCAATTAAAAGTCCATTTCCCGAGCCATTTTCTATACCGCCTGTAACTATTACAAGTGCGGTAAGAGCTATTGATATAACAAATATCATTTTATATATAGTGTTTCTGTCCTTCATCTTATCCGCCCAAGCAGAAAAACCAAGACGTCCGCCTGCGTTAAAGATTGCAGATACTGTAGATATAATTCCTACAAAGCTTGCAAGGCCGATACATTTTACTATCGCCTTTTCCTGTGACAAAAGTGCAAGACCGCAAGTGATATTTATGTAGAACATTAGCCATATACCTATGTAATTTGTAAGAGGTTTTGTCTTAAGTACTGACATAATGCTTTTCTTTTCAGATGCGTCCTGAGGCTCGTGCCAACCGTCAGGTTTCTTTAAAAGAAGATGTCCGATAAACATCATTACAAAGTACACAACTGCAAGAATAAAAAACATTTTATATATTCCGCCTTCGCCAAGGCCTTCAAGCATCCACTGCATAATAGGACTGGCTATTGCCTTTGCTGCGCCAAAACCTGCAACTGCAAGACCTGTAGCAAGACCTTTTCGGTCGCTAAACCAAAGCATTAACGTTTTTACGGGAGAAAGATATCCAGTACCAAGTCCTATACCCATTATAAGTCCATAGCATAGATATATGCCCACAAGTGCTATCACGCTGCCCTTGTGCATTCCGCCATAGTATATAAATGCGCCTGTTCCTGCCATACCAAGTGCAAAGCAAATTGTTGCGATAAGTGAGGATTTGTGTATATCCTTTTCAACAACGTTTCCTAAAAATGCTGCTGACATTCCAAGGAAGAAAATCGCAAAGCTAAATGCCCACTCAGTTGCACTCTTTGAAAATCCGATATAGTCGGCAATTTCCTGGCTGAACATCGACCAACAGTAAACTGTACCTATACTGCAATGAAGAAGTAGTGCAGGAATTGCGGCTCTAACCCATTTGTTTGTGCGCCAGCCGCTCTTTTTACCAGTATCCATAAAAATATATTCCTTTCTCTTTTGTCATATTTTGTAATATTAAATATATATTACCACAATGATTCGACAAAATCAAGCACAGAGAGGCTAAAGAAAAAACAATTTCCATACATTGCATTTGTGTTATGTAAACCTTCGTGCTATACTATAATAGTTGTTGCCAAAAAGGGACAACACACAAGAATATAAAGGAGGCTGGACAGGTTGAAAAAGCTTATGATATCTGCACTGATTTTATGTATATGCACAACAAGAGGATTTGCAGCGACAACTCATACTGTTGTCAAGGGCGACACAATGTGGAAAATAGCCGTTAAACATCAGATTGGATTAAGCGAGATTATAAATGAAAACCCTCATATTTCCAATCCTGCGCTTATATATCCGGGGCAGGTAATAACCATACCTACAAACGATTCAGGCGTATTAAACTTTGAAAGCGAAGTAGTGCGTCTTGTAAATGAAATACGAGTTAAAAACGGGCTTAGAGAACTTACACACGACTGGGAGCTTAGCAGAGTTGCCAGATACAAATCTCAGGATATGAAGGACAACAATTATTTTTCACACACATCTCCTGTATACGGTTCTCCGTTTAATATGATGAAAAACTTTGGTATATCATATAAAGCAGCAGCTGAAAACATTGCCAAGGGACAGACATCGCCTCAGGCGGTTGTAAATGCGTGGATGAACTCATCAGGTCACAGAAAGAACATCCTAAATGCGTCATTTACAAAAATAGGTGTGGGGTATGTTAAAAGCGGAAACTACTGGACACAGATGTTTACAGGATAAATAAAAAACACCCGAAGGGGTGTTTTTTATTTATCGTTTTTCTTTTTTGACTTTATAGTTGACTTTGGTATTCCAAAGTCATATATATCGTTATAGTTTTCATACTCGTCTTCATTTTGAGGCGGGACTGCAAAAAGTCCTGTACACTCACTGGACGAATATGCGCCTATATTTTCAAATTTATCATAATCTTTATCATATTTTCTTTTATCCATACAATTCACCTCGGTAATAGTATGGTTGAAAACGCGGAAATTATCCTTCGTACAAAAGAAAAAACCTTGTGATAAATAACAAGGTTTTTGGTGCCCGAGACCGGAATCGAACCGGTACGAAGGGTTAACTTCGCAGGATTTTAAGTCCTGTGCGTCTGCCAGTTCCGCCACTCGGGCATAGTTTTAACTACCTTATATAATATAGCACTTTTGAAAGGTATTGTCAATAGTTTTTTTATTAATACATACTGGTTGAGCGTTTTCCGCCTGTACCTCTTTTTGACTCTATATTTCTCTTAAGGTCGTGCATTCTTTCGTCGCTTGACTGTTTGAACTTTGATAGCATATCCTCAAATGACGCAGGGGTATCGTTATTCTTTTCTCCCCACACAAATTCTTCGGGAGATTTATTTGTCCTTGTTTTTTCAGCGTCAGGTTTTTTCGGTTTCATAGCCTGCTTTATAGAAAGGCCTATCTTACCTTTTTCGTCGACAGAAACCACTTTTACTTTTACGCTGTCGCCTACCTTCAAATGCTCGTTAATATCTTTTACAAAGCCTAAAGCTACCTCCGAAATATGTACAAGTCCGGTTACTTTATTCTCCATTTCTACAAAAGCACCAAAATTTGTAATACCGGTAATCTTTCCGTCAACTACCTTTCCTACTTCAATCTGCATAATTATCTGTAATCCCCCTTAAATTAAACCAGCCTTATCATTTGCACTGTTAGTCTGCTTCATTTTCGTCAATATATACTTTTTCATCGGCTGATACCATTCCCAGAACTTCTCTGGCAATCTTTTCGATGTATTCATTTGATGAATATAGCTTTTCCTTTTCCTCAAGCTCACGTCTTATTTCCTGCTGCTCCTCAATCTGCACTGACAGGTTTTTGATTTCTGTGCGATATTTTCTGATGGTGATTTCCTGCCTTACAAAAAATACTATTATAAAACAAGTAATCGCAAGGACGATTATATTTCTAATAAGAATATTTTTTTTAAATCTTCTTTTTTTTCTCATTAAAACACGTCCTTTGCACCAATTTTCATACATTATACACTATTTTTTTATAAATGTAAAGTTAAATTTTCTTGACAGAGTGCTTTATCCTTTTTAGATGATTTCTTAACTTTGAACGGATATTTTTATAAACTTTTTTCAAAAAAAGAAGTCTTTTTTTGGCAAATCGAAATAATGGTTTTAGCATGCGGTAAACAAGATTTACGGGAAAAAGCACTATTTTCAGTACGATAATGAAAATCTTTTTTACGGCATGCAAAACCGCAGTCAGAAAACACACAAAAATTTTGCTCAGTGCCATAAAATAAATAACAGCACCAAGTGCCATTCCGGCAAACTCGTACCATCTGACTGCGGCGTTGTTCGTTATGAAAATTATAGCAAAAACTGCTGCGGTTATCACACCCCACAATAGCAAATCGTGCATTCCAAGAACTATGAAATTTGTCTTATCGGAGGGTTTAACTATCCGAAACAAATCAAAAATCATTCCGAGTATCATTCCGCCAAGTAAGCTGCCAAAAAAAACAAACAGCTCGTGCTTTGATGAAATAACCAATAATTTTCACTCCTATTTGAATATTCTGGCAAGCAATCCTGCGCTGCCTCTGCCGCTTTCGTCGGCATACTCGCAGTTGTCTACAGATCCGTCTATGGAAACCTCACCATTGTCCATATTAAGCTTGCCAATATGAAGCGATGAGCCTTTGATGATAAGCACACCCAGCTCGGTGTGAAGCACTATTTCCTCTTCGTTAAAACTTTCGACATCTTTTACACCTGAAACGCTAAGCTTTTTGCGGTTTTCGAGTATAATATTATGCATCACATCGGGACGAATAGCCTTACCTAGTTTTCTTTCTTCCATTAAAAAACCTCCTGTATATATGTTTTAATAATATATATGCAGAAGGTTTTAAAATCATAACACTTTAAGCCGAGAGTAATAAACTCACATTGTTTTATACATATCGGCAGCATCGGCTTTAAGTACGTGTTCAGCTACTGAAAGCACTTCTACCTTTAGGGTGTTATCTCCAAATTGTATCTCAATAATATCGCCCACCTTTACATCAGTACCGGGCTTTGCTATTTTGTCATTTACTATTACTCTGCCCTGCTCACACGCTTCGTTTGCAACGGTTCTGCGTTTTATAAGTCGGCTTACCTTTAAATATTTATCTACTCTCATAAATGCTCCTTTTGTTAAAAAAATACAGGCATTGAGCTTATCCCAATGCCTGTAAACTTCAAAAACTAAATTATTTTATAGCGTCTTTGAAAGCTTTACCAACTTTGAAAGCTGGAACTTTAGATGCAGGAATAGTGATTTCCTGTTTAGTCTGAGGGTTTCTACCCTTTCTTTCAGCACGAGTTTTAACCTCAAAAGAACCAAAGCCGATTAGCTGAACTTTGTCGCCACCTTTTAGAGCGTCGATAACACCATCAAAGAAAGCGTTAAGAGCTTTTTCAGCGTCTTTTTTAGTTAAACCACTTTTTTCTGCCATTACTGCAACTAATTCTGATTTATTCATTTGTTTGTCCTCCATTTTTAAAAATTTTCAATCATATATTCAAATTCGCCAAGCCCTTGTAAAATCCTTCTTTTTTTCAACATTTTTTGTAATTTTACGCAAATTTAGTTATTTTATACATATTAAATCACAATTTATAGCTATTATTACCAAAATCATCGTATCAATTTAAGCTTTTTTAGTACAGGAACTAGCTTTTCGCCCTTTGGAATCATCTCCAAATCAGCTGATTTTATGCCCCCCACCAAGAGTAGCACTGCAAAATACACCACTGCTCCCGAAAGTATTGATATGGCTGTAGAAAGTGTATTTCCCACAAAAGATGTGTTTGAATATATAGCAAGTACAACTATCGCCATGGCAAAAACCGACACAATCGGTTTTACGACAAAATCTACAAGTGAAAACCTAATACCGATTATTTTCCTTATAGAAATGAGGTTTAATGCAAGTATAGTAATATAACAAAGGTTTGTGCCGATAGGCGCGCCGTTTATATTTATATTTGGAATTCCGACCAAAGTGTAATTCACAAGCACCTTTACCACTCCTCCTATAGCCATATGCACTACAGGAGTAATGGTATGGCCTGTAGCCTGAAGCATAGAATTTGTAACCATAACAAGTGACACAAAAACTATGGCATAACCGAGTATGGAAAGTGGAGATGATGCAATACCCGTTGCAACTGCATCGTCATACACAAGCTGAAGTATAGGCGCTGAAAGAATTGATATACCAACTGCACACGGAAGTGCAACCATTATTGTCATTTTAAGTGAAAGGTTTGTGGTTTTATTTACAAAATCCTTTTTACCCGTAACAAATGCTCCTGCAATCGCAGGTACAAGGCTTATGCTTATAGCTGTGATAAGCGTAGGCGGCATATTGAAAAGCGGCACTGCAAAGCCTGAATATGCTCCCCAGATGCTCATAGCCTCCTCGCCAGAAAAGCCTGCCACACCAAGGCGGCGTGCAATCATAAGCATGTCTATAACACTGGTTAAGCTAAACACTGATGCGCCAATTGTGATAGGCACTGCTATGACAATAAGCTCTTTAAGTATAGAAGCTATACTGCGAGGTTTATATATATCGTCAATCTGTGAATGTGAAAGCACGCTCTTTCTTTTATACAAGAAAGAAACCACAAGCGATAAAAAGCCGAGAAACGCGCCTACTGAAACGCCAAACACTGCGCCAGCTGATGCGAAGTGAACTCCTTTTGGCATAAGCATACTTGCAAAAGCTATACCAAGGAGCAGTTTACCAACCGCTTCTACAACCTCCGAAATAGCTGTAGGGTACATATTTTGCGTGCCCTGAAAAAAGCCTCTGAATGCCGACATAAACGACACAAAAAACATCGCAGGTGCAAGTGCCTGAATACCAAGCATTATACCGTATTTAAGCGTATCTACCGATGCCTTTTCGCTTTCACCAAATTTCTCGGCATCAAACACTAGCTCGGAAAACTTTTCTGCGCCAAAGTACAAAACTGCCGCACCAGCAACAGCTATTATGCCTAACAGCAAAAGGCTTGATGCAAGTATTCTGCCTGTGTCACGGCTTCTGCCCTTCGCTCTGCTTTCCGACACTATCTTGGATATAGCAACGGGAATACCTGCAGTTGCCACGATAAAGAGCATGGTGTACATAGTATAGGACATATTGAACATTCCCATACCTGTAGTGCCAAGGAGTCTTGCAAGAGGTATTTTGAACATTGCTCCTATTAGTTTTACAAGAACATTGGCTATAACGAGTATTATAGCCCCCTTCATAAAGGTTTGATTTTTATTTTCACTCAATCAAACACATCTCCTTTATGTTAATTAACTTTATTTTTATGTTAAAAAATGAGGAGCATATTTATTCTCCTCATTTTAAATAATATACTATTTAGTGTTAAATGTCAACTAACACGCACATTTGCGCTATACATCGACAAAAGATTACACATTATCTTTTATATACTGTGCGGTTTTTCGGATAAGCCATTTAAAGTCCTCATCATTCCAAGTGCCTGCGTACCATTTATCAGGCTCGGATATAATTCCTATACTATTTAAGTAAGCTATCGCCTCGGCTGACGACATATATTCGTTTTCACCTTCTATGCCGTAAGCAGACGCAATTGCACGGGCTATGGCGTCAATGTTTTGCGATACCCACTCTTCCTCCTGTGCGTTATCTATAAATCCTGTTTCTACTAGTATTGCAGGAGCATTTGTTAATCGAAGAACTGCAAGATTATTCACCTTTACACCTCTGTCGACTCTTCCAAGCGCTTTAAATGCCGCCTGAACTTTTTGGGCGATACTCTCTGCCTCGCCTCCTCTTGCCAAAACATACGTTTCCGTGCCGACTCCTCCGCCTGCATTTAAGTGAACGGATATGAAATAGTCCGCGTTAAACTCATTGCTTATGTTTGCCCTTTTGCGAAGGCTTTCGGCTACGTTGGTTGCACTGACATTTGAGGTTAGATTTTCTCTGGTCATTTTCACCTGATGTCCTGCTCTTTCAAGGATAATCCTAAGTCTATCAGCTATTTGAAAGGTTAGTTCCTGTTCTTTATACATTATGCCAACAGCGCCTGTATCCACTCCCGAATAGTTATGTCCTGCGTCTATGCAGAATTTTGCCATATAAATCAACTCCCTTATATCGTATTCAAGCTTACACTACGATATAACTTTAAGGAAAACAGGGAAATAATGCATCAATATATTTTATTCAATCCAATACGACACAAAATCAAATTGTATACAATATATTGACAAAAAAACAAACGAAAGGTATAATAATATCATCGATTATAATGCGATTAATTTACGCTTTTTCAATAATAGATGCCGATTTTATGGCGGATAGGAGCACTTAAATGATTAACGTACCTGAAATGTTTGGAAGTATGGTATTTAACGATGCGGTTATGCGCGAGCGTTTGCCTGAGGACACTTACAAGGCACTTAAAAGGACTATTGCCGACGGCAGAAGTCTGGACAAGACCATTGCCGATGTTGTGGCAAATGCTATGAAGGACTGGGCCGTGGAAAAAGGTGTTACACACT
This sequence comes from Clostridia bacterium, assembly GCA_045540815.1. Classification (GTDB taxonomy): domain Bacteria; phylum Bacillota; class Clostridia; order UMGS1810; family UMGS1810; genus JAZQHR01. The sequence continues at coordinate 22,056 of JAZQHY010000018.1, read as the reverse complement.
ACACACACTGGTTCCAGCCTATGACGGGTATCACTGCAGAAAAACACGACAGCTTTATATCACCATCAAATGACGGCGGCGTGATAATGGAATTTTCAGGCAAGGAGCTTATAAAGGGCGAGCCTGATGCATCGAGTTTTCCTTCAGGCGGTCTTCGTTCTACTTTCGAGGCGAGAGGCTACACCACTTGGGACGCTACATCGTATGCATTTATAAAAAACAACACGCTTTGTATTCCTACTGCGTTTTGTTCATTCGGCGGTGAGGCTCTTGATAAGAAAACTCCGCTTCTTCGTTCTATGGAAGCGCTTAATCGTCAGGCTATGCGTATAATGAAGCTTTTTGGCGAGGACGATGTGACAAGGGTACTTACTACCGTGGGCGCGGAGCAGGAATATTTTCTTGTGGATAAGCATTACTACGACCAGAGAAAAGACCTTATATTTACAGGCAGAACTCTTTTTGGTGCAAAACCTCCAAAGGGTCAGGATTTGGAAGACCATTACTTCGGTGCTATAAAGCCTAGAGTAGCAGCATATATGAAAGAGCTTGACGAGGAGCTTTGGAAGCTTGGAGTTCTTGCTAAAACAAAGCACAATGAGGCAGCTCCTGCACAGCACGAACTTGCCCCTATATACACATCAACAAACCTTGCTACCGACCACAACCAGATTACTATGGAGCTTATGAAAAACATTGCTCTAAAGCACGGTATGGTATGTTTACTTCACGAAAAACCATTTGAAGGGGTAAATGGCAGCGGTAAGCACAACAACTGGTCGCTCTCTACAAACACAGGTATCAACCTGTTTGACCCGGGTGATTCACCAAAGGACAACGCAAGATTTTTGCTATTCCTTTGTGCAGTAATAAAAGCGGTTGACGATTATCAGGATTTACTAAGAGTTTCAGTAGCAAGTGCGGGAAATGACCACCGACTTGGTGCTAACGAGGCACCGCCGGCGATAGTGTCTATATTTCTTGGCGACGAGCTTTCAGAGATACTTGACGCTATAGAAAAAGGCGACGAATACAGCGAAAAGGAAAAATCACTTATGTCGATAGGCGTACACACTATGCCTAAATTCCCTAAGGATACTACCGACAGAAACAGAACATCGCCTTTTGCATTTACAGGAAATAAATTTGAATTCCGTATGCTTGGCTCATCATTCTCGATTGCTGGCACAAACACTATGATAAATACTGCTGTCGCAGAGGTGTTATCGGGGTTTGCCGACGAGCTTGAAGGTCAGGAAGATTTTATAAAGGCACTAAACAAGCTTATAAAACGCACTATCCGTGAGCACAAGAGAATAATATTCAACGGAAACAACTACTCTGACGAGTGGGTGCAAGAGGCCGAAAAGAGAGGCCTTCTAAACCTTAAATCTACTGTTGATGCACTTCCTGAGCTTATTGCCGAGAAAAACATTAAAGTGTTTACAAAACACAGAGTTTACGCAGAAGCCGAGGTACACGCAAGATACGAGATACTTTTAGAAAACTACTCAAAGGTATTAAACATTGAAGCACTTACTGCGATTGATATGGTAAAACGCGAAATCATCCCTGCCACTTGCGAGTACATAAAGGATTTGTCTAACACGGTGGTATCGAAAAACAAAATTTCATCACGTTTCAACACAAGCTGCGAAGAAAAGCTTATCAAAAAGCTTTCAAATCTGGTAGCAGATGTATCAGACAAAACTGATAAGCTTGAAGAGTATGTAGCTGATGTAAAAAACCACTCAGACGATGCGTACAAGCTTGCAAGATACTACCGCGATGTAATATTTACCACTATGCAGGAAATAAGAACTTCGGCTGATGAGATAGAGGCTAATATGCCTGAAACTATCTGGCCATACCCTGCGTATTCTACATTATTATTTGATATATAATTATTTAGCTTTTAACATAAAAAGGACTGTTATAAAAACAGTCCTTTTTGTATTTTTCTCATATAAGCAACGTAGGGCACAGCCTTTAGGATATGCTGTTAGCGGTTCAAAATAAAATCGCCGAACCCTATGAATTCATCGGTACATCTGCATTTGATTTTTTATTATATTTCAGTTGTGAAATAACTATTCCTGCGAACATTAATGCGCATCCTATGTAGCCACGTACACTCATTACCTCGTGTAATAAAAGCGCCCCGCCGACTGCGCTGAATACTGATTCCGTAGACATAATAATCGCCGCGTATGTAGGGTTTGCATCCTTCTGTCCTATTATCTGGCAAGTGTACGCCACGCCTGACGACATTATACCTGCGTAAAGGATTGGAAGCATTGCATCACCTATACCTGTAAATGCATTTTCCTCAAACAAAAGTGCAAATATTACGCCTAAAACCGATGCAGTTGCAAATTGCGTCATAGAAAATTTTATCGGGCTGATTCTTTCAACCTTTGAATCGATAAACATAATATGAAATGCCCAGAACACCGCGCCGATGAGTAACACTATATCGCCCATACCTATTCTTTCGCCTTTGGTTACGCTCAATAAATATAAGCCCACCACAGCAAACACCGCACCAATCCACGTACAGAAGTTAGTCTTTTTCTTTAAAAATATGCCAAATATCGGTACAAGCACAGTGTAAAGACCAGTAATAAAACCTGCCTTACCCGCACTACCTGTTATCTCAATTCCAAACTGCTGAAGGGCAGATGCGGTAAAGAGGATAACACCTGCTATCATACCAAAGAAAACAGTTCTTTTAAGCTTTACAGGATTTTTTTCTTCCTTTTCAAATATCATTATAATAGGAATAAGTGACACAGCACCAAGTGCAAATCTTGATGCTATAAATGTGTAATTTCCTACGTATTCTATTCCCACTCTCTGCGCTACAAAGGCAAAACCCCATATTATAGCGGTTAAGAGAAGAATAGCGGTTGACTTAAGTTGTTTCATAGATATTTCTCCTTAAAATACAATATATGTATTATACATTTAAAATCAAAATTTTTCAATAGTTGACAATCATTTTCACATATTTTATAATTATAAATAATACAACTTAAAGGAATGATATAAATGAAACTTGAACATAAAATAGTTGCCATAGTTGGTATGTGTGGCTCGGGAAAATCTATTGCTACAAATGTATTTTGTGAGCGTGGCTGGGACAAGGTGTATTTCGGCGGTCTTACTATGGACAAGCTGGAGGAAATGGGCTTACCTAAAACCGAGGCAAACGAAAAAATGGTACGAGAAAATCTAAGAAAAGAGCACGGACCTGGTGCGTTTGCAAAGCTTCTTTTACCTAAGATAGAGGCATTTGCTAAAAACAATCACACAGTACTTGACGGCTTGTATTCGTGGTCAGAGTACAAAGAGCTTACAGAATATTTTGGTGACAACCTGTCGGTGCTTGCGGTTGTGACCAATAGACCTGTAAGATACGAAAGACTTACCACACGCGAAATTCGTCCGCTTACAAACGAAGAGGCGAAAAGCAGAGATTATGCGGAAATAGAAAAAATCGAAAAAGGCGGGCCAATTGCTATTGCCGACTATTTCGTACTTAATAATGGTGATATGGAAGCATTCGAAAAAGAGCTAAACAAGATAATAGATGAAATAACAAGTAAATAACAACGGGATGTGCTATGCACATCCTTTTTTGATGCTGAAAGCCATCGTGTGTTTCCGTGTAAAAACTCCCAAAATATAAAAAGCCTTTCTCGAAAGAGAAAATCTTTTTTGGGGTGCGGGGTATCCCCGGCCGCTAGGGGTCTGGGGCGAATCGGAACGCCCCAGCGGTTTTCGGGGATTTTGCCGTTCAAAATGCCCCCGCCGGAGGCAAACAAAAAATTATAAAAAATATTATGTTTTATAAAAAATTTTTCAAAACACTTGACTTTAGTTTGGTAAAGTGGTAAAGTATTACCATACTAAACAATTATTTTTAAGGAGTTGTATTTAAAATGAAGAAATTTTTATCACTTGCGATGGTAATGCTTCTTGTAATCGCTATGATGGCAGGATGTGGCGAAAAGGCTACTGACTCTGATATGGCTTACATAGAAGAAAACGGCAAAATGGTTATTGGTTACACAGTTTATGCGCCAATGAACTATTATGATGACAACAAAGAATTCGTTGGATTTGACACAGAGCTTGCTAAAGCTGTTTGCGAAAAGCTAGGTGTTGAGCCTGAATTTGTTGAAATCGACTGGGACAACAAATTTATCACTCTAGAAGCTAAAAGCATTGACTGCATCTGGAATGGTATGACTATCACAGAAGAAGCTAAGCTAAATGCACTTGTTTCTAAGGCTTACGTTAAAAACGCACAGGTTGTTGTAATGAACAAAGAAAACGCTGCTAAATACACTAAAGCTGAAGATATGGCAGAACTTAAATTTGCTGCTGAAGCAGGTTCTGCAGGCGAAGCTGCTATAGCTGACAATGGTCTGGATGCTAATTACACAGCAGTTGCTGCACAGTCAGATGCCCTTCTTGAAGTAATGAGTGGAAGTGCTGATGCGTGCGTTATCGACATCACTATGGCAAACGCTATGACAGGCGAAGGCACAAGCTACGCTGACCTTACATCTGTTTGCGAGCTTACTACCGAAGAATACGGTATCGCATTTAGAAAAGGCTCTGATGTAGCCGAAAAGGTTAACGCAATCCTAGACGAGCTAAAAGCAGATGGCACACTAGATGCTCTTGCTGAAAAATATCAGCTAACTCTAGCATTTTAATTTGAAATAACAGGATTAAACAATACTTTGCCGGGATTGTAATATCAACCCCGGCAAAACTGTGTTTATATAAAATTTCTTCTATTTAATATATAGAAAGGTAACGGTTAATATGTTTTATGAAGTTACTATGAGCCTGTTAGAAGGCTTTGTGACAACACTCAAAGTATTTTCACTAACACTTTTATTTGCCCTTCCGCTAGGCCTTATAATAAGCTTTGCGTCTATGAGTAAAATAAAACCGCTTAAGTGGTTTGTAAAAACTTTCATATGGATTATACGTGGTACTCCGCTTATGCTGCAGCTTATAGTTATATACTACGGACCGGGTTTAATAGGTGCGGCGGCAGACAAAAGACTTGCGCTTGGAAGTACCAGCATTATAGATATGTTTTTGTCAAACTGGGAATGCTTTGACAGATTTTTAGCGGTTATGATAGCATTCGTTATAAACTACGCGTGTTATTTTTCGGAAATATACCGCGGCGGCATAGAAAGCATTTCAAAAGGTCAGTACGAGGCAGGTCAGGTGCTTGGTATGACTAAAACACAAATATTTTTCAAAGTAGTACTCCTACAGGTGGTAAAGAGAATAGTACCGCCTATGAGCAACGAAATTATCACCCTTGTAAAAGACACCTCGCTTGCACGAATCATAATGGTATATGAAATCATCTGGAACGCGCAGAGATTTACCAAGACAGACGGACTACTTTGGCCGTTGTTCTACACAGGCGTGTATTATCTGCTATTTTGCGGAATACTCACAATTCTATTTGGATACATCGAGAAAAAGCTCGATTATTTCAGAAGTTAGGAGGCGGGGAAAATGTCTATACTTGAAGTTAAAGATATATACAAAAGCTTTGGAAATACCGAGGTGCTAAAGGGAGTTAATTTCTCTATGGAGGAAGGCGAGGTTGTATCAATTCTTGGCTCATCAGGAAGCGGAAAGACTACCCTGCTTCGATGCATAAATTTCCTTGAAAAAGCTGACAAGGGACAGATATCGGTTGACGGACACGTGATATTTGACGCAAACGACAAAGAAAAAAGCAGTGCAAAACAAATACGAAAAAATCAGCTTTTATTTGGATTGGTATTTCAGTCGTTTAACCTGTTTCCGCAGTATAGCGTGCTTGAAAATGTAACTCTTGCACCAAAGCTACTTGCAAAGGAAAGAGAAGATTACAAGGAAAACAAAAAGAAAATCTTAGACGAAATAACCAAAAATGCAAAAGAACTACTTGACAGAGTAGGACTTTCCGAAAAGCTTGACAGCTATCCGTGTCAGCTATCGGGCGGTCAACAACAGAGGGTATCTATCGCAAGAGCACTTGCACTCAGTCCAAAAGTACTGTTCTTCGACGAACCCACAAGTGCGCTCGACCCAGAGCTTACAGGCGAAATACTAAAGGTTATACGTGACCTTGCAGCAAAAAATGTGACTATGGTTATAGTTACGCACGAGATTGAATTTGCAAAAAATGTTTCCGACCGCATAATATTTATGGACGGCGGCGTTATCGTAGAAGAAGGTGCGCCAAGTGAGGTTATTGACAATCCTAAGCATCCGCGTACAAGAGAATTTTTAAACAAAATGCTTGACTAGGACGGTGCAAAAAATGGGAAACGAAAATATAACCAAGCAGGAAACGAAAGCGCTTTTTAAAGCAATGACACAAATAAACACAGAGGAAGAATGTGAAAAATTCTTTTCCGACCTTTTTACCATAAACGAAATCAAATCAGCAGCGCAAAGGCTAGAGGTAGCAAGGCTTTTAAAAGAAAAAGCAACATTTTCCGAGATAGAAAAATTAACAGGCGCATCAAGCGCTACCATATCGCGTGTCAACCGCGCGCTTAACTACGGCACAGGCGGATATGACGAGATATTGGAAAAGCTAAAAATAAAATAATATATTTTAGAAATCAATAAAAGAGTATTTTAAAGCAAAATACTCTTTTATTTTGCTTTTTATTTTTGGAAATTTGGGTTTCACAGAATTTTTTATGGGTTTTTCTTTGTTTTTATTGACTTTTGTTTTGTTTGGTGATATTATATATTTGTAAAAATAGCATACAAAGGATTGCACTTCGTATGCCTACATAAATGGAGTTTTTTGAGATATGATTAAGCTTGTATTAAGCGATTTAGACGGTTGCCTGCTAAAGCGAGGCGAAACCTGCCTTTCTGAAAACTTAATATCACAGATAAAGACTTTAAACGAGCGTGGCATTAGATTTGCTGTTGCAAGTGGAAGGTGCTACTCTCAGCTAAAGGAAATATTTAAAGATGTGAAGAACTTTATATATTTCATATGTCTTGATGGAGCGGCGGTTATACACAAAGACAGGCTTATATATTCGTCACCTATCGATGGCAAAACGTCGGAGGACATTATAAAAAGTGCTGAGGGCTTTCGTGATATAAAAACGTATATATATAAGAAAAATCCCGACGGAAAAGGCTTTGATGATGTATATAAAATTGCACTTACAGGCGATGGAGTTATATTTAAAGGAAAGCGTATTACAAGAAAATTTGAAGAAAACTTTGTTTCAATAATACCAACTGACAAAAGCTGGTATGAGATAGTTTCCAAAGGCACAAACAAAGGTGTGGCAACAAAGGTACTGCTTGAACATCTAAACGTTTCACCAGATGACGCAATGTGCTTTGGCGACAACTACAACGACATAGAAATGCTAGAAAGCGTTGCTCATTCATACGCTATGGAATACGCGTGGCCGTTGGTAAAATCAAAAGCGAAAAATACTACTAATAATATAGAAACAATTTTAGGAGGTGTCCTAAATGGCTAAGTTTTATACCGAACCAATTAAAAAATCAGAAAGAATTCAAAAGCTAATAGACCACTTGTATGCTAATCAGCCCGTTATAGAGGCAGACAGAGCGGTACTTCTTACAGAAAGCTACAGGCAAACCGAAGGTATGCCTGTAATCTCAAGAAGGTCGGCGGCATTTCGCCACATACTTGAAAACCTTCCTATAACTATACGCCCCCACGAGCTTATAGTGGGAAGCAACACAAAAGCGCCAAGAGGATGTCAGGTATTCCCTGAGTATTCATTCGAGTGGCTTGAGTCTGAATTTGACACAGTAGCAACAAGAAGTGCTGACCCGTTCTACATAGCAGAGGACACAAAGGCAACACTTCACGAAGTGTACAAATACTGGAAGGGCAAGACTACAAGCGAACTTGCTACGTCATATATGGCACCTGAAACGCTTAAGGCTATGGAGCATAATATATTTACTCCGGGCAACTATTTTTACAACGGCATAGGTCACGTAACTGTAAACTATGCGAAGGTGCTTGAAATAGGCTTTGAAGGAATTATAAAAGAAGCCGAGGAGGAGCTTGCAAGATGCAAGGTTTCGGACGGTAATTACATAACAAAAAGTAAATTTATAGAGGCGGTAATAGAAAGCTGTCAGGCGGTAATTACATATGCAAGAAGATATGCTTCTCTTGCGATTGAAGAGGCAGAAAATTGCAAAGACGAAGAAAGAAAGCTAGAGCTGCTTAAGATAGCGCAAAACTGTGTAAACGTTCCTGCAAAAGGGGCAACATCATTCTACGAGGCTTGTCAGTCATTCTGGTTTGTGCAGATGCTCCTTCAGACAGAGTCTAGCGGACACTCGATATCACCTGGACGTTTTGACCAGTATATGTATCCTTATTTTAAAAAGGATTTGGACGAAGGAAAGATTACGCGTGAGTTTGCTCAAGAGCTTATGGACTGCATCTGGGTTAAGCTAAACGACCTAAACAAGTGCCGTGATGCTGCATCGGCAGAAGGTTTTGCAGGTTACAGCCTATTCCAGAACCTTATTGCAGGCGGACAGACTACGGACGGACGAGATGCTACAAACGATTTATCGTTTATGTGTATAGAGGCTACAAAGCACGTTCTTCTTCCACAGCCATCATTCTCGGTAAGAGTATGGAACGGCACACCGCACGAGTTTATGATAAAGGCAGGCGAGCTTACACGCACAGGTGTTGGACTTCCTGCATACTACAATGACGAGGTAATAATCCCTGCCCTTCTAAACAGGGGACTTACTATAGAAGATGCAAGAGATTACAACATAATAGGTTGTGTTGAACCTCAAAAATCAGGTAAGACAGATGGTTGGCACGATGCAGCGTTCTTTAATATGTGTCGTCCGCTCGAGCTTGTATTTTCAAACGGAATGGACAAGGGCGAACAGATAAGCATACAGACAGGCGACGTTACCAAGATGGAAACATTCGAAGAATTCTACGATGCATACAAGGCACAGATGAATTATATGCTTGGGCTACTGGTAAACGCTGATAACGCAATAGACGTTGCGCACGCGACCCGTTGTCCGCTACCATTCCAATCGTGTATGGTGGACGACTGTATAAAGAGAGGTTTAAGCCTTCAGGAAGGCGGAGCTATATACAACTTCACAGGCCCGCAGGGCTTTGGTATAGCCAATATGGCAGACTCGCTATATGCTGTGAAAACACTTGTGTTTGACGAAAAGAAAATCACTATGGCAGAGCTTAAAGAAGCACTCGAAAACAACTATGGCAAAGATGTTGCTACTACTGATGCAGAGGAAATCACAGTAGGCATCATAAAGGAGCTTGCAGCTAACGGAGTAAAGGCTACAAACGAGCAAATACAGGAAATTTTCAAAAAGGTATCGGGTAACAATTTAAGCGAATCACAGAAAAAGAGATATCAGGAAATACACGATATGATAGACGCCGTACCAAAATTCGGCAATGACATAAAAGAGGTTGACGATTTTGCACGTGATGTGGCATACACATACACAAAACCGCTTGAAACATTTACAAACCCTCGAGGCGGAATTTATCAGGCTGGACTTTATCCTGTATCGGCTAACGTACCGCTTGGTGCACAGACAGGTGCTACACCTGACGGACGTTATGCATACACTCCTGTTGCCGATGGTGTATCGCCATCAGCAGGAAAGGACGTAAACGGACCTACATCGTCTTGTAACTCTGTTTCAAAGCTTGACCACTTTATAGCGTCAAACGGAACACTGTTCAATATGAAATTCCATCCGTCAGCGCTTGAAGGCACATCGGGTCTTGAAAGCTTCGTATCGCTCATAAGAGGATATTTCGACCAGAAGGGAAGCCATATGCAGTTTAACGTAGTTAGCCGCGAAACTCTTCGCGACGCGCAGGCTCATCCTGAAAAATACAAAACACTGGTTGTACGAGTAGCAGGCTACAGTGCACTATTCACTACTCTTTCAAAATCGCTTCAGGACGATATCATTAACAGAACGGAGCAAGGAATGATATGACAAAAGAATATCTAAAAACCACAGGCAGGATTTTTGATATTCAGAAGTTTTCCATACACGACGGACCGGGCATAAGGACAATAGTTTTTTTAAAGGGTTGTCCGCTAAGATGCAGATGGTGTTGTAACCCTGAGGGTCAGACCTTTGACATTGTAGAAATGAATATGCCTGACGGCAAGGTAAAAACTGTCGGTCAGGACATTACAGTAGAAGAAATAATGGAAAAGGTTATGAAGGATATGCCTTACTACAGACGCTCCGGCGGTGGAGTAACGTTATCAGGCGGAGAGGTGCTTATGCAAAGCGATTTCGCTGCGGCAATCCTTCGTGCGTGCAAGGAAAACGGCATAAATACCGCGATAGAATCGACGGCATTTGCAAAATATGAAAATATTCAAAAACTACTGCCGTATCTTGATTTATATCTTATGGATATAAAACACATAAACTCTGATAAACATTTTGAGTTTACGGGTGTTAAAAATGAAATTATATTAGAAAACGCAAAACGTCTTGCAAAAGACACAAAGAAACTCATAATACGTGTTCCCGTTATACCGACATTTAACGACACACCCGAGGAAATAAGGGATATAGCACGTTTTACAAAAAGCCTTCTTACAGTAAATGAACTTCATCTGCTCCCATACCACAGGCTGGGCTCAGATAAGTACACGGCACTTGGAAGGGATTACCTGGCAAAAGATTTTGCACTTCCTGGCAAAGAAAAAATGCAAAAGCTTTTGGAAGTGGTAAAGTCCGAAGGCTTAAATTGTCAGATAGGAGGATAATCCAATGAATAATTCACAGTTTTTAAACATACCCGATAGTGACAAAATGAGAATAATTCAGGAACTTGTTCCGGGAAAGCAGATAACAATAGCACACATTATAGCTAATCCTGATGAAATACTTTATCACAAGCTTGGACTCGACCCTGCGATAGATTACGGAAGAGCGGCAATCGGCATAGTGACTATGTCACCATCAGAAACTGCTATCATAGCGGGTGATATAGCTATAAAATCTTCGGGCGTTGAGATAGGTTTCGTGGACAGATTCAGCGGCACGTTAATCGTCACAGGATCTGTTTCGGAGGTTGAGGCGGCGCTAAAAGCTCTTGTTGACTATGCAAAAGACAAGCTTGGCTTTACAGTTTGCGACATTACAAGGACATAACATATGAAGAAACTAATATTAATTGGCAGAAGCGAATGCGGAAAAACCTCGCTCACACAGGCTATAAAGGGTGAAAGTATCGAGTTCAAAAAAACTCAAGCGGTGGACTACTCTGACATAACTATAGACACACCGGGCGAATATGCCGAAAACAAAAGCCTTGCCAGTGCACTTGCGCTGTATGCATACGAGTCGGACATTGTAGGGCTGGTGCTTAGTGCTACAGAGCCATACTCGCTTTACAGCCCGTGCATTACAAATATGGCAAACAGAGAGGTTATAGGCATAGTAACAAAGATAGACAAAGAAAATGCCAACCCTGACCGAGCCGAAAAGTGGCTTAGGCTAGCCGGTTGCAAAAACGTGTTTAAGGTCAGTTCGGTTACAAAAGAGGGCGTTTCCGACCTTGTAAAGCATATTTCACAGCCAAAAATCAACAAAACCAAAGAAAAATCAAATAAAAACACAGAAAATTGTTGACAAAACCCAACAAAAGCAGTAAAATTAAAATGTAAACATCTGTTGTTCCCCAGAAATTCCAAAAAATTTAGCCACGATGATTTGCAAGCAAGTTATATGCCGTACAATGCGGTTTATATATAAGTAAGTTTATAAATAAAATTTTCATAAAAGGAGAAATGTAAAATGGTATCAGAATACGAGATCAAAAAACAAATGTGCGACATCGGTAAAAGAATTTACAACAAAGGCATGGTTGCCGCTAACGACGGTAACATTTCAGTAAAGCTTTCTGAAAACGAATTCCTTTGCACTCCTACAGGCGTAAGTAAAGGCTTTATGACTCCTGACTACATCTGTAAAGTAGATGCAAATGGTAAAGTTATTCAGGCAAATGCTGGCTTCAAACCATCATCTGAAATCAAGATGCATATGAGAGTATACAAAGAAAGACCTGACGTAATGTCAGTTGTTCACGCTCACCCTATATATGCTACAAGCTTTGCTATCGCAGGCATTCCGCTAACTCAGCCTATTATGCCTGAAGCAGTTCTAGGACTTGGCTGCGTGCCAATTGCTGAATACGGCACACCTTCTACAGAAGAAATTCCTGATGCTGTATCAAAATACTTGCAGTACTTTGACGCAGTTCTACTTGTGAACCACGGTGCACTTACATACTCTGATTCACTACTTGGTGCTTATCACAAGATGGAATCAGTAGAGTTCTATGCGCAGCTTCTATTTAACGCTAAGCTTCTTGGCGGCCCTAAGGAGCTTTCAAAAGAACAGGTTAAACGTCTATACAGCATGAGAAGCAGTTATGGCTTAAAGGGTAAACACCCTGCTGACCTTTGCCAGAACAAAGGTGCTTCATGTCCTGGATGTACTACTTGCACAATCGATGTATGTGAGCCAACAACTGACAGCGCATTGGTTGAAGAAATCACTAAAAAGGTTATCGCTGCTCTAGGTAAATAATTATGGATAATAAGGGCATAGAAAATGTTGTTAGAGCCGTGATAGACAGCTTAAACAATAAAATGACACTTGAACTTGCCCGTAAATTAGTTAAAGCAGTTGAGGAAAAGGCAACAGAGATTGGTGTAAAAGCCGTAGTCGCTGTATCAAACGAGGGTGCAAACCCTGTTATGGTGGAATGCATGGACGATTCATACATAGCAAGCTATGATATAGCGGTAAACAAGGCATACACCTCGGTAGCGCTTAAGATGTCTACCAAAAAGTTATCTACCCTATCCCAACCAAACGGTGAACTTTACGGAATACAGTTCACAAATGAAGGCAAAATCGTTATCTTCGGCGGCGGTGTTCCGCTTGTATCAAACGGACGTATAATTGGCGGTCTTGGTGTAAGCGGCGGCAGCGAGGAGCAGGATACCTTCCTTGCCGATTATGGCGAAAAGGTCTTTCAGGAAATATTAAAAACGAGGTGACAACAGAATAATGGATATAAATTCACAGAAAATTGAAGAAATCGTTAAACAGGTACTTCAGGGTATGTCAGACGGCCATTCTGTTTCTGCTGCTTCGTCAAACGCAAACGAAAGTCGCGTAGCAATGCTTACAGAAAAGGAAAAATTTGAAATTCAAAAATATCCAATCCCAGAAATTGGTGATGACGATATACTTGTAAAAGTAGAAGGCTGCGGCGTATGCGGTACTGACGCTCACGAATTCAAACGTGATCCATTCGGTCTTATCCCTGTTGTTCTTGGTCACGAGGGCACAGGCGAAATAGTTAAGATGGGTAAAAACGTTAAAAAGGACAGCGCAGGAAAACCGCTAAACATTGGCGACAAGGTTGTTACTTGTATGATATTCAAGGACAATCCTGACATCACAATGTTCGACTTAAACAAGCAGAACGTTGGCGGTGCAGACGTATACGGACTTCTTCCAGACGACGACAAGCACTTAAACGGCTGGTTTGCAGACTACATAGTAGTAAGAGGCGGAAGCACAGTATTTAACGTTAGTGACTTAAACCTTGACCTTAGAATACTTATCGAACCTTGTGCAGTTCTTATCCACGCTGTGGAAAGAGCTAAAACAACAGGCATACTTAGATTTAACTCAAGAGTTGCCGTTCAGGGCTGCGGACCTATCGGTCTTATATGTATAGCGGTTCTTCGCACAATGGGTATCGAAAACATAGTTGCTATAGACGGCGAAGAAAAAAGACTTTCATTCGCTAAGGAAATGGGCGCAACTAATGCTGTTAACTTCAAAGACCACAAGGGTATAGAAGCTCTTACAAGCGCAGTTGAAAATGCATTTGGCGGATATCTTGCAGATTTCGCGTTCCAGTGCACAGGCTCACCTGTAGCGCACAGCAACATTTACAAATTTATAAGAAATGGCGGAGGACTTTGCGAGCTTGGTTTCTTTATAAACGGCGGTGACGCAAGTATTAACCCGCATTTCGATATATGCTCAAAGGAAATCACTACAGTTGGCTCTTGGGTATACACTCTAAGAGATTACGCAACTACATTTGATTTTCTAAAAAGAGCAAAAGGTATTGGACTTCCATTAGAAAAGCTTATCACTCACAAGTATCCGCTTGAGAAGATAAACGAGGCTTTAGAAACTAACCTCAAGATGGAAGGCTTAAAAATCGCTATAATTAATTAATCTAAAATATACTAGGAGGTACTTAAAATGACTCAGGAAGCATTAGGTATGGTTGAAACAAGAGGACTTGTTGCTGCTATCGAAGCTGCAGATGCTATGGTTAAAGCTGCAAACGTTACTCTACTTGGAACTGAAAAAATTGGTTCAGGTCTAGTAAGTGTTATGGTTGAAGGCGATGTAGGTGCTGTTAAAGCTGCTACTGAAGCAGGCGCTGCTTCTGCACAGAGACTTGGCGAGCTTGTAGCTGTACACGTAATCCCAAGACCACACACAGATGTGGCAGCTATCCTACCAAAACTTAAATAAGAGGTAAGAAAAAATGGCTACAGCTAAAAAAACAACAGCTAAAAAAGCTGAAACAAAAGTAGAAACTAAAAAAGAAGATATTATTATCAAGGAGGAAATAAAAATGGCACAGGAAGCATTAGGTATGGTTGAAACAAGAGGTTTAGTAGCTGCAATAGAAGCTGCTGACGCAATGGTTAAAGCTGCAAACGTAGTTTTAATCGGAACTGAAAAAATCGGTTCAGGTCTTGTAAGTGTTATGGTTAGAGGTGACGTTGGCGCAGTTAAATCTGCAGTTGAAGCTGGCGGCGCATCTGCTCAGAGACTTGGTGAAATCGTTGCTACACACGTAATCCCAAGACCACACGCTGACGTTGAAAAAATATTGCCTTCTCTTAAATAATTTAAGAATTAAGTAGTAATAAAATTTTCACGTGAAAATTATAGAGTTTCGTGGGGCGAGAAACCCTTGCCCCACGGGATTTATAATTAAGCTTAGGAAAGACAAATCCTATTAACCAGAGGTGAAAAAGATGATTATAGGTAAAGTGGTTGGAAGCATAGTTTCCACTCGCAAAAATGATAACCTTGTAGGAAACAAATTTATGATAGTTGAGCCTTTAAAGAGTATGAATAAGGGCGGAAACGTAGTGGCAATAGACAACATAGGCGCAGGTATAGGCGAATATGTACTTGTAGCTTGCGGAAGTGCGGCACGAGTTGGATGCAATATGGCATCAGCACCTATCGACGCAGCAATAGTCGGAATAGTAGACGACGCATCCGGATTGGAGTAGATTTTAAATGCAAATCGGCAATTTAAGTGAAATAATGAAAAAACACGGTATAGTAGGCGCTGGTGGCGCCGGATTTCCGTCATACGCAAAGCTGTCAGAAAAGGCAGACACGGTTATCCTTAACTGTGCAGAGTGTGAGCCGCTTTTAAAGCTTCACAGACAACTTATGGAAAAATTTCCGTATGAGATAATGTCTGCGCTATCACTTGTTGCCAAGGCAGTCGGAGCGAAAAACATACATATAGCAGTAAAAAAATCTTACAAAAATGCAATAGAAGCCGTGAGGGCAAATCAGGACTCATTTAAGGATATAAAGCTAAATCTTCTTCCTGACGCATATCCGTCGGGCGATGAGATAGTTTTAATCTATGAGGTTACAAAAAGGGTTGTAGACCCTGGGGCAATACCTATTACAAAGGGTGTTATCGTATATAACGTTGAAACAATGCTGAATTTATATAATGCAGTAGTGAACGATACACCTGTTACTGACAAATACGTTACAATAGCGGGTGAGGTGAAAAATCCCGTTACATTAAAAGTCCCTATAGGCACTGCAATCGGCGAGCTTATAGCTGCAGCCGGTGGTGAAACAGCCGATGATGTAGCATACATTTCGGGTGGACCTATGATGGGAAACCTTATTTCAAAGTATGACGTAGTTACCAAAACTACAAACGCCATACTCGTACTAAAATCGAATAATATCGTTGTTGCTAAGAAAAAAAGCAAAACGTCTATAAATATGAAAAGGGCAATGGCAAGTTGCTGCCAGTGCAGAAGCTGTACAGACCTTTGTCCGAGAAATCTTTTAGGACACCCTATCGAGCCACATCAGTTTATGCGAAGTGCTTCGTCGGGTGACACGCAAAACACTACCGCGCTTGTAAACACTATGTTTTGTTCAAGCTGCGGACTATGCGAGCTGTTCTCGTGCCCACAAGGGTTAAATCCGCGCTCTCTTATCACAGAGTACAAGACAAAGCTTCGTCAGGCAGGCGTCGCAATGCCGAAGATTGAGGCAGATAAGCCACACAAAGACAGAGAGTATAAACGCGCTCCTATGTCAAGACTGATAAACAGGCTTGGTCTTAAAAAATACAATGTAACCGCTCCTATTTCGGACATTCAGCCAAACACAAGGGCGGTAAAGATACTTTTATCACAGCACATCGGCGCTCCTTGCATATCTCTTGTTAAAAAAGGTGACGAGGTGAAAAAAGGTCAGCTTATCGGCAGGTCAGATGAAACAAAGCTTGGAAGTGTAATTCACGCATCTGTCGACGGCAAAGTGGTAGAGGTAAATGATAAGTTTATTATTATAGCTAAAAGCAGTAAGTAATTTTTAATTCACATACAAAATTTTGAAGAAAGCAGGTGTTACTTAGGTGGCAAAAGCGATTGGAATGATGGAATACCAGACGGTTTCCAAAGGCATAAGAGCCGCAGACCTGATAGTTAAAACCGCAGAGGTAGATATAATCGAGGCACAGGTTGTGTGTCCGGGAAAATACATAATATTAGTGGAAGGCGAGCTTAGTGCAGTAAAAGCATCTATTGACGCATCAAAGGGTCTTATAGGCGAAGGTGTAATAGATACATTTGTACTTGGCAACCCTCACGAATCTATCTTCCCTGCGATTTATGGTTCAAACGAGGTTGCAGATGCAAAAGCGCTTGGTGTGCTCGAAACATTTTCAGCAGCATCAATTATAGTAGCAGCAGATATGGCTGCTAAAACCGCGATGGTCGATTTAATAGAGCTTAGAATAGCAAAGGGAATG
This sequence comes from Clostridia bacterium, assembly GCA_045540815.1. Lineage (GTDB taxonomy): Bacteria > Bacillota > Clostridia > UMGS1810 > UMGS1810 > JAZQHR01. The sequence continues at coordinate 4,820 of JAZQHY010000018.1, read as the reverse complement.
TGCGGAAAATCATATCTCCTTTTAACAGGCGAAGTTGCCGCAGTAACAGCTGCTATCGAAAAAGCTAAAGACGCGGTTAAAGACACAGGAATGTTCCTTGATTCTTCTATTATGGCAAATCCTGACGAAAAGCTTTGGAAATCAATTCTTTAATATAAACGAGGTAAAGTATTATGCTAAACGAACAATACATAAATGAAATTGTAGAAAAAGTTGTTAAAAACGTAATGGGCACTTCTTCAAGCACTATTACAGAAGGTAAAAAAGGTGTTTTCGACTCTATGACAGAGGCTCTTGCAGCTGTAGAAAAGGCTTACAAGCAGTTTAGAAGCTACACAGTTGAACAAAGAGAAAAAATGATATCAAACATCCGCCGTCTTACACTTGAAGAAGCTGAAAATATGGCAAGACTTGGCGTTGAGGAAACTAAGATGGGTAGAGTTTCCGACAAGATACTTAAGCATCAGCTTGTTGCAAACAAAACTCCAGGCACAGAGGACCTTGACCCTAGAGTATACACAGGCGATGACGGATTAACTCTTATCGAAATGGCACCTTATGGTGTTATAGGAAGTATTACCCCTTCAACAAACCCTAGTGAAACAGTATTATGTAACTCTATGGGTATGATTGCAGGTGGTAACGCGGTAGTATTTAACCCTCATCCAAACGCAAAAAGAGCTGCAAACTACGCAGTTGACCTTGTAAACAGAGCAATACTTGAGGCAGGCGGCCCTGAAAACCTTGTAGTTTCAGTTGCAAACCCTACAAAAGAAAGCTCTGACGAGATGATGGCATCTCCTATCGTTAAGATGCTTGTTGCTACAGGCGGCCCTGGTGTTGTTAAAGCACTTCTTTCGTCAGGCAAGAAAGCAATCGGCGCAGGTGCAGGTAACCCTCCTGTTATCGTTGACGATACAGCAGACGTTGAAAAAGCAGGTCGCGATATAGTAAACGGCGCAAGCTTTGACAACAATCTACCTTGTATCGCTGAAAAAGAATGTTTTGCATTTTCAAACATTGCTGACAAGCTTATAAACTCTATGACAAACAATGGCGCATATCTAATCAAAGGCGACCAGATTGACAAACTTATGAACATAGCGCTTATAAATAAAAACGGAAAATACATCATAAACAAAGACTGGGTTGGCAGAGATGCAGGTAAATTCCTAAAAGAGCTTGGCATAAACGCAGACCCAAGACTAATCATATGTGAAACTGATGCAAACCACCCATTTGTTCAGGTGGAAATGATGATGCCTATCCTTCCTATCGTTAGAGTAAAGGATATTGACGAAGCCATCGAGCTTGCTTGTCAGGCTGAACACGGCAACCGTCATTCAGCTCACATTCATTCAAAGAATGTTGACCACCTAACTCGTTTTGCAAGAGCAGTTGAAACAACAATCTTTGTTAAAAATGCTCCTTCATACGCAGGTATAGGCTCAGGCGGTGAAGGACATACCACATTTACCATTGCAGGTCCTACTGGTGAAGGTCTTACATCTGCAAGATCATTTACGAGACAAAGACGTTGCGTAATGGTAGATGGTTTCCACATAGTATAATTTTTTGAGGTGATTGACAGATGCAAGCACTAGGTATGATAGAAGTTTACAGCTTTACTACTGCAGTTTGCGTGGCAGACGTTGCGGCAAAAGCGGCAGATGTAAAGATAATAGCATTCGACAGAAACAGACCGATTTCTCCGGACGTCCCTGCTCCACTTGTAATGGCGGTTAAAATGACAGGCCCTGTATCGGCAGTTAATGCGGCTGTTGAGGCGGGTGTAAATTACGCAAAGGAACGCGGAAAATATATTGTCCACCACATTATAGCCAACCCTGGTGAAGATGTTGACAAGATGGCATATCTTATGGACATTAACAAAGACAAATTCAACAAGAAGCTTCCAAAGAGTTTCAGAGAGGAGCAGGCGAAATGAATTCATTAGGTATTCTTGAAATCCAAGGCTTAGTTGCTGCTATCGAAGGTCTTGATACAATGCTTAAAACCGCAAATGTTCGCCTTGTTCACACTGAAAAAAGACTCGGTGGACGACTAGTTACTATGATTGTTACAGGCAGTGTGTCGGCGGTAACAGCCGCTGTAGAAGCAGGACGCGAGTGCGCATCCGCACTTGGCAAGGTATACGGATGTGAGGTTATAGCTAACCCACACGAGGAGATACTTAAATTTTTTGATTTGGAACAGTAAGGGGTATATAGATTATGTACGATGCTAAAGCAATAGAAACAGCAGTAAAAAACGCCCTTTCCGCTATTGATGCAGAGTCAAACGGCGAAATAAAAATAGGTGTTTCGCAAAGACATATTCACTTGTCACGCGAAGACCTTGACACACTTTTCGGAAAGGATTACGAGCTTACACTTTTAAAACCTCTTATGGGCAGAGAATATGCCGCAAAAGAGGTTGTTACCCTTGTAGGCCCGTCGCTTAAATCAATAGAAAACGTTCGTGTACTCGGACCTGTGAGAAAGGACACACAGGTAGAAATTTCACGTACAGATACATTTGTATTAAAGGTTAGCCCACCCGTTCGCCCATCTGGAAACGTAGAAGGCTCTGAAAGAATTGTTATAGTAGGTCCTAAAGGTTCTGTTTATCTAAAACAGGGCGTTATAATAGCGAACAGACACATACATCTTACACCTGAATATGCCGAAAAACACGGCTTAAAGGACAATGACTATGTAGATGTGCTTGTTGAGGGAATAAAGCCTACAAAATTTTACGATGTTCAGATAAGAACAAGGGAAGATTTCAACACTGAAATGCACATAGATACTGACGATGCAAACTCGGCAGGTCTTAGAAACGGTGATTTAGTTAAAATAATAAAGAAATAAAGTTTGGGACTGGTTTCCCATAACTTTAGTTGGAGGAAAAATATGTTTGCTCTTGAAAGACAGAAAAGGATACTTGAGCTTTTAAATCAACACGGCTCGGTATCTGTAAGCAAACTCAGTGCAGAGTTTTCCATTACCGAGGAAACAGTAAGACGCGACCTTGAAAAGCTCGAAAAACAGGAACAACTCCTAAGAACGCATGGCGGTGCGGTGCCTATTGATGCAGGCGCTTATGAGTTATCACTGGAAAAAAGAAAAAATACAAACACACTTGTTAAAGAAAAACTTGCTAAAATCGCAGCGGAACACGTATTTCCGGGTGACACAATATTTCTTGATGCTTCTACCACTACTTTTTTTATGGCTCGTGAGCTTAAGAAAATGAAAAATATCACTATCGTTACAAATTCTATAAGAGTTATAAACGAGCTTTCGTCACAAAGCGACATAAAAGTTATAGCTGTTGGTGGTCAGGTAAGTAACAACCAATCATTTGTCGGCAGTATGGCAGAAAACACTATAGAGGAAAACTATTTTGCAAATAAGATGTTTTTCTCGTCAAAAGGTGTAACACTTGACGGGGGAATACTTGAAAGCAACGAGCAAGAGTGTGCTATAAAACAAAAAATGTTAAAAAATTCCGGCGATGTTTTCTATATGTGCGATAAATCGAAGATTGGGCGCATTGGATTCGCAAAGCTATCTACATTTGATCAGATAGATTATTTTGTCACAGACGGCGATTTTAACGATAATTGGGACAAAATGTTTGAAGACACTAATGTCAAAGTATTAAAGGCAGAATAATAAAAACATATATAAAAAATAACGGTCAATTTAGCCGTTATTTTTTTATATATACTTCCCATTTTCCGACCATCAGAAAAGTTGCTTATCACAAACGTATCATATAAAATTAGCCCATTACCATTAACTCCGTATTCACAAAAACCGTGCATCCAATTTGGGTGCACGGTTTTAATTTATATTCTATGCTACTTTTTATTTAATTATTTTATTACTGACCAATCAGGGTTTGGTAGAATTTCGTTCCAATCCTCTGTATAGCCGTTTTCACGGATACTGTGTTCACGTGAGTTTGTAGCTATCAATACATCTAGATAGAACCAATCACCTGCATTGTTGTCCGGCCAATGCTTAGCATCATCGGTTAGTGAATCGTGGTCAATGTGATATACAAGCATTCTGTTGATAATAGTCATAGCTTCCGCTCTTGTGATAAGTGCGTCAGGTCTAAACGTTCCATCTTCATATCCGCCAATCCATTCCTGATCAGCTACTGCGTGGATAGCATCTTCTGCCCAGTGTCCGCTAACGTCGTGGAATGTCTTGTATGTTTCGCCTACAATTTCCTCAAGGAATCTTGCAGCTATTGTTACAAATTCACCTCTGGTGATAGCATTTTCAGGTCTGAATGTACCATCTTCGTAACCAACGATGTATTTACCGTTTGCCATAGTAGAAATTTCTTTGTTTGACCATCTGTCATCTTCTACGTCACCAAACTGATTTTCTTCTGAATACAAATCTTCTCTGATTTCTTTCTTAAGAAGTCGATAGAATATTGTAGCAATTTCTTCTCTTGTGATGTCGTCATTTGGTCGTACATCACCTTCAGGATAACCAATAACATACGCTACACGGTCATCATTGTTTAGTGCTGATGGAGCAGTAGTGTTAATCCACTTACCATAGAACTGGGTATCTTCGTCAACTTCTACTTCGCCTTTTACTTCTTCTTTGTGATGCTCGTCAGCATACCAACCTGCGAATGCAAAGCCTTCTCTTTCAGGATCTTTAATTTCGTCAACGTTTACGACAGCTTTATCTCCCTCAGTAGTTATTGTTTCGTGAACACCGCCGCCTACATTGAAATCGACAGTAATCTTTCCGTCGTCAGGCTGTCCTGTACCACCAGTTTCACCA
>JAZQHY010000017.1:0-9580 GCA_045540815.1 Clostridia bacterium | reverse complement strand
CCAAAATATCTCCGTCTGTAATAAGTATATCTGCATCTTTACCAACCTCAAGTGAGCCTACTCTGTCATCAACACCAACATGACGAGCAGGATTTATAGTAATAGCCTGTAGTGCCTTAAACGGATTCATACCAGCTTTAACACAGTAAGCTGCACAAAGGGGTAAATATTCCTGTTGGATAACTCCTGAATCAGTAGTTATGCTGACGTTCAAACCTGCATCAGAAAGTATTCCTGCAGTTTCGAAGCTTTTGTTAGCAAGCTCAAATTTACTGCCACCACACATTGTGGGTCCGCATATTACAGGTAAATTTGCTCTTACAAGCTCGTCTACAACAAGGTGTCCCTCCGTGCAATGTTCGATAGTGCATTTTACATCAAATTCCTTTGAAATTCTAATTGCAGTACATATATCATCTGCTCTGTGAGCGTGTATTTTTAAAGGCATTTCCCCTTTTATTACAGGAAGCATCGCCTCAAGTTTCATATCAAATTTAGGCATTTTGGAAATGTCATCACCTGCAAGTTCTTTCTTTGCAAGATATTCTTTTGTCTGAAATAGTATCTCGCGGAGCTTTGCAGCTGATGTCATACGTGAATTTATTGAACTAATGTAAGTTTTAGGGTTTTCGCCAAGCGCACATTTCATAGCTGCATTATTTTTAACAAGCATGTCATCCACACAAGTGCCATATGTTTTAACAGCAATAAACGTTCCGCCGATAACAGGCGCACTACCAGGACCTGTGCAAACTGTAGTAACACCAGCTTCAAGTGCTCTTCTTAAAAGCGGGCTAAACGGATTAAATCCATCAATAGCTCTTAAATGTGGATTTAAAGCATCGTTTTTCTCATTATGTTCTTTATCATTTGATGTACCGTAAGACGACATACCGATATGGCAATGACCTTCTACCATACCTGGAAAAACATTAAGTCCTGTAGCGTCAATCACTTCTTCATCGGATGTATTAATGTTTTTGCTAATTTCAGCAATTTTTCCATCAACAACTTTAATATCAGCTATGTATGCTTCTTCGTGCACGGCATCGTGAATCAAACCACTTTTAATAATCATTTTACTTACCCCCAAAGTATTTTTCTCTATTCTATCATTAAGATTAATAAAATGCAATAAAAATACAATTTTTAAATTAAGTCTTCAAGAAAATACGCACAAGTATTCGCGCGTTTTCCACAACTGTCGACAACATCAAAGCGAATGTATCCGTCTTCCGGAAAAAACTCAAACACAGCAGTATTTTCACTATCAGTATTTTCAGCATCTATTCTGGATACTCTCCTGCCCTCTGTAGCCATTACGGCAAAAGTACCTTTTGAATAAGTTAAATATGCTTTATTATCCTCTATGTATAATTCTTTAATTTCAGGACCGAGTGATGCATAGAAATTATGATTTTCCAATGCATTAATAATTAAGTCATATTCAAGCTTGTCTGCGTTTATCATAACCCATCCACCGCAAGCAGTTCTGGCGTTATGACTATCATCAGTTGAAATGCAAGCTAGTTTGTGGCCGTTGCGAAGAAAATCATTATATGTATGTATATCATATTCAAAACGGCCGCCCATTTGATTGCTATTATTATATATTTCAACAGCCCAAAGTCCATTGTATCCAAGATAGTCGGTTGCGTTTTCAAGCGACCACTCAGGGTGATTGTAGCAAACAAGAAAACCTTTTTCGTTAGCAATTTTTATTATTTCACTTATTCCTTCGTGTGAATAAGTACGATTGAAAGGCTTACAAGAATAAAAAACTTTTGCCATAGCTTCTTCGCTGCCGTGATAGTCAAAAAGCGAATTATAGCACGGTGTATCAATGTTTTTAGGATCTTTTGCGTATATATTTAAATGGCAAACCTTCATATGATAATTTTTCGAAGGACGAAGCTCTGCAGGACCGTCTTTGATAGCGATTTCACACGAGGTAATTGCTAAAAATTCTTCATCATTAAGGTACGAATTGTCAATTAAATGTTCGTGGTCAGTGTATGCAACAACCGAATATCCGTTTGATTTATAAAGCACTTTAACTTCTTCAGGTGTCAGTACACCGTCAGAATTAGTACTATGACAATGCAGATTAGCTTTAAAATATTTTTTAGATGAATCAAGTAATATTTTTTTCATACGATCTCTCCAAAAACACAAATTTTTTAACAGGGTAATCTTATCACCTTATGTCTATAAAGTCAATAAAAGCGTATGAAATCATACGCTTTTAGGATTATATTCTTTTTACAATATTATCAGCCGATTTAACTATACATTCAGAAGGATACACTCCTCTAAGCGATGTCAATGGGTATACAGAAGTGTTTTTGCCGATTACAGTACCCGGATTTAGCACACAACCACAACCAACATCCGCGTAATCACCTAATATTCCGCCAATTTTTCGAAGGCCAGTTTCGTAATCTTTATCCGAGTGTATAACAACACTTTTTCCATCGGATTTTAAATTTGAACATATTGAGCCTGCACCCATATGCGAAAAATTACCAAGTACAGAGTCACCAACGTAGTTATAATGAGGAACCTGAACATTATCAAGTAAAATGCAATTTTTAAGCTCAGTGGAATTGCCTATTACACAATTTTTTCCAGTAATAACATTTCCTCTTATAAATGCTCCGGGGCGAATTTCCGTTCCTTCACCGATTATTGCAGGAGCCTCTATCGTTACGTTTGGATAGATTTTAACATTTTTACCGATAAGTACTCCATCAGAATACTTTTCATATCCATCAATACCATTTTCTATTAATTTAAAGATATACTCTTTAATCTTAGGAAGCATATGCCAAGGATATATTGCACCATCAAAAAGCTCAGTTAAATATTCTGTTTTACAATCGAACAGTTCTTTTGTTTTGACATTTTTGTTCAAGCGTTATACCCCCTTTCGATTATCTTATCAGCAATAATATTTGCATATTCTTTGCATTTATTCTCATTTTCGCTTTCTATCATTATCCTGATAACAGGTTCTGTTCCGCTTTGACGAAGAAGTGCCCTGCCTTCTCCGCCAATAAGTTTTTTCACTTTATCTAATGAGGATACTACTTCATTATCGGATAAAACAGCTGACTTATCCTTTACACGAATGTTTTTTGTGTATTGTGGATATAGTTTTACCGGCTCTGCAAGTTCAGCAAGCGTTGTTTTGCTATCGCAAACCTCTTCCGTAATCATTATAGCGGTTAATAGCCCATCGCCCGTAGTAGCATATTTTTTTAAAATTATATGGCCAGATTGCTCGCCACCAAGGCTATAATCGTTATTTTGCATACATTCATATACAAATCTATCGCCAACGGTTGTTTGCTCGCATTTAATCCCTATCTTTTCAAGGCTTGAAAAAAATCCGCTGTTTGACATTATGGTAGCAACTATAGTATCGTTATTTAACATACCGCGTGATTTAAGACGTTTACCCAAGATATACATCATAGCATCGCCGTCAACTACGTTGCCATTACCATCAACTGCAATGCACCTGTCAGCATCACCATCAAATGCAAAACCAAAATCAAGGTGTTTCTCTTTAACAAGTTTACACAAATTTTCTATATGTGTTGAACCGCATCCGTTATTTACATTTAATCCATCAGGCTCAGCACCTATAACAACAGTTTGTGCACCAAGTGCACCAAATACTGATTTAGCAATCATCCATGACGCGCCATTTGCGCAGTCAAGTCCTATTTTAAGGTTTTTATAAGAATTTGACGCAAGAGAAATAAGATAACCGACATACCTGTTTCTTCCTGAAACATAATCGACTATACAACCTATTTTTTCACGACAAGCAAGTGGTAAATCATCGTCTGAAATTCCTAATGATTTTAAATCACCGTCAATGTATTTTTCAATAAGTGAAGTAGTGTTATCATCGAGCTTTTCACCATACTTGTTGATAACCTTTATTCCGTTATCATAGTATGGATTATGCGATGCTGTTATCATTATACCGCAATCAAATTCATCCTGTCGCGTAACATACGATACGCTCGGTGTTGTAGTAACATGAAGCATATATGCATCAGCTCCCGACGCAGTGATACCTGCAACAATTGAATACTCCAGCATATAGCTTGAACGTCTTGTATCTTTACCTATAACAATCTTTGGTCTGTATCCAGCCTTGGTACACCCTGATAATTCTGAAGAATAATACCAACCTAAAAATCTTCCAACTCTATACGCCTGAATAGATGTAAGATTAACATTTGCCTCACCTCTAAAACCATCAGTACCGAAATATTTGGGTTTTATATCCGTATTTAACAATTTGTTTTGTGAATTTTTTTCACTTAATGACATATCAAATCCACCTTTCATCGCATATACAAATTATCTCTTTTATAATAATATTAGCTAATTATTTAATTTATATCACTAAACTTTAAATTAAGTTTTATTGCAAGTAAAGTGATTTATCACGGCTCATTCCCTCTTAAAATCAAATCTCTATTATATTTTCACACAATAACAAAAGGACATCCTTTTGGATGTCCTTTTGTTATTGGAGGAGAGGAAGGGATTCGAACCCTCGGAACGCTTTGAACGTTCACAGCATTTCCAATGCTGCGCCTTAAGCCAACTCGACCACCTCTCCGTATTAAATTGTACATAATCAGCAATACGCTGATAAAAATGGTGACCCGTAGGGGAATCGAACCCCTGTTATCGCCGTGAAAGGGCGGTGTCTTAACCGCTTGACCAACGGGCCGTATATGGCACGCCCGGAGGGACTCGAACCCCCGACGCGCAGATTCGAAGTCTGCCACTCTATCCACTGAGCTACGAGCGCTTATATCATTTGTTCTACAGCATTTATGATTTCATTTGCAATTTCGTCAATTGATTTAATTCTCTCACCATCAACGCATTTTATTCTTAACCAATTGTATTTTTCGCATACGTGAACGGCATTTTCATACGAATGATTAAGATATTCTTCATTACCTTCGTGAATGTCCAAAACCATAGAATCATCAATTTTATTTGGTCTTGATGCCATAAGAATTTTAGCAAATTTAACAGGCATATCAAGAAAAATTACTACATCAGGTTTTGGAAGTCCTAGTTTATTGTACTCGAAATCATAGACCCAATCAAGAAATTTGTTCTTTTCATCAATATCATCAATCTTTGATGCTTGATGAATCATATTTGACGTTGTATATCTGTCAGCAATTATTATTTTGTCAGATGCAAGTTTTTCCTGCCATTCAAGCTTGTACGATGCAACTCTGTCGACTGCAAAAAATGCTGATGCTGTATATGGGTTAACTGCTTCAGGGTCATCGCCGAACTCGCCGCCAAGATACATTTTGACAAGTTCAGATGATTTGCTTTTATAGTTCGGAAAAGCAACCGTCATTACATCTAAATTACGGCTTAAAAGTTCTTTATATAATCTTTCTGTTTGAGTTTGCTTACCACTTGAGTCAACACCCTCTATAACAATTAATTTTCCCATAATAATACTCCATTAAAGTCCTGCAAAAAATTCTCTTTTTTCCTTACATTTACCACAAGTCATACTTCCCTCAGGACACGGACCTGATACACAACTAGGTCCAGCAACCTTAAATACAGTAGGTGCTGCTTTTTTAACAAGCTTAAGCATTTCTACGGCAAGTTCCCTTATCTCCCACTGAGCTCTTTCGCAGCATCTGTGGTGAAAGAAATTAATAAGACTTCTTGCGTTTATTGTCATTACAATCTTTGTTTCACAAGCGTTTGGAAGAACGTATCTTGCATCTTCAATAGCTTTTTTGATAGATGCCTGTTTTGCCTTCTTTTCGTCCATTCCTTCATTAACCATATCTTCATAATGCTTTTTAGAAAGCATTTCTGTAAGCTTATCATATGTATCCTGATCATTTTCCATTGCTTTTATGAATAGCTCTTTTGCTTCAGGAATATTTTCGATTTCGTGCGGAACTACATATTCAAACTGACCTTCTGTAACATATCTTTGTGATTTTTGAGAATATGAAGCTATTCTATGCCTTACAAGCTGATGTGTAAGCGAACGGCTTACGCCCTCAATACCAAACGTAAAGCTAATATGTTCAAGTGGACTTTCGTGTCCCATACTCATAAGTCTGGAAATAAACCCAACAGTTTTTTCTTCATCAAGACCTTCGCGTATTCCGCTTATATCAGATGATGAATAACAAAGCTTTGCTGCTGATGCAACAAGCTTTTCTGGATTTGGTGTATGTTCTAATAGTTCAACATTTAGCATTTTAATCAACTCCTACTGCTCGTACTTTCTACCTTTTAAAAGAACTGTCATACCAAACTTTGGTAAATCAAGCATTCTTTTATATCTTGAAGGTTCTTTAATAAGTCTGTAAAGCCATTCAATACCAAGTTTTATATATATATCAGGTGCTCTTTTTACATTTCCGGCAAACACATCAAGTGTTCCGCCAAGCCCAATAAATACCTTAGCATTAAGCTCATCTTTATGGTTATAAATCCAATATTCCTGCTTTGGTACGCCAAGGCAAACAAAAACAACATCAGGATTTTTTTCGTTTATATCGCTAATTATTTCCTGTTCACGTTTTTCATCGAAATATCCGTTCGATACGCCTACAACGTTAAGCTTTGGATGTTTCTTTATCATATTAACTTTTGCAGTTTCAGGAACACCAGGCTTTGAGCCAAAAAGATATACACTTTTGCCGTTTTTTTCGAGATGTTTTAAAAGTTCGCAAGCTATATCATACCCCGAACAACGCTCGGTTATTGGATTTTTAAGTATTTTAGAAGCATGCACTACGCCAATACCATCTGCAGTAACTATATCTGCACTGTTTAGTATGTTTTTGAAATCTTCATTTCGATATGCTTGCATTATCATTTCTGAATTCGGTGTATATACAACACGTTTTTCATTGCAATCAATAAATTTCATAATTTTTCTCACAACGTCAGAAATATTAACTTTATCTACTTTTACGCCTAATATATTTACCTTGTTTTTCATACGCAATCCTCAACTTAGGTTAATAAAATAATTATACAGCCAATACCACTAAAAATCAACAGTTAAAACAAACTTATTTGCTGATTAGGATTATCTTCATCCTTTAAATAATATCCAGTAGCAGGTATATTTTTCGGTCTGTAATAATCAGGGTCTTCAAAACCTGTATCAGACAAAAGTTCAACCTTCGTAAGCACACTTTTTTTCTTTAAGTTCATTATAGCCACACCCTGAGAATCTCTTGATGCTTTTGACAAAATCGCAGATGAATTAAATATAAGTATTTTATCTATTGAACTATAGGCAACAAAATCAACATCTTCTGATAAAAATTTAGCATCAACAAGCGGTGATTTATCACTATATGCTTTGGTAAGCTTTCTTCTGTTTGTCTTTGTTTCATAGCTCTTAACAGGAATTTTAGCACCTTTGCCATTTTGGAAGAAATACATAAATTCACCTGAATAATCAGTAGTTGCATGAATAAACACAATCTTTTCATCAGGCTCCATTTCTGTGAGGTTAGGAGCATATTGTCCCCAATCACTAGCCTTACAGCAAGGAATATCATTTATCTTCATTTTATATGCATTGCATTTATTACTAATCATAATAAGGTCTGCACGGTTAGTTGACTCCTGCTCAGATACAAGAAAATCATTTTCTTTGAACTTATGTTCCGATGCTGAACGAAGCGAAACAGCAGTAACTTTCTTGATATAACCATCGTTTGTAAGGAACATCTTAAGGTTGTAATCTTCGATTACTTCCTCTTCACTAAATTCAGCTATTTCGTCTTCGTTTATTATGGTTGTTTTTCTGTCAACGCCATATTTTTTAGAAATGTCTTTCAACTCCGAAATAATAATCTTATCCACTTCCTTCATATCAGAAAGAATATGATTAAGCTCTTCGAGTTGTTTTTTCAGGTCTTCGATTTCTGCAATCTTGTTTATGATATACTGTTTGTTTAGATTGCGAAGCTTTATTTCGGCGATGAATTCTGCCTGAATTTCGTCGATGTCAAACCCTTTCATAAGGTTTGGAATAACTTCTTCGTCTTTTTCGGTATTTTTTATGATTTCAACTGCTTTATCGATATCAAGAAGAATCTTTGCAAGACCTTCTAAAAGGTGAAGTCTGTGCGTTAATTTATTTAAATCGTATTTGGTTTTTCTGACAATGCAGTCACGTCTGAACTCTGTCCAGTGCTTAAGTATTTCTTTAATACCCATAACCTTCGGAGTGGTACCTATAAGTATATTAAAGTTACAGCTAAATGCATCTTCAAGTGGAGTCATTTTAAATAGCTTCGCCATTAAAACTTCAGGATCAGCGCTTTTCTTTATATCGATGGTAATCTTAAGACCATTTAAGTCTGTTTCATCACGAATATCGGTAATTTCTTTTATCTTACCAGCCTTAATAAGCTCGATAATTTTATCCATTATCGCTTCTGATGTAGTCGAATAAGGAATTTCATATATTTCGATAAGGCTATTTTTCTTGTCATAACGATATTTAGACCTTACCTTAACACTTCCCCTACCCGTTTCATATATATTGTCAAGCTGTGCTTTATCATATATAAGGTCGCCACCTGTTGAAAAATCAGGTGCAATAAGTGTTTTTGATATGTCACAATTGTTATTTTTTAAATACGCAATAGTAGTATCACAAACCTCTTTTAAGTTAAAAGAACATATACAGTTTGCCATACCAACGGCAATGCCTTGGTTTGGATTAACAAGGATATTTGGGAAAGTAACAGGAAGCATAGACGGCTCTTTCATAGTACCATCATAGTTGTCGATAAAATCAACTGTGTTTTTGTCAATATCCTTAAATATTTCCTTACTTATGTCTGCAAGCTTAACCTCTGTATATCTCGATGCAGCATAAGCCATATCACGAGAATACTGCTTTGCAAAGTTACCCTTTGAATCTACAAATGGGTGCAGTAGCGCCTCGTTACCTTTCGTAAGACGCACCATAGTTTCGTATATAGCTCCATCGCCGTGAGGGTTTAATTTCATAGTCTGTCCGACAACGTTTGCAGACTTTGTACGGTTACCTGTTAAAAGATTCATTTTATACATAGTGTATAAAAGCTTTCTGTGAGAAGGCTTAAAGCCGTCTATCTCAGGTATAGCACGTGATATGATTACACTCATAGCGTACGGCATATAATTTTCTTTTAACGTTTCTGTAATTTTTTGTTCAGTACTGTTATTCATTTCATCAACTCCTGTTAGGTATATATTTTAATACACCTAGCTTAAATCAAGCATTTCAAGGTACTGACCGCCGTTTTCAGCAATGTATGTTTTACGGTCAGCAAGGTTATCACCCAAAAGGACATCAAACATCTGTGCGGTAGCTTCTGCTTCGTCGCTTGTAACTTTGATAAGACGTCTTGTTTCAGGGTTCATAGTAGTTTCCCACATCATATCAGGGTCATTTTCGCCAAGACCTTTTGAGCGCTGAATAGTTACCTTGCCGTCAAGTTTAGCAAGGATATCAGCTTTTTCTTTTTCTGAATAT
>JAZQHY010000016.1:0-18671 GCA_045540815.1 Clostridia bacterium | reverse complement strand
ATAGGGCAAGCTGAAGGATAAACAATTCCTCAAATACAAGCTTTCTGCGCGCTTTGGCAAATGCTGTATCATCGCTTGGAAAATGCATTTGCCTTACTGCAAAATCAGTGCTTTCAAGGTTATATGTTTTTCTGACATCTTCGGTAAATATGTCGAGAAATCTTTCCACATTTGTAAGACAAGATGATACAAGTGAGCGAATAAGATTTTGGTTTAATCCTTTTGTAAGCGGATAATTAGGCACTATGCGCATAGTGTATTTTGCGTTTTTGACTTTTTCCATTACATCAAGCTCAAACTCGGTCTTGCCATATCCGTACACTTTTTTGCCGTAAAAAATATACTCTTCGCCATAGCTTATATTTACAGGATAAGTGTCATTTCCAAACCATTTAACGTGGATAGAGCCTGTATCGTCTTCGACATAAAGGTAGTAAAGTGTGACGTTTCGCCTGATTTGTTTTTTTACAAGCTTTGTATTTGGTGTAGCCTTTATACAGCACATTTCACCAATTGGCGCAGACAGGATAGTATGTACCTTTCTTCTGTCTTCGTAATCGCGCGGAAAATAGTATAAAAGGTCCCACACGCATCTGATGCCCAGCTTATGAAGCATTTTTGCGCGCTTTTCACCCACACCTTTTATAAAGGTGATATCAGTATTTAAATATTCAATGTATTTATTAAATTCTTCTCTGGTCATAAAATTCACCTGATTTTAAAACAGTGCAGAAATTTAGAAATCTCTGCACTGCATTTGTTTATTCAACTGATAGGATATATGAGTAAACCGGCTGACCGCCTGGGTATACTGCAATATCATAGCTTGGGAATTTGTCATTTAGCATCTGTTCTACAGGCTCAATATCGGTATCGGATATGTCTTCTCCGTAGAAAACAGTTATAACTCCGCCGTCGCCATTTGCCATATCACCAAGCACGTCTAAAAGCACGTCTGTGGTATCGGCGCCTGTGTGTGTGATTTTGCCTTCGATAATACCTAATATATCACCTTTTGCAATCTCTCTGCCGTCTACAACAGTATCTCTTACAGAGTAGGTGAGCTGTGCTGACTTTACGTTTTCGATAATCTCGTTCATATTGTCTTCCATCTCGCCAGCGCTTAGAGATTCGTCAAATGCTATCATACAAGAAAGCGACTGTGTAACGTGCTTTGTAGGTATAACATATACGTTTTTCTCGGTCAGATTTTTAGCTTGTTGAGCGGCTAAAATGATATTTTTATTATTAGGGAAAACGATTATGTTTTCTGCGTTAAGTTCTTCAATAGCGGTTAAAATATCATCTGTACTAGGATTCATAGTCTGTCCGCCTGAAATGATTTTATCAACTCCAAGCTCTGTAAGGATGCTTTCAATACCTTCACCGACTGCAACTGCTATTACACCAAATTTCTTTGGCGGTTCAGTTGGTTTTTCACGTTCTGCTTTTTTTACATCAGCAGATTTATCACCTGAAGATATTTCAAGCTTGCTTTCGTGCTGGAATTTCATATTATCAATCTTTATATTCATAAGAGAACCAAGCTTAAGTGCTTCACCAAGTACAAGGTTTGGCTCATTTGTATGAATATGTACTTTGATAATATCCTCATCATCAATTACAACCATACTGTCACCGAAATGCTCGATAGTAGTTTTAAACTTAAATGAGTCAACACTCATATTTTTCTTGCTGATTAAAAACTCTGTGCAGTATATAAACTTAATGCTTTCTGGGTCGATATCTGCACCGACATTTGATGCTTCTTTTTTAACCTCTTCGGCATTAGTTTCTATAACCTTGCCTGTTTTTAAATATTCAAGGCAACCTTCAAGTACGCTAACTAAACCCTTACCGCCTGCGTCAACTACGCCTGCCTGCTTAAGCTGTGGAAGAAGGTCAGGAGTGCGAGAGAGTGATTTGTTTGCAGCTTCTACTATTTTTTCAAAAATAATAGTGATATCGTCTGTTTCCTCACAAAATCTTACTGCGGCCTCGGCAGTTTCTCTTGCAACAGTAAGGATAGTACCTTCTGTAGGTTTCATAACTGCTCTGTATGCGCTTTCTGATGCTTTTGTGAATGCAAGACCAATGTCTTTTGCAGTTAACACATTGGTATCTTTTACGTGCTTTTGAATACCTCGCATAAGCTGTGACAGAATAACACCCGAGTTACCTCTTGCGCCTCTAAGTGTTGAGCTTGCAAGTGCTTTTGCTACAGCGCCTGTGCCTTTATCTCTATTTGCATCAACCTCTGATACTGCCGCCTTCATGGTAAGCGACATATTTGTACCTGTGTCACCGTCAGGTACAGGAAATACGTTGAGGTCGTCAATTATATTTTTTTGATTGTTAAGATTATGAGCGCCAGATATAATCATATCCGCCATAATCTGGCCGGTAATTTCTTTAATCAATTTAAAAACACACCTCTATTCCTGTATGCGGAAACCTTCAACATAAACGTCTACTTTTCCGATTTCAACACCTGTAATACGATTTAACTGATATTTTACATTTTTGATAATGCTGTCGCATATAACGTTTATGTTTACACCGTACTGAACGATAATATGCATATCAATATTTATTTTTTCACCGTCATAATTTACCTTTATTCCTTTTGTGAGCGTATCTTTTTTTAAGAGGCTTGCAATCTCATCTTTTTTAGAACGGTAAGCCATACCAACTACACCATAGCAGCCTGTAGCTACTATTCCCGCAAGCTTTGCTATAGCTTCGTTTTCAATGATAACGTCGCCTTTTGCAAAATTTAGACAAAGTACATTGTTTGCCATACTTTTAAGCACCTCCAAAATTATAATTTTATAGTGTTGGATAATCCTGCGTTTTCAAATGCCGTTTTTTCTCTTTCGTGACAGGTTGCATAAATTATCTGGTTGCTCATAGAATATTTTTTCAAAAATTCTACTGCACCGATAAGTCTTTTTGCATCACACTGGCAGAAAACGTCATCTAAAAATACAGGATAATTATCTGTGTTTTCTTTTATAGTTTCTATTATACCAAATCTTACAGCAAAATACAACTGGTCAATGGTACCACCTGAAAAATATGGTGATTCATAAAATCCTTTTCCACTGTCAAGACGTGTGTCAAAGTTGTGATTTATAACGATGTTTTGATACTTATCATCTGTGATTTCTGCAAGTATTTTACCGATGTTTTTGCTAAGCTTCGGCGCAAAGTTATTTTTGATTTCATCAAAGGAATCGTCTAAAATATCAAGCGCAAGTTTTAGAGTTTCAAGGCGTTTTTCATATTCCGCCATAAGCTTACTGTTGTGTTCAATATTTTCCTTTGTGCTTATAAAGTCTTCAAAAATATCGCTTTGGTTTGCAAGTTTTTCAGTTATAATAGCTTGCTTTGTTTTAAGATGAATGATAGAAGATGATACTTTTTCCAAATCTTCCTTTTTATCATTTATATTACCAATATTATCACATTTGTAAAAAATATTCAATACATTTTCCAATTTATCATATTTTGATATGATTTCCTGCGAAATTTTGTCGAGCCTTTCTTTAGCCAAAATCATTTCGTTTTCCAAAAACTCAAGCGATGTTTTAAGCGATGTTTTAGTGCTTGTTAGCTCCATATATTCAGAGTGTTTTTTTACAAATTCCGAGACGGTATCACATCCGTATTTTGATAAAAGAGCATTCTTTTCTGATTTTAATGATGCAACTTTATCTTCTGTTTCGCTTGCTTTTTTGTTTTGTTGGTTAAATGATATAAGCCCGTAAGCAGCTATTACCGCGAGTATGCCCATAGCTGCAAAGAAAATAGGATATATAAATCCAAGCACTGCGCATATGACAAAACCGATAGTTGATGCAACACACATATTCTTAGAGCTTGTTGCTTTTTCTTTTGCAAATACTACCAACGAGTTAAGTCTGTTTACATCATCACCACTGTCTTGTGTGATTTTGTTCAATGCATCTTCACTTATATTTTCAAATTCACTGTAGGTAGTTAAATCAATCTTTGAATATTCTTTATGTACCGTATCGTACTTTTCTTTTGCTAAATTATATTTTTCTTCAGCAGCTTTGAATTCTTCTGCAAGTGATGATTTTTCGGATAAATCAATCTCTTCTTTAAGCTTATCCCTTTGTGCGGTAAGATTTTTAATTTCGAGAGCTATTTTGTCAAGTTCTGATTTAGAGGCTTCTATGCTTTCTATATTTTCCAGTATGTCCGAAAGTTTTTGGGTAAGCTCATCTGTTTGACTTTTTAGGTTTGGTATAATTGCTCCCGATCTTCTTGGAGAAGAAAGGTTTAATACTTCTTCCTCGATTTGCTTTTTAACCTTGGTATACGAACCGCCTTCGTCAGCGCTTTTGCCAAGATTTGATAGCTTTTTGACAAGCAATCCGTCTTTGTCTGGGCCTGTAGCAGTGCTTGATTGTGATATAAAAAGCGTCTTTATAAAGGCGTCTTCGCTAAGGCCCAAAATATGTATACCAATATTTTTTGATATATCACTTCCGAGGCTTTCGCCGGTGTTTTTGTTTATAACATCAACAGAGCTTCTTTTTCCTGCTTTTCTGTGAATGATATAATCTGTGCCGTCTAATGAATATGTAAGCTCGCCCTCGATTATTTCAGAATTCCACGGCATATATTTAAGCTTTAAATTTTCTGCAATATTTGATTTTTTTGTGTTACTTCCGTAAAACATAAACTGTACAAACGACATAATGGTCGATTTGCCTGATTCATTTTCACCGTATAAAAGGTTTATTCCGTTTTCAAAAGAAATAACTTTGTTTGTAAATTTGCCAAAACTTATGAGGTTTAATTCTTTTATAATCATTTATTCTGCGCCTCCTTCCAACGATGTGATGAGAAGGGATGACACTGCGTTTAAAAGTTCTGTTTCTTCGCCTGTAGTAGCATTTTTGTATTCTGCAAGAAGGTTTTTGGCAACTATGCCCTTAAGTGAATAGTCCTTTGAAAGAATTTCAAGGTCAAATGAAGGGACAGTTTTATCCTTTGCTTCTACGTAAAATGCAAAAGGCGAAAGGACAGACGCTATCATATCGGTATCAATAGTGATATCAGATGATTTTCTGCCTGTAAGTACAAATTTATATAAATTTTCAGCGTTGTCAATGCTGGATTTTGCTGTAGAGATGATATCATAGACTGTTTCTAGCAATGACACGTCGATTTCTATGGTTTTGTAAATTCTGCTTGATGTAGGTACAAACTGCATTTCGGTTTTATTTTTTGACACATTGCCTATGAGTATGCCTTTAACGCCTAATTCATCAAAGCCGTGACCGTCGTGTGTGCCACAGTATGCCCAGTACGTATCGCCTGATTTTTGCACACCTGAAAAATTGTGTGTATGACCAAGTGCAAGGTATGAAAGGTGAGATTTTTTAATTTCATCATCGCTAACAGGATTGTACATTCCGCCTGCATGTAGCACCATAATGTTTATTGCGTCATCGTCAGCTTGAAATCCCGAAAGCGACGATTCATCTAAAACATCCTTGTCAAATCCGAATCCGTATATATTTACATTATCTATTGAAACCTTTGATATGGTATTTTCAAATATTGTAATGTTTGAGTTTAAGCCTTCTTTTAGCGAGGTGTATAATCTCATTGTGTACGGGTCGTGATTTCCGGGTGCTATAAATATCGGTATGTCAACTTGATTAAGTGTATTTTTAACAAATGTTACAGTTTCTTTGTCGACATAGCCGTTGTCAAATATATCTCCTGCGATAAGTATTGCCTGAACTTTATGCTCAAGTGAAGTTTTTATGGCGTTTGCAAATGACAACTTTATTTCCTGACGCCTTATAGCGCTTTTCTTTTTATCTAAATCGGCAAATGCACACCCTAAATGCGCATCAGCTATATGTGCTATTTTTATGCTGTCCATTTATATCACCTCGTATCTTTATACATATTATATACGATTTTTTGCGATTTGTCTATCGCGGTTGAAAAAAATAATGATGTGTTATATAATGATTATAGGAAATAGTTATCGGAGTGACGAAAATGAAAAAAGTACTTTTAATAACTACAGGTGGAACTCTTGCGTGCGGTGAAACAGATGATGGACTTGCACCTGAGCTTAGCGCGGATGAGATATTGTCGTATGTTCCGGAGGTTAAGGGCATATGTGATGTTGAAACTTTGTATGTATCAAATATTGACAGTACAAACATAACAATAAAACATTGGCAGATGATGGTGAGTGCCGTTGAAGAAAATTATGATAAATTTGACGGGTTTATTATAACTCACGGAACGGACACTCTTGCATATACATCGGCAGCGCTTTCGTATATGATACAAAACAGCACAAAGCCGATTGTACTTACGGGGTCGCAACTTCCTATAAAAGAAAAAAATACCGACGCGAAGGTTAATTTGCTTGACAGCTTTAGGTATGCCACAGACGACAATTCATACGATGTAAGCGTGGTGTTTGGCGGAAAGGTTATTGCAGGAACACGCGCGAGAAAGGAACGCACCAAAAGTTTTAATGCGTTTTCAAGTATGAACTTCCCGTATAAAGCCATCATTTCAAAAGGTGTTATTAAAAGGTATGCTAAAGAGATAAAGCCCCACGGCGAAGTTAGGTTTTACCACAATATGAGCGACAGCATTTGCACAGTGAAATTTATACCTAATATGAAGCCGGAAATACTAACATACCTTTTTGATAACTATGATTGTTTGGTGTTTGAAAGCTTTGGTGTTGGAGGAATTCCTGATTATCTTTTAGATACATTTTACTTTGAGATGAATAAATTGTCTACCAAAGCAAAATGCGTGGTTATTGCAACGCAGATTGCAAGTGAAGGTAGTGATATGGAAATATATGCTGTTGGCAAAAAGGTTAAAGAAGAATTTAATTTGATAGAAACTTATGATATGAATTTTGAGGCAGCTATTGCAAAGCTTATGTGGATACTTGGAATGGGCTGCACTAATTACGATAGTATTCGCGAGAGGTTTTACACGACGATAAACTATGATGTTGTAGGTAAGAAAACGGAGAATTGATTGGCAGACAAGGAGGCTCGGTTATGAAGAAATTTGGTATGGTAATGTTAATTGTAATACTGGCTGTTGTTATAAGCTGTACAATGGTGCATTTTGTGAACGCTCCTGATGCGCCTGTTGTAAGAGAAGAAAAACAGGAAACACCAGATGAAAAAGATAAGTTAATAACATACACAAATGACAACCTTGGGTACAGTTTGGATTTTCCTGAAAGCTGGGAAGGATATTACAAAATTCACGAGAACTACGGAAATATTGCTGTGGCTTATTATGGTGATAGCGAAGCATCGAAGGGAGATAATGACAGGGGAATTACTATGTTTTTTATCGTTGATGAACTTTCTGCCCAAACAGAGATACTTGACAGTGTACAAGATGTGGGCGTTGCGAAGGGGATAAATTATTTTTATGCTACCACAACTGATTTTTCATTAAGCGCACTATACGACGAAAGCGGTAAGAATAACGATGACTGGGACAGAGCACACAAAATGATGGAAGATGTTCCTGAGATACTTAAGTCGTTTAAAGAGGCAGAGTAGGCATGCGCGTGAATATGACTATACGGAAATTATGATATATATGCAATGGAATGATGCAACATTAGGAACCATAGCAAATGATATAGTAGATATAAATAGCTATTTTGATAATTTTGAAAATTGGCTTAAGTATGTTGATTATAAAGACGAATATGATTTTCAAAGAAAAAGCATAGATACTGAGGACTATTTTTACATAGAAAACAAAGAAATATGTGAAAAACATGCAAATTATCCTGATAAGTTTTCGGCATATTCGGCATATAATGTTTATTTCTTTGACACACAAACAAAAACATTATATTTTATACACTCAAACATATAAAGGTTTTTGTGGATAGCCAAATATAGTGAATAGTAAAAAAGGCAAACTATGGGAAATAGTACAACAAGGGAGCATATAAAGAATGGTGCTTTTGTTGGTGCTAAAATTGGTGATGCTGTTTTAGGCTGGGATAGCTTGGATGAAAATGATGATATTTTTATTTCTTTTGAGTTGGGTGCTTATCTTGGTGTAGGTGGGGCTTTAAAACTTAATATAAATTTAAGTGAGTGGTTAAGACAGAGAAATAAATAATAGTAGGAGGGCTTTTATGTATTTCAAAAGAAGATTAGCGGTATTTTTAATAGATTATATAATATTTATGCCCTTTTACTTTATGATTATGATTTTTACATCTGGTGATATATTTTTTGAATCAGGAGGATATCTTACAGCAAAAATGGAGATGTTGCAAAATTTATTGCTACTATTTATTTTGGTATTTTTTATGAGCAGAGACATAATAAAAGGACAAAGCATTGGCAAACGAATAGCCAGAATAAAGGTTGTTGATAATTCGGAGAAAAATGCTGCTTGGTGGCAATTAATTTTAAGAAACATAAGTGTAATTATATGGCCTTTGGAAGCGCTTTTATTATTGGTGGATAAAAAACGTATTGGGGACAGAATGGCAAATACCAAGGTTGTTCTTTTGGAAAAGTAGAATTATTTTTAAATCAGGATCCTGAAAATGGAAAGATAGGGGATGTTATATGAAAAAAATTATAATTCTAACGATTGTATTGATAGTGATACTGTCATTGACTACTTGCGAAAGCAAGCTAAATAAAACGTGGTATCCATTGGGTTCTGGTAAAGATACGGTTTATATAGTGGGTGACGGTAAATTTAGTTTAGGAAAAACCGTTTCCGGAATTAGCTTGACAATGTTTGCGTCGGAAAATGACACTACTTATGGCGTTTTATTAGCTTTTGTAAATAACTATAAAAAGAAAAATGATAAGCTATATGTATATTCGGATGAGGGATACTGTGTAGTAGATATAAAAAGTAATACAGCTAAGGTTTTAATTACAGTAGAAAAACAATATTTTTCTAACTTGGTTGGTGAAAATGAAGCAGTTACCTATCTATCATCATATGACGAATTTTTGGATGAGGATAAAAAGGTTTTTGAAAAGTTATCAAAGAAAAAATAACGATACTAAATTTATCAATCACCTCATATATTTTACAAAATGAATTTATATGAGGTGAGGTTTTGAAGGATTATATAAGCGAAAGAGTAATTACACTTGCTGAATATATAATAGAAAGTAAAGCTACTGTTAGAAGTGCGGCAAAAAAGTTTGGTGTTTCAAAATCAACCGTACATAAAGATATATCAGAAAGACTTGTGAAGCTTAATCCGAAGTTGTCAGAACTGGTAAGGCTAGTGCTTGATGAAAACAAGGCACAACGTCACATACGTGGCGGTATAGCTACAAAAAACAAATACAAGAAAATATCGTGATGATAGAAAAGAGTAGGATTTATCACTTGATTGTAAATACGCCTTATGATTTGTGATGAAGTGGATAACTTACTCTTTTTTTGTTTCAATGTATAAATATTGTATATGATTGTTCCAAAAAAAGATTTTCTATTGATTTTCAAGGGAATATGTGTTAAAATGCTCCATATATGCTAAAATTTATACAAGAGGAGAATTGATTTTATGGATATTTTTGCATTTGCATTATACTTTGTAGCTATGATAGTTATAGGTATATTCTTTTTTGTTAAATCGAAAAGTAAAACTGAAAAAGATTACTTCCTTGGCGGCAGGGCTATGGGACCATGGGTAACAGCTATGAGCGCTCAGGCATCTGATATGAGTGCGTGGCTTTTAATGGGACTTCCCGGCAGTATCCTTGCATTTGGCTTTGGTCAGGCGTGGATAGGCATTGGTCTTGCTATCGGTACTGCTGCAAACTGGATTTTGGTTGCAAAACGTCTTCGTAAGTTTTCAAAAGCGGCAGGTGATTCTATAACACTTCCGCAGTATCTTTCGAATCGTTTTGCATCAAAGAGCCATACTGTAAGTATCATTTGCGCCGTTGTGTTCCTTGTGTGCTTTACAATTTATGTTGCATCGGCTTTCGTGGCAGGTGCTGACGTATTTACAACACTTGTTCCTCAGCTTTCAAGAACATATGCTATGATAATATTTGCGGCAATTGTTGTGATATACACATTTCTTGGTGGATTTAACGCAGTGTGTTGGACAGACTTTTTTCAGGGACTTTTAATGCTTGCGGCACTTCTTATTGTTCCGATAGTTGTTGGATTTACCAGAACACTTGAGCCTGCAGCTCTTTCGACTATATACGAAGGTCCTAATGGTGAACAGTTTGAGTTTGTTGCAAACTTCTTTAATGCAAGCTGGAAAGATATTTTGTCAGGTCTTGGATGGGGACTTGGATACTTCGGTATGCCACATATTATCGTAAGATTTATGGCTATAGAAAAACCTTCTATGGTTAAAAAATCAGCTACAGTTGCAATTATCTGGGTTGTGCTTTCACTTGCGGCTACAATAGTTATAGCATACCTTGGAAGAATGTTTGTATATTCAAATGGTACTGACTTATCAGAGGTGTTGTTAGCTCAAGGCAAGCAGTCACTAATATTTGTAGAACTTGCTCGTGATGTGTTCCCTGCGTTTATAGCTGGTCTTCTTCTTGCAGCTATTATCGCGGCATCTATGTCGACTGCTGATTCACAGCTTTTAGTTGCAGCATCATCGTTTGCAAGTGACCTTTACAAGCCAATAATAAGAAAACAGGCTTCAAATAAGGAAATGCTATGGGTTAGTCGTATTGTAGTTATGATTATTGCAGTTGTTGCATTCTTTATCGCAAGTAGCAAGGGTAAAGCTGCACAGGCTATAATGGACCTTGTGTCAAATGCTTGGGGTATATTTGGTGCGGCATTTGGTCCTGCAGTACTTTTATCGCTTTTCTGGAAGAGATTTACATACAAAGGCGCAGTGGCAGGTATATTAGTTGGTGCAATAGTTGATATGGCATGGCTATGGCTTCCTGTATCAGGCGGTCAGGCACTTACAGCTATCACAGGTATATACGAAATTATCCCTGGATTTGTAATCGGTGCAATTGCTGCTATAGTAGTTACTCTTATCGATAAGAAACCATCAGCAGAAGTCGAAGCAATATTTGCCGCTGCTACTGATAATAGCATAGATGACTAAAGCATAAAATTATGCATAAATTGGCAGTTTTCGTTTTTTCGAAGATTGCCTTTTTCGTTTGTAAGTGGTATAATGAATCTGTCGAAAACAAAGGATATAATCAATTTTTATTTTAAAATGGATGTTAAAAAATGAATTTTTGGAGGTTACAAGTGAAATTTAATACATATTTGTTTGATTTTGATGGTACTTTAGTGGATTCGATGCCGACTTTTGTATCTGTAATGCTAAGAATTCTTGATGAAAATAACATTGCTTATGAAAGTGATATAGTAAAGGTAATTACCCCATTAGGATATATGGGTACTGCTAGATATTTTATAGAGCTTGGAATTGATATGCCTGAAGAGGAATTGGTTTCTTTGATGAAAAAATATGCGTTAGATGAATATGAGCATCGTATTAATGCTAAGAAGAATGTTATTCAAACATTGAGAAAACTCAAACAAAACAATGCTCATCTTAATGTTTTAACAGCAAGTCCTCATTCTATGTTGGATGTTTGTTTGAAGAGGCTGGGAATATACGAATTATTTACAAATGTATGGTCGTGCGATGATTTTGGAACGACAAAAGCCGACCCGGATATTTATAAACGAGCTGCCGAGAAGATTGGTAGGCCAATTGATGAAATACTTTTCCTTGACGATAACTATAATGCCGATAAAACAGCATCAATTGCGGGAATGAAAGTTTGCGGAGTTTTTGATGAGTCATCAGCGGAATACATTAATGACATAAAGAGCGTTTCTGATTATTACATACACGATTTTTCGGAATTGCTTAATATATAAAATGTGAATTTAAAATAAAAGTAGGGGATTTTATGAAAACAGAAGTTTGCAAATTTGAAAATTTAAAATATGTAGTAAGATATCCAGACGGGTACAAGGCAGGTCAAAAATGTCCCGTAATAATATTTTTGCACGGTGCGGGAACCCGTGGAGATGATTTGGATTTAGTGATAGGAAACAAATATTTCGAAATAACACAAAAGCATACTGATTTTCCATTTGTTACAGTAGCTCCGCAGTGCTCTGCAAACACGTGGTTTGATGTGTTTGAACAGCTAAAAGGGTTGGTATGCAAAATAGCCGGTGAAGAATTTGCCGATGAAAAAAGAATTTATCTTATGGGTAACAGTATGGGAGGTTATGGAACATGGCAGCTTGCTATGAGTCTGCCCGAGCTGTTTGCAGCTATTGTTCCGATATGCGGCGGCGGAATGTACTGGAATGCCGGTAGGCTTATAAATGTACCTGTTTGGGCATTTCATGGAGAGCAGGATGCGACTGTTAAGGTGGAGGAATCTATTAAAATGGTTGAGTCAGTTAATAAAAAAGGAGGAAATGCTAAGCTTACTATATATCCTGAAGCAAAGCACGATTCGTGGACTGATACATTTAGCAATCCAGATGTGTTTAAGTGGCTTCTTGCAAATACCAACGAAAATAGCGATGAAATAATTGATAAATTTAAAGGCAGTAATATATATGGTTGATTTAAAAAATTATAAATTATAAGTGGAATGATATTATATAATAAGCAAATGCGCGGAGGAATCTATGCGATTTAATATACTTACTCTTTTCCCTGAAATGTTTTCGGTTCTTTATGAAAGCATACTTGGCAGGGCAGAGAAAAAGGGAATAATAGAATTTAATACTGTAAATATTCGCGACTTTGCGTGTAACAAGCACAATCGGGTCGATGATTATCCATACGGTGGCGGCAGAGGTATGGTGATGCAGGCAGAGCCTATATACAAGGCGTATAAGAGTATAGCTGACAAGTGCGATGAAAAACCGCACGTGATATATATGAGTCCTAAGGGAAATGTGCTTACACAGAATAAGTGCAGAGAGTTTGCAACAAAGGAAAACATCGTTATATTGTGCGGACATTACGAAGGTGTGGACCAGAGAATAATCGATACGATAGTTGACGAGGAAATATCCATAGGCGATTATGTGTTAACTGGTGGTGAGCTTCCTGCTATGGTATTAGTTGACAGTGTGTGCAGAATGATAGACGGAGTTTTATCAAACGAGGAAAGCTTTACCGAAGAGTCGCATTATAACGGTCTTTTAGAATATCCGCAATACACAAGACCACCTGAGTTTATGGGACTAGAAGTTCCGGAGGTGCTATTATCGGGAAATCACGCCAAAATTGACGAGTGGCGTAAGCAAAAATCACTTGAGGAAACTATGAATAAAAGACCTGATTTGTATGAAAAATATGTAAATGACGAGAAAAAATAAAATTTTTTGAAAAAAGTACTTGAAATTTGATTTTGAGTGTGGTATAGTATTATGGTAAAACGGGCGGTCCTCTGGTTGACAAGGGGTCAGGCAAGAACGTCTACGGTGAAGGGAGGATAAAATAATGGATATAATTAAGAATATTACTGAAAGCCAGATCAGAACAGATCTTCCTGAACTTTGTATCGGTGATACTGTAAAAGTTCATGTTAAAGTTAAAGAAGGTAACAGAGAGAGAATCCAGGTATTTGAAGGAACTATCATCTCTAAAAAACACGGCGGAATTTCTGAAACATTTACTGTAAGAAGAGTTTCTTATGGTGTTGGTGTAGAAAGAACTTTCCCAGTTAATTCTCCAAAGATTGCTAAGATTGAAGTAGTTAGAAAAGGTAGAGTTAGAAGAGCTAAACTTTACTACATCCGTGAGAGAGTTGGTAAAGCAGCTAAAGTTAAAGAGAGAATCTAAGTCGTTTGCGACAGATTTTTACGATGCTTATGTGCTATGGGGATATCGTTTCACCATAGCACTTGTGCGTTTTAGGTGAATTTTTATTGAGAGAGGGATGTTTTAAGTGGACGAATTTGAAAACAATACACAGGGAAATTCTGAAGAAATAAGCGAAGAAATAAACGAGGAAATAATCGAAGAAACTTTCGAAGATGAAATAGAAGAGCCTAAAAAAGGAATACTTAGAGAGATACTCGACTGGCTTATATGTATAGTTGTTGCGGTTGCTATAGCGCTTGTAATAAGAAACTACGTATTTACACTTGTAAATGTTTCGGGACATTCTATGGACCCAACACTTAACGACAGAGATGTATTATATGTAAACAGGTTTATGTATGAGCCTGAGGTAGGAGATATTATAGTTTTCAAACCTAAGAACAGCCCTGAAACTCCTTATGTGAAAAGGGTAATCGCACTTGAGGGTCAGGTGGTTGAATTTGATTATGACACGGGTAGTGTTATAGTTGATGGAGAGGTTATTGAAGAAGATTATATACTTGAGCCTATTGATGCACTTCATTTTGGAAATATGACATATCCTTTTACAGTACCTGAAGACCATATTTTTGCAATGGGTGACAACAGAAACAATTCAAGTGACAGCAGACTTACAAGTGTTGGTGCTGTATCGGAGGATAGCATAATAGGTAAAGCAATATTTAGAATATTCCCGCTTGGACAGTTCGGTTCGCTTTATGAATAATAAGTTTCGGAGGATTGTATGAATTTACAATGGTTTCCCGGTCATATGACCAAGACAATAAGACAAATACAGGCGGACATAAAGCTTGTTGATATAGTTGTGGAGCTTGTCGATGCCAGAATACCTATGAGCAGCAGAAATCCGGATATAAAAGATATTATAAATGGAAAACCGCATCTTTTGGTTATGAACAAATCGGATATGGCGGATAACAGCGCTACCGATGAATGGAAAAATCACTTTGTTAAAACGGGTGAGCACGTCTTGGTAATGAACTCTGTTGATACCAAAGGGACAAATGTGGTGTTCGACGCGTGCAAAAAAATACTTGCCGATAAGATAAATCGTGAAAAAGAAAAGGGTATAGTTGGCAGGGCTATAAAGATAATGGTGGTTGGTATACCTAATGTGGGTAAATCATCATTTATAAATAAACTTTCGGGTAAGAAGAGCGCCAAGACGGGAGATAAACCTGGCGTGACTCGCGGCAAACAGTGGATAAGGCTTCAAAACGGCTTTGAACTTTTAGATACTGCAGGCATACTCTGGCCAAAGTTTGAGGATGAACAGGTTGGACTTAAACTTGCATATACAGGCTCTATTAAAGATGAAATAGTTGATGTAGAGGAGCTTTCGTGCTATCTTTTAACTTTTCTTAAAGATAACTATCCTCAGAGTCTTACTGACAGATACAAAATGACCGATTTTGGTGATTTAGAAGGCTACGAGCTTTTAGAGTATCTTGGTAAAAAACGTGGTTTTGTAATCTCGGGCGGCGAGATTGACACATTTAGAGCAGCCAACATACTTCTTGATGAGTTTAGGGGCTGTAAGCTTGGCAAGATTACGCTGGAAAGACCATAAAAATACAAAAAGTTTCAAGAGTTTCTTGAAACTTTTGTGGTATAAGGAGATAAATTATGCTTGATTACGAAAATAAATATTGGGATGATGGCTTAACACTTGTTGCAGGAGTAGACGAGGCTGGCAGAGGTCCGCTTGCAGGTGACTTGTATGCAGCGGCGGTTATACTAAAACCCGGTACATATATTGAAGGGATTAACGACTCAAAAAAACTTTCGGAAAAACAAAGAGAAGAACTTTTTGATATAATAATAGAGAAGGCCGTTTGTTATAATATAGTAAGCGTTGATGTTGATACTATCGACAGAGAAAATATATTGCAGGCTACATATATGTCCTTTAGAAAAGCGTTAGAAGGTCTTAGCATTAGACCCGAAATGGCACTTATAGACGGCAATCGTGCACAAGGGATAGATGTTCCGCACGAGCTTGTGGTAAAGGGCGACAGCAAATGCCAGTCAATAGCAGCGGCATCTATACTTGCCAAAGTGTCAAGGGATAGATATATGAAGGAAATGGCAGAAAAATATCCGCAGTATAATTTTGAAAAGCATAAAGCATATGGAACAGTCGAGCATCGTGAACTTATACAGAAATACGGTCCTTGCCCTATACACAGAAAGACATTTAAAGGTGTAAAAGAATATGTTAAATGAAAATAAAAAATCAGTAGGTGCTATAGGAGAAGAACTTGTAGCACGTTGGTACAGATTTAAGGGATATAAGATACTTGAGAAAAATTATCGCCTTAGAAATGCGGAAGTTGATATAATAGCTGAAAACTCTAAATTCTTATGCTTTGTCGAAGTAAAAACACGAAAAACGGATAAGTTTGGCATGCCGTCTGAGGCGGTAGATTATCGTAAAAGGCACAAGATAATTTTGGGAGCACAGTATTACCTGTTAAAGCATCCGACTGAAAAACAGATACGCTTTGATGTTGCCGAAGTTATAGGTGAAATAAAGGGCGATAAGTTTATAAAGAAAAGCATAAATGTAATAAGAGGCGCATTCGATAATTCTATGTGACGATATGATTTGACTTGTACTTTAATAGTAATACGATATTTTGGTATGCCGATGATTTTATTGGTGAAAATACACATAATAACATTGTGGATTTGAGATTATATGTAGAATTTGAGAATTTTTTGAAATTTTCGAAAATAAATCTTGCATTTTTACAAAAAATATATTAAAATATTCACAACGATTAAAACAAAAATGAAATTTGTTGTTAAGAAAAATTTCAAAATTAGGAGGCAAATATGTATATTTCAGAAAAGTATGCGGGTATTTGTGCGTCGCCTACACTTGCGATTGACTCAAAATTCAAACAGATGAAGGCAGACGGACTTAATGTTGTTGGCTTTGGAGCGGGCGAGCCGGATTTTGATACTCCGCAGCACATAAAAGATGCAGCAATAGATGCTATAAACAAAGGGCTTACTAAATATACTCCTGCATCTGGTATTGTTGACCTAAAAAAGGCAATATGTGAAAAACTAAAAAAAGATAATGGTCTTGATTATAAACCAAACCAGATAGTTGTAAGTAATGGTGCAAAACACTCACTTGTAAATATATTTGGTACTATATTAAATCCTGGCGATGAAGTTATCATCCCTGCGCCTTATTGGGTAAGTTATCCTGAAATGGTTAAGCTAGCGGACGGAGTACCTGTAATCCTAGCTACTACAGAGGAAAATGAATTTAAATTTACTGCAGCTGAGTTTGAAAATGCAATTACACCAAAGACTAAAGCTCTTGTTCTAAACAGTCCAAGTAACCCTACTGGTATGGTATATACTGAAGATGAGCTTAAAGCTATTGCTGATGTTGCAGTTAAGCACAATATATATGTAGTTTCTGATGAAATATATGAAAAGCTTATTTATGACGGAAAAAGCCACGTGAGTATAGCGTCTTTTAATGATGAAATAAAAAACCTTACTATTATAGTAAATGGTATGTCAAAAGCATACGCTATGACTGGCTGGAGAATAGGTTATACAGCATCTAATGAGGAACTTGCAAAGGTTATGGGTAACGTTCAGAGTCATGCTACATCTAATCCAAATACTATTGCTCAGTATGCAGCACTTGCAGCACTTGACAGCGACGAAGCGCAGATAAAAGAAATGGTAGATGTTTTTGAAGAGCGTCGTAACTATATGGTTGAGAGAATGAATGGTATTGAAGGTGTTTCGTGTCTTATGCCAAATGGTGCGTTTTATGTAATGATGAACATTAAAAATATAATAGGTAAAGAACTTTATGGCAAGGTCATAACTGGTTCGGACGATTTTGCTGAATTGTTCCTTGAAAAAGCAATGGTTGCTGTAGTTCCTGGTTCAGGATTTGACGCTGAAGGTTATGTAAGATGGTCTTATGCTACAAGTATGGAAAATATCAAAGAAGGTCTTGACAGACTAGAAAAATTCCTTCGCGGAGAATAATTTTATATTATAAATGTATAAAATGGAAATTTAATGTATATAATGATTATACCCGGGATTTTTCCGGGTATAATTTATTATAAAAACCACGATTTTTTTGTAAAAAAGTGTTGACAAAGAAGAATTGTGGTGATATAATAAACAAGTCGCGTGTGCGACGATTGGTCTTTGAAAAATAAACAGCATAAAGTGTGTTCTCTGTTAAGAGAACTTTGAGTAACAAGCTTTTTAAGCTAGTAAAGTAATTTTGAGCTAACAAATTAACTCGTAAAATTTTTAAGGCATTAAGCCTTACGGATATTTTTTAACGAGAGTTTGATCCTGGCTCAGGACGAACGCTGGCGGCGTGCCTAACACATGCAAGTCGAGCGAGAATTTGCTAACAGATTTCTTCGGAATGACGTTGGTAAAGGAAAGCGGCGGACGGGTGAGTAACGCGTGAGTAACCTGCCCTTTGGAGTGGGATAACACAGAGAAATCTGTGCTAATACCGCATAATATATGTTTACCGCATGATAGACATATCAAAGATTTATCGCCAAAGGATGGACTCGCGTCTGATTAGATAGTTGGTGAGGTAACGGCTCACCAAGTCGACGATCAGTAGCCGAACTGAGAGGTTGATCGGCCACATTGGGACTGAGACACGGCCCAGACTCCTACGGGAGGCAGCAGTGGGGAATATTGCGCAATGGGGGAAACCCTGACGCAGCAACGCCGCGTGAAG
>JAZQHY010000015.1:0-60618 GCA_045540815.1 Clostridia bacterium | reverse complement strand
GGACCCATTTATGGGTAGCGAGTAACACATGCGCGACTGGCAGGTCAATAAAAAGCACACGTGTGTGCAGCCAGTGTTATATAGGGCTATGCCCGAAGATGAAGAAACACCCGCCATGCGGGTGGAGATTTATTGTATTATCTTGTATAGGGACAGGCGTCCTCGACTGTCCGCATTTTACTCTGCCTTTTCTCTGAACTGCTGATTGTACAGCTTTGCATATATATTATTTACTTTCATAAGCTCATCGTGCGTGCCTTGTTCTATTATCTGTCCTTCGGAGATAACTGCTATCTCGTCAGCATTTTTTATAGTCGATAGTCTGTGTGCTACCACGATGGTAGTTCTGCCTTTGCAAAGCTCGTCAAGTGACTTTTGGATAAGTATCTCGGTTGAGTTGTCAAGCGCGCTTGTAGCTTCGTCAAGTATAAGTATAGGCGGGTTTTTAAGGAAAACTCTTGCTATGCAAAGCCTCTGTTTTTGTCCTCCCGACAGTCTTACACCTCGCTCGCCAATCTCTGTGTCATATCCGTTATCAAGGCTTATTATAAAGTCGTGTATGTTTGCCCTTTTTGCCGCCTCAACTATTTCCTCGTCGGTTGCATCAAGCTTTCCGTACAAAATGTTTTCCCGTATGCTTGCATTAAATAGGAAATTGTCCTGCTGAACTATGCCTATGTTTCGTCTTAATGATTTTAAAGATATCTTGTTTATATCCACACCGTCGATAAGTATCTTGCCATCGTGAATGTCGTAAAATCTTGGTATAAGGTGGCATATGGTAGTCTTTCCGCCGCCGCTAGGTCCGACAAGGGCATATGTTTTTCCTTTTTCAATGTTTAAGCTTACATTTTTAAGTACATCTTTTTCGTCTTCATAGCCGTGCGAAACGTTTTTGAATTCTATGTGACCTTCCGCTATGCCAATGTCAATAACGTCATCACTTTCTGCTTCGGGTTTTTCTTCCATTATTTCAATGAATCGTGAAAATCCTGCCGCACCGCTCTGGAATTGCTCCATAAATCGAATAAGTGTGTTTATAGGGTTTAGAAATAGGTTTATCGATACTATAAACGCCGAGTAGTCGGCAAAATTTATGTGTCCATTGTATAAAAAAAGTCCGCCTGCTATAAGAACTATTACGTTAAATACATCTGTGATAAACGTAGTAGACGAGTGAAATTTACCCATATTTTGGTACGATTCTCTGCTTGCCTCTTTGAATTTTTCGTTTCCTATTTCAAATTTTTCAGCTTCTTTTTCCCTGTTGGTGAACGCTTTTGTAACTCGTATGCCCGATATACTGCTTTCGAGCGATGCATTTATAACAGCTATAGCCTGACGGCTCTTTCGAAATGCCGCGCGCATCTTTTTTCTAAGGGTAGTGGATACCACCACCAAAAGAGGTACACAAGCAAATATTATAAGTGCAAGATATATGTTTATAGTAGACAGATAAGTAAATGATATTATCACCGACACAAGAGAAATAATAGTGCTTTCAGGTCCGTGATGCGCAAGCTCGGAAATATCTGTTAAGTCATTTGTAAGTCTTGACATTATCTTTCCTGTTTCGTGGTTGTCGTAAAATTTGTACGGAAGGGTTTGCAAATGATTAAACATATCACTTCGCATCTGCGCCTGCATACGCACACCCATCATATGTCCCTGATACTGTATAAAATAATTTAAAAGTGCTCGTACAAAGTATAAAGCAAACAGACCTAATCCCGACACTACTATCATTTTGTAGTTCTGGTTTGGTATAAGGTCATTTAGCATAGTACGTGTGATGATAGGGTATAGCACCCCAATCATCGCAACTAAAAACGACGCACCAAGGTCTAAACAAAATATTTTCTTGTGAGGTTTATAGTAACTCAAAAATTTTCTGAACATAAACATTACTCCCAAATAAAAATGTATACATATATTATACAAAAAAATGCAGTTTTTTTCAACTTTTTATTTGATATGGCTTATATCAATTCTTGTATTAAAGCGTTCACCGCTATCGTATATGGGTATAATCCTTTTTATACGTGGGCTTTTGGTGTAATTCCTCACAGCCCCCGTGAGTGCCCAGTCGCTTGATGTAATATTTGATATATGCGCACCAAGGCGTGAATTTACGTCTGTGTAATATTCTTTTGCATCTGTTACATAAACATCATTTTTCTCGCTTAATTTACCCGACATCACAATCTCATTTATTATTTGCTGGTCTTTATTATACACCGCCTTGTAATCGTGCATTTCTGATACGTTTGAGGTTATAAACACAAATACAAGAACCGAGCATAAAATGCTTTTTAACTTAAGTCTGTCGCCTATGCAGTCAACTAATAATCCAAACGCAAAAGCAAATGTATACATACTTCGAAATTCCGGATAAGAATCTTTTATAATAAAATACGGAAGGTATGATGAACCCAAAATCACCGCGCTTAAAATAAGCTTTTTTGCACAAGGCTTAAATCTTTCTTGCGGTAAAAATAAAAATCCTACCGATATGCCCAAAGTCAATATAAGATAAAACGGCGAGATAGTTAAAAGCTTAATTCCTCTAGTGAATCCGTTTGCAGTAAGCTCAAAGCTTTGCACAGTAAATATTCTTAAAATTCTCTTTGCGGTAGAAAGCATATTATAAAATGAAAGCGACATTTCCCCTCGGTGTGCCAGACTTCCCATATCTCGAAATATAAAGTAATACACCATATAGAAACATAAGCAAATAAAAGGTATCACCAAAGAAAATACCTTTATTCTTTTTTTAGTGCTTTGGTGTGTAAATATTAAAAACATAAATACAGCAAATGATAAACACATCGTTTGCTCATAAAAACCATACGATATAAAATGAGTTAAAAATGCAAGCAGCCACATATAGAACTTTTTTTTATCTAAATACTCATATAGAAAATTTAGCGACAGCGCACAAAACAAAAGACTCGGCACAATCCTCGCAGATGCACTAATCCAGTAGACTGCCTCTGACAAAATAGGGGATAAAAGATAAAATATCAAAAATAGATTGCCACATTGTATTTCCGCCTTTCCAAATGCTCTTTTAAATAAAAATGCTGACAAGACGTGCATAGCGGTGATGATTATAAACACTATACTTAAATTATCTCTAAATAATCCCCACAGGTATAAATCACATATCGCAGCAAGCGGACGTGTGTATATAGTTCCTATTTGGAAAAGCACATAGCTTTTATCATAAAGGTGGTATGAGCCATACTGTATATAATCGTCAAGTATCGGGTAATACGAAAAGCGGTAATACCCAAATTTTAGTATTACCGCAAATGAAAATATCAGCACACATATAAAACTTTCTGTGCGCTTTTTCTCTTTTGTAAAAATTTTGCTACGCCTTTCTATGCGCATTTTATGTCAGCCTCCCGGCACTTCTTTGTATAATAGCGTACCTTGTGTAGTAACCTGTTATAAGATTAAGCTTAATTTTTGCTATGTCTGACAATATTTTGTAAGGCTCAGTTATGGGATTAACCTTGCTTTTTTCATAGACGGACATTTCGACAGGAAACTCTCTTATGCTTTTTCCAAGTTCATTTGCAATGCATATAATTTCTATATCAAACGCAAAACCGTTTATGGTGCATCTGTCAAATACTGATTTTGCCGTAGCCCTTCTAAAACCCTTTATTCCGCATTGGGTATCACTTGGAATATTTGAAAATATAAGCTTGTTTGCATATGACAGAGCACTCGACATTACCCGTCTGTAAAATGGATATGCATTTTTTTGACTATCCCTTTTCCCTATAACCATATCGGCAGAGTCAAGCACCTTTGAAAACTCTTTTATATACTTTTGCGGATATGCCATATCTGCGTCGGTAAATACTATTTTGTCGCCCTTTGCATACATAACCCCTTTTTTTACACAGTAGCCTTTGCCCATATTTTTGGTGTTTGTCAGCACGCGTATTTCCCCCGAAAATTCACGCAGTATCTCGGGCGTTTTGTCTGTACTTCCGTCGTCAACAACTATTATCTCGTAGCTTTTAAAATTCTCGTTCATATATGAAATAATGCTTTTTATACTGCTCCGTATAACTTTTTCTTCGTTGTATGCAGGTATTATAACTGATATTTCCATATTTCTCACCACCCTTAAACTTATTTTGTGTCAAAAGCGAGATTATAATCCGTTTTTTATAAAATTTAATTGACGATATACTCATAAAATGGTAAAATGAAAGATGATATTATTTAGAATGGGGGTATTGTGTTTGCTACTTTCAAACGGCTGGAAAGATTATGAATTAATAGACGCATCAAATGGCGAAAAGCTTGAAAGATGGGGAAATATTATACTTAGACGACCTGACCCGCAAGCTATATGGCTTGAAAAGGGTAATGAGAAATTGTGGACAAGGGCAGATGCCCATTATCATAGAAGTAAATCAGGCGGCGGAAGCTGGGAGTATCATTCAAAGCTACCTGAAGCGTGGCAAATAAAATATGGCGAGCTTGTGTTCAACGTAAAGCCTATGGGATTTAAGCATACAGGTATATTTCCCGAACAGGCAGTAAACTGGGACTTTATAATAGACAAGATTAAAAACGCAGGAAGACCGATAAAGGTGTTAAACCTTTTTGCATATACAGGCGGAGCTACCATAGCCTCGGCATATGCAGGTGCAGAGGTTGTCCACGTAGACGCATCAAAGGGTATGGTGCAGTGGGCAAAGGAAAATGCCCAGAGCTCAGGACTTAGAGAGGCACCTGTAAGATATATAGTAGACGATGTTATAAAGTTTGTTGACCGCGAAGGCAGACGCGGAAATAAATACGATTGCATTATAATGGACCCTCCGTCGTACGGCAGAGGACCAAAAGGCGAGATATGGAAATTTGAGGACGAGCTCTACTCGCTTATAGGGAAATGTATGAAGATAATGAGCGACAACCCGCTATTCTTCATCATAAATTCATATACTACAGGCATATCGTCTACCGTTGTGGCAAACGTGCTTGAACTTACTGTCGGCAGACGATTTAAAGGCACAGTTACTCACAGCGAGATAGGACTTCCTATTACAGAGCTTGGATTAAACCTTCCTTGCGGAGCTACTACAAGGTGGTTTGCAAAGGATTAAGCACTTAAGAAAGAAGGTTAGAGGTTTGATAGAGGTTAATAATTTAACATACACATACAGAGAAAATGAAATTGCAGATGAAAAGCTTGTTTTAAAGGGTATTGACCTCGAAATAAACGAAGGCGAGTTTGTAGCAGTGCTTGGTCATAATGGCTCGGGCAAATCTACATTTGCAAAGCATTTAAATGCTATACTTCTTCCCGTAGGAGGAAGGGTGCTGGTCGGTGGAATTGATACCAAAGACGAGGAAAAGCTTTTGGATATTCGCCAAAGAGTAGGAATGGTATTTCAAAATCCTGACAATCAGATAGTGGCAACTATCGTTGAGGAGGACGTCGCGTTTGCGGCGGAAAACCTTGGCGTAGAGCCAACCGAAATACGCAGACGCGTAGACGATGCATTAGAGGCTGTAGGTATGACCAAATATAAATCATACGCACCGCACCTATTGTCGGGCGGTCAAAAGCAGCGAATTGCCATCGCAGGCGTGCTTGCTATGAACCCAAAGGTAATAGTATTTGACGAGCCTACCGCAATGCTCGACCCAAAGGGCAGACGCGAGGTTATAGCTACTATAAAAAGACTAAACAGAGAACATAACACAACTGTTGTCCTCATCACACACAATATGGATGAGGCAGTATGTGCCGACAGAGTGGTAGTAATAAATGATGGCGAGATAGTTATTAACGATGTTGCAAAAAAGGTTTTTGCGCGTGTTGATAAAATGAAACAGCTCGGACTTGACGTTCCGCAGGTGACGGCACTTTGTCATGAGCTAAAAATGCGTGGATTTGATATAAAAGAAGATATTGTAGATGTGGACGAATGTGTAGAGGAGATACTTAAACTATGTCAATAGAGCTTAGAAATGTCAGTCATTTGTACTCTAAAAACAGTCCTTTTGAAAAAATAGCACTCCATAATATTTCACTTAAGATAGAAACGGGGGATTTCGTAGGACTCATAGGACACACAGGCTCGGGAAAGTCTACCCTTATTCAGCATATGAACGGACTTCTTAAGCCGTCGGAGGGGCAGATACTTATAAATGACATCGATATCACAGATAAAGATGTAAAAATGTCAGATATTCGCCGTATGGTAGGACTAGTGTTTCAGTATCCCGAGTATCAGCTTTTCGAAGAAACTGTGTACAAGGATATCGCATACGGTCCAAAAAATATAGGTATGACTGATGATGAAATAGATAAAAAAGTCCACGAGGTTATAAAAATCGTCGGACTAAAAGAAAAGGTACTAAATAAATCGCCGTTTGAGCTTTCGGGAGGACAGAAAAGGAGAGTAGCTATAGCGGGAATACTCGCTATGGACCCTGAAATTTTAATCCTTGATGAGCCAACCGCCGGTCTTGACCCGAAGGGCAGAGATGATATACTTATGTGCCTTAAAAAGCTTCACCAAGAGAAAAATATCACCATAATACTTGTATCGCACAGTATGGAGGATATTGCAAAGACAGTTAAAAATGTTATCGTGATAGCTGACGGATGTGTAAAAATGCAGGGAAGCGTGGCAGATATATATAAACGAGGCGAAGAGCTTACAAAAATGGGACTTGATATTCCTCAGGTAAGCACAGTAGTAAACAGGCTTATCGAAAACGGAATAAATATAGATAAAGATACATTTACCGTGGAAAAGGCGGCAGATGAGATAGAAAAATATATAAGGGGTGTGATAAAATGATAAGAGATATTACACTCGGCCAGTATTACCCCGGCACATCGCCTGTACACAATCTTGACCCAAGAGTTAAGATTATATCCACATTATTTTTTGTGTGCGCTATATTTTTTGTGAAAAACTTTGTAGGATATGCGTTTGTAGCGTTGTTTTTACTCTTTGCCATAAAGCTTTCGAAACTAAAGCTTTCTATGGTGCTAAAAGGTGTAAACCCGCTTGCGTTTATTATAATATTCACATCATTATTAAATCTTTTCCTTACATCAGGAGAGATTATCTGGAAGATGGGTTTTTTGAAGATAACAAGGGAAGGACTTTACCTTGCGATGTCTATGTCGCTAAGGCTTATCCTTCTTGTTATGGGAACATCGCTTTTAACCTTTACTACATCACCGATTGCGCTTACAGACGGCATAGAAAAGCTGCTTTCACCATTTTCAAAAATTGGACTTCCTGCACACGAGATAGCTATGATGATGAGCATTGCGCTAAGGTTCATACCTACACTTGTTGAGGAAACCGACAAAATAATGAAGGCACAGATGTCAAGAGGTGCAGATTTTGAAAGCGGAAATATTCTTTCGCGTGCAAAGGCAATGGTGCCAATACTTGTACCGCTATTCCTCGGCTCATTCAGGCGCGCAGACGAGCTTGCTACTGCTATGGAATGTAGGTGTTATCACGGCGGAGAGGGCAGAACAAGATTAAAAGAGCTTAAGATAAAAAGCAGGGACATAATGACGATTTTTGTGATGGCGCTTGTTTTTGCGGTTATCATAGTGTTAAATATTATTTTCTGATGTTGGAGAATTAAAAAGTGACTAATTTTAAATTAACCCTTTCGTATGACGGCACAAATTATCACGGCTGGCAGATACAGCCAAACGCCATAACCATACAGGAGCTTTTGCAAAATGCACTTAAAAAAATTACAAATGAAGATATAAAGGTTACAGGCTCGAGCAGAACAGACGCAGGCGTTCACGCCAGAGTTTATGTGTGCAATTTTATGTCGGACACATCTATTTCGCCCGAGAAAATACCTCACGCACTTAATTCGTGCCTTCCTGCCGATGTCCGTGTAGAAAAATGCGAAATAGTGCCAGACGATTTTAACGCGCGTTTTTCCACCAAGCAAAAAACATATCTTTACAGAATAAATACATCAAAAGTGCCGGACGTGTTTAATATAAAGTATTCGTGGCACGTTACATACGACCTTGATTTTGATAAAATGTGCAATGAGGCAAAAAAGCTAGTCGGCACGCACGATTTTGCATCATTTATGGCATCTGGGAGCGATGTTGTAAGCACCGAGAGGACAGTTACCGATTTAAAGCTTTTGCGTGAGGGCGATTTTATAAATATGTATATAACCGCAGATGGATATCTTTATAATATGGTAAGGATAATCACGGGCACACTTATATACGTGGGTATGGGCAAGATAGACGACATCGCGGAAGTAATAAATGCGAAGGACCGAACAAAAGCAGGAAAGACCGCACCACCGCAAGGGCTTTTTCTTTATGAAATAGAGTATTAAAAAAGGAGATATACTTATGAAAAATATAAATAAAAATACCATTATAAAAATAGTTATAGGTATAGTAGCTTTAGCCGTTATAATATTTGGTATAAAGCTAATTGCGGGTATATCTTCAGGCGGAGAAAAGGACGTCGAGTCAGGATATGACACTATTCCAATCGAGGCAAACGAAGCATACGATTTTGGCAGATGCGGAAATAACATCGTTATGGTGAAAAATAACGGCACATATGCGTACAACGACAAGCTTGTGTCAAAATGGAGTATAGAGTCAAATGGTGCAAATCCGTTTATAAGGTCTAATGGAGGAAGAGCTGTCATATACTATATGAATGAGAAGGTTGCACTTGTGACCGACGGCAAATCTACGCAGAAGGTGGAAACAGAAGGCGAAATAGCTACCGCCTCTATAAACGAAAACGGATATTTTTGTATAGTTACAGGTGAAACAGGTTACAAATCGCTGGTTACTGTATACTCGCCTGACTGTGAAATTATATACAGATGGCACAGCGCAGAAAACTATGTTGTTGACGCGGAGATTTCACCAAACAACAAAAGTATGACTGTTGCAACAGTCGATTTTAGCAAAAGCTCGGTGTCGGGCGGTGTGATGATGTTTAATTTCACGCAGGAAAAACCTCACGTTGGACACGTACTTGAAAACAGTATAGTTATGGATATCGCATATGTGAGTAAAAGCAGAGTGGTTGCAGTAAGCGATACAGGTTTTTACGGCTACAATGCCATCGGCGAAAAGGTGTTTGACGTGCCATACGGCAATATGAAGCTAACGTCGTTTAACATAAACTCACCAAACAATATGGTGCTTGTGTTCAGCAAGGACGATTCGGTAGTACACGGCAGTGTAGTTAAGGTGTATAAAGCATCGGGCAAAGAGTGCGGTGTGTTTGATAGCGAAGAAACTGTAACAGGTGTTGATGTTGTTGACGGAAAGATTATGCTTACACTTGGCAGAAAGCTTAAGATTATATCGAGAAACGGAAACGAGAAAAAGACGTTTAACCTAAATAAAGATATCAAAAGCGCGCTTTTGTTTGAAAATAAAAGGTCTGCGTTTGTTGTTAGCGGTTCAAGTGCAGAGCTTATAAACCTTAGATAGTAGGGGAGATAATTATGATTATTGATATACTAGCACTGGCAATGCTGCTTTGGTGCGGAAGGTATTTTTCTAAAAAAGGACTTATATATTCGGTATTAAATGCGTGTTCGTTTTTAATATCTGTTATGGCTACGTTCTTCTTTTATGAAAGCTTTGCCAATTTCCTTAAAAACGGACCGCTTGGCAGAATACTTACCGATGCACTGTCGGTTAGAGTTGCCGAAGAAATGGTTGAGGCAAACGGCGGATACATATCGGGAATACCAAGATTTATACAAGATATAGTACTTAAATCTGAAGAAATCGTATCTTCAGGTGCGGTTGTTATAGCTGAAATGATAACAGGACTGCTGCTTACAATCCTTGCCATCATACTTTTGTTTATACTTTCGAAGATAGTAGTGTCACTTCTTATAAAGCTTATAGACGTGTGTGCTAAACTGCCTTTCTTAAAACAGGCAAATAAATACCTCGGCTTTTTCTGCGGTATATTTATAGGTGTTATATGGCTTTATGTGATACTTGCAGTACTTAGCGTGTTCTCATTTACAAAGCCTGTAGCAGGTATTATAAATTTTGTTGAAATGTCAAGATACGTTATTGAAATGTATAACAATAACTTTATCTTAAACCTGTTTTTGTAAAATTTTTTGAATTAACTATTGAAATTATTTGAAATTTGTGTTATTATATCATAGTAATTTCACGCCGATGTGATGGAATTGGCAGACGTAGCGGACTCAAAATCCGCCGGTAGCGATACCGTGCCGGTTCGACTCCGGCCATCGGCACCAAAAAAGACAAGGTTTTAAACCTTGTCTTTTTTCATAGAATGTTTTGTGTTAAATTTATTCTTTTCTATATCATTCTGGAAATATCTTTTTTTAATTTTCCTATTATCCTTTTTTCCAACCTCGATATGTATGACTGCGATATACCGAGCATATCGGCAACCTCTTTCTGTGTTTTCGATACACCGCTTTTTACACCGAATCTAAGCTCCATTATGGTTTTTTCACGAGTTGAAAGCTTTTCAAGTGCAATGCTTAAAAGCTCCCTGTCAACCTCGTTTTCGATGTTTTGATATATCACATCTGAATCAGTGCCGAGTATGTCGGATAACAGAAGTTCATTTCCGTCCCAGTCGACATTTAACGGCTCGTCTATTGATATCTCCACACGTCGGTTGCTATTCTTCCTTAGGTACATAAGTATTTCGTTTTCTATACACCTTGACGCATAAGTGGCAAGCTTTATGTTTTTGTCAGGTTTAAAGGTGTTTATCGCCTTTATAAGCCCTATTGAGCCTATTGATATAAGGTCCTCTACACCGACTCCCGTGCTTTCAAATTTTTTTGCTATGTACACCACAAGTCTTAGATTTCTTTCGATCAGCGTTGTGCGCACCTCGTGTGAATCGGTAGCAAGTCTTTCTATCAGCGATGCCTCTTCTTCTTTTGAAAGGGGTGGCGGAAGTGCCAAAGACCCGCCTATATAATGGACATCTTTTGACAAAAGACGAAGCTTTATAAGAAGAAATAAAAATTTTTTTCGTATATTTTTATAAAAATCCATGGGTAATTCCTCCATAATATTCATTGTGATAGTATTTCGGGGTTTAGAAGCGCATCATATTCGTATGTAGCCGACAGACTGCGGTTGTAAACACCGATTATTATGTTT
This sequence comes from Clostridia bacterium, assembly GCA_045540815.1. GTDB lineage: Bacteria > Bacillota > Clostridia > UMGS1810 > UMGS1810 > JAZQHR01. Next base: position 49,421 of record JAZQHY010000015.1, on the reverse strand, counting down.
GTAATGCATTTGTCAGATATTTTCACTGCATCTGGTTTAAATCCCATAAGTATGCCGTTCTCTTCGCCGAGCGACGAGTATGGTATGATACGGAGTCTTGATTCAAAAATAGATGGCGTATTTTCATATGCAATATAGTCCATTGCACTACCATTGCTTAATACATCATAAAATTCTTCAGGTAAAATCGTTTTTAGTTTTTCAAGTTCTACCACCATAACAGGTGTGTTTGAAATAGGCTCTGACAGCATATTCCCTGTATCTATGAGCGCACGAAAACAGGTGTGTTTACCGCCTATGTACACGTATACCTCTTTGTATGACGTGTTTTTGCTCTCTTTGTATATCCTGCAAAATATGGAAATGAGAATGTAAGCTATAAGCGAGGCTATCAAAACCGTTCCAAACGGAAGATTAAAATAAAAAATGCCGTTATTCATAACGGTACCTGTCATCTTTTGGGTATTTGTGAAATGCACAAGCGCCATAAGTCCTCCGCCAAGAGTAAACGACGCAAGATAAAATGTGCAAACAGTTTTTATGTAAAGGGATAATTTCACAATTTTAAAAGATGATGAAACGATTAAAAGCGACATTAAAAACTTTGCCAAAAGCGTGTACATAAACTTCATTTTGGGGAAAAACATACACACTGCATATACCGCACCAAGCGCTGCACCTAAAAACAGCCTGTGAGCTTTGTACTGACGTTTTAAGATTTTTGCACAAATTAAAAGAAGCGTGCAGTTTATAAAAAAATTAACTAAAAAAAGCACATCTATGTATATAACGGGTTTCATATACGTCCCTCCGGGTTGCGGATTATTGTGATAATGCTGCTACATTAAGTATATGGTAATTATAGTACATTTATGATGTGCAAAATGTCAAAATATGAAGGTAAAAAAATGAATTTTATTAATTTTATGAAAATAAAATTTTGTGAATTTTTAAAATATATTTTGTGTTTACAATAAAAAACCGACAGGTAAATTCCTGTCGGTTTTTGTGCTTTTTAAATTATTTAAGTAGTAGTGAAAGAACGATAGATGTTACAAGGAATAAAACTGCAACGACAGTTGTTATTCTAGCGAACATTGCGTCAAGAGTTCTTGATTTATTCTTTCCGAAAAATGTTTCTGCACCGCCGCCGATAGAGCCAGATAGACCTGCCTGCTTACCTGACTGCATAAGTACAGAAGCCACAAGGATTATTCCAAGTATTACGTGTACGATTGTAAGTATAGTATTTAGCATCTATATACACCTCCTATATTATATTGCATAATTAATGTATATATGATACCACAAATTTCTAAATAATGCAAGAAAAATTTAAAACAAAAATTATGACGAATTTTTGCGTAAATCTATTGACATACAGTGCACGAGGGAATATAATATATTTTGTATAAATTTGTTTAGTAAAAATAAACAAAATATTTAATAATAAAAACTTGTGTGGTGCTTTTAAATGGAAATTGGAAATAAAATTAAAAGGTTAAGAATAAAAAATGCACTTACCCAGGAGGAGCTTGCAGATAGGTGCGAGCTTTCGAAGGGATTTATATCCCAGATTGAAAGGGATTTGGCGTCACCTTCTATATCTACCCTTTTTGATATACTTCAGTGCCTTGGTACTAATCTAAAGGATTTTTTCAACGACGATATAGACGATGATGTAGTGTTCAAAAAAGACGATGTTTTTGTAAAGGAAAATAAAGAAGATAAAAACATCATCAACTGGATTGTGCCAAATTCACAGAAAAATAGTATGGAGCCTATTATAATAGAGCTTGAAGAGGGCGGATCGTCGTACATAGACGATCCTCACGATGGCGAGGAGTTTGGATATGTGCTTTCCGGCTCGGTAGTGCTTCATATAGGAAATAAAAAATATAAAGTGGGTAAAAATGAAAGCTTCTACTTTAAACCAAATCAGACTCATTATATTTCCAATAAAAATAAAACCACAGCATCTGTGCTATGGGTATCCACACCACCTACTTTTTGATATATGGAGGATAAATAATGTCTAACCATCTTATTGAGCTAAAAAATGTCACAAAGACGTTTGATGAAACAGACGCACTTCGTGACATAAACCTATATATAGATAAAAATGAATTTCTTACACTTCTTGGCCCTTCGGGTTGCGGTAAGTCTACACTTTTAAGAATTATTGCAGGTTTTGAAAATCCTACATCGGGAAGTGTGCTTTTTGAGGGTAAGGATTTACTTAGTATACCGCCGTATCAGAGAAAGGTAAATACTGTGTTTCAAAAGTATGCGCTTTTTCCGCATATGGACGTGTACGATAATATTGCTTTTGGTCTTAAGATAAAGAAAATGGACAAAAAAGAGATTGATAAGAAAGTAGGAAGAGTACTTGAGCTTGTTAATCTTAAAAACTATGGGAATCGTAGCATAGACTCGCTATCAGGCGGTCAGCAGCAGAGAATTGCAATAGCAAGAGCTATAGTAAATGAGCCAAGTGTACTTCTGCTTGACGAACCTCTTGCAGCGCTTGACTTAAAGCTTAGAAAAGGTATGCAGATAGAGCTTAAAAATATGCAAAGAGAGCTTGGCATTACATTTATATATGTTACACACGACCAGGAAGAGGCACTTACTATGTCGGATACCATCGTGGTAATGAAAGAGGGTACTATCCAGCAGATAGGCACACCAAAGGACATTTATGACGAGCCAAAGAACGCTTATGTAGCAGACTTTATTGGTGAGAGCAATATATTCGAAGGAACTATGATTCGCGATTTGTTAGTAAATTTCTGCGGAAAAGACTTTGAATGTGTGGATAAGGGATTTGGCGAAAATAACCCTGTAGATATAGTAATCAGACCTGAGGACTGGATAGTGACTGACGCTGAAGAAGGTATGCTTTCGGGCGAGGTTGAGTCTGTGATATTCAAAGGCGTTCACTATGAAATGATGGTGAAATCAGGTGACTACAGCATTATGATACACAACACAGTTCGTCATGAGATTGGCGAAATGGTTGGTCTTAGCGTAAAACCGTTTGATATTCAGGTAATGAAAAAATCTTTGTAAAGGGGACAGGCAGTTGTATAAGAGATTTCAGGCATATCCTCATCTTTTATGGATGCTTATATTCGTTTTGGTACCGATAGTGCTCGTACTTGTGTATAGCTTCAAGGTGGTACTTCCTGACGGCACCGAAACATTTGGAATAGACAATTATATAAAATTTTTTGACGTTATGTATCTAAAGGTGCTTGTAAAGTCACTTTATATAGCGTTTTTAAGTACGCTTTTGTGCCTGCTGCTTGGATATCCTATAGCGGCAATTCTTGCAAATCGTGACAGAGGAAACGGCACAGACAAAAAAAGCAGTGTGCTTTTATTATTCGTTCTTCCTATGTGGATGAATATGCTTCTTCGTACTTATTCGTGGCTTACAATCCTAGAGAAAAATGGACTTTTAAACAACATACTTGAGAAAATCGGTCTTCCCGAGGTAAACATATTATACACTCAGGGCGCGGTGTTACTCGTTATGGTGTACAACTCTATTCCGTTTATGATACTGCCTATATATTCGGTGCTTGTAAAGATTGACAAAAGCACTATCGAGGCAGCAGAGGACCTTGGTGCAAACTCGTTTAACGTGTTTAGAAAGGTTACACTTCCGCTTAGCCTTCCCGGTATTATATCAGGAATGACTATGGTATTTCTACCTGCGGTTACATCGTTTGTAGTGCCTGCACTTCTTGGCGGCGGTCACGATATGTATATAGGTACACTTATTGAGGAACAGTACCTTGTAGCATACGACTGGAACTTTGGCTCGGCGGTATCTATGATTATGATGGCTATAGTGCTTCTAAGTATGCAGATTATGAAGCTTTTCAACAAAAATGACACTAACGTGTCGATGTTTTAGGAAGGCGGTGGAATTTGCATATGAAATCTAAACTTAAAAAAGTAATCGAAAGCATATATATGTTTGTAATGTTTATGTTTTTGTACCTTCCTGTAGTAGTACTTATGGTGTTCTCTTTTAACGAGTCGAAATCACGTGGTAATTTTGGCGGATTTACACTTAAATGGTATGTGGAGCTTTTCGAGGACAGAGCGCTTATGTCGGCGTTTAATTATACCATAATAATAGCGGTGTTATCATCGCTTATAGCGGTTGTTATAGGTACAGCGGCGGCGCTTGGCATACAGGCGTTTAAAAATAAAACACTTCGCTCTGCGATAAGTACTGTTACAAATATACCTATGGTAAACCCCGATATAGTAACAGGTGTTGCACTAATGATACTCTTTGTTGCCATAAAGCTTCCAAGAGGATTTGTTACAATGCTGCTTGCACACATCACATTCAATATACCATATGTGGTACTTTCGGTACTTCCAAAATTAACACAGCTTGACAAAAACATATACGAGGCGGCGCTTGACCTTGGTGCAAAGCCGTGGTATGCGTTTAAAAGTGTGGTTTTCCCTGAGATACTTCCTGGAATTATAAACGGACTGCTACTTTCGTTTACAATGTCAATAGACGACTTTGTAATAAGCTTCTTCACAACAGGAAACGGAGTGTCAAACCTTTCTATATACGTGTACTCAATGGCGAGAAGAGGCTTAAATCCAAAGATAAATGCACTTTCTACTATAATGTTTGTAGTGGTTGTATCACTTCTTTTATTTATAAACAAACGTACGTCGAAGGATAAATCCAAAAACGTTCTTATGTCTTAATTTTTACTTGAAAGGAATTAATTAAATGAAAAAGATTTTATCACTTGTACTTGTAATAGCTGTTGTATTAGCACTTTTCACAGGTTGCGGCGACGACAGAACAGTTATCAATGTCTATAACGTAGGCGACTATATAAACGAAGATGTTTTGGATTTGTTTGAGGAAGAATATCCAAACATACGTGTAAACTACGAAACATACTATTCAAACGAGGAAATGTATGTAAAGGTTGCAAACGGCGGTTCTTCGTATGACGTAGTGTTCCCTTCAGACTATATGGTACAGAGAATGATAGAAGAAGGTCTTTTAAATAAGATTAATTTTGAAAATATCCCAAATATAAAAAACATAGGCGATGCATATATGGGACACGACTATGACCCGAAAGGCGAGTATTCCGTTCCGTATATGTGGGGTACTATGGGTGTACTTTATAATAAAGAAATGGTAAAAGAGCCTGTTAACTCTTGGAAGGTTCTTTGGGATGAAAAGTATGCAAAAGAAATATTTATGCTAAACAGCGAAAGAGATACTATAGGTATCACTCTTAAAATGCTTGGCTACTCTATGAATTCGTCTGATGATAAAGAACTTGAGGCTGCAAAAAATGCTTTGGTAGAACAAAAAGACCTTGTTCTTGCATATAGTGGTGACGAGGTAAAGGATAAAATGATAAACGAAGAGGGAGCGCTAACAGTTGCGTGGTCGGGCGATGCATTCTACTGTATGGCAGAGAATGAAAATCTTCAATATGCAATCCCTGAAGAAGGCTCAAATCTTTGGTTTGACGCTATGGTAATCCCTACAACATCACAGCATCAGAAGGAAGCCGAGCTGTTTATAAACTTTATGTCAAGACCTGACATTGCAAAGATGAACGCAGACTATATCGGCTATTCAACACCAAACGTTGAAGCACAAAAGCTTCTTTCGGACGATGTGAAAAACAATCCATTACGATACCCTGATATATCTGCACTAAATAATATGGAAGTATTTAAGTATGACAAAACACTTGTGAAAAAACAGTCAGAACTTTGGCAGCAGGTAAAAATTAACGACTAATATAAATGGGTATATAAACTTATATTTTAAAATTTTCGGGCTCATTTATATGAGCCCGTTTCTCGTAAAATTCGGAGGCAAAAATGAAATTAACAGTTAAAACAAAAAGTCATAATTATGACATTACAATTGAAAAAGGCCTTATAAAAAAGTCGGGCAGTATTATAAAGGATTTTGTAGGCGAAAACACCGCATTTGTTATAACAGATGATAACGTCTGGAACATATATGGTGACAAATTTTCAGCTATATTGTCAGAGGCAGAAGTGAATTTTGAAGTGATGATTCTTCCGCACGGAGAGAAGACAAAATCAATATCGCACCTTACAGATATTTATAATAAAATGGCTGAAATCAAGCTTACCCGAAGTGATTATATAATCGCACTTGGCGGCGGTGTAGTAGGTGACATATCAGGCTTTGCGGCATCGACTTTCCTTCGAGGAATAAAGTTTATACAAATTCCTACAACCCTTCTTGCACAGGTTGATTCAAGCGTTGGAGGAAAGGTTGCAGTAAACCTTGATAGCGGTAAAAATCTGGTTGGAAGCTTTTATCAGCCACAGGCGGTTTTAATCGACCCCGATATGCTTGATACCTTATCGGATAGAATATTCAACGATGGTATGGCGGAGGTTATAAAATACGCACTTATCTGGGATAAGGAGCTGTTTTCCGAGCTTGAAAAAGACACACTCGACATTGAAAAAATCATCTACACCTGCGTGGATATAAAACGTCAGGTGGTAGAAGAAGATGAGTTTGACACAGGCAAACGTATGATACTAAACTTTGGTCACACGTATGGCCACGTGGTGGAGAGTGCATATAACTACGAAACTTATACTCACGGTGAGGGAGTTGCCATAGGTATGGCACGCATTACCGATAGAACAGAAAAAATGGGTATCACGAAAGTAGGTACTTATGATAAAATAGTAAGCATATTAAAGAAATATGACTTGTACTTTGACGATTACTCTATCGACAAAGAAACTGCTACAAACATTATGCTTCGTGACAAAAAGAGCGCAGGCGGAAGTATAAATTACATAGTGCTTAAGGAAATAGGCACTTGTGACATAATGAAAATGGATAGAAAGAACACATTTTTGATAGATTAGAGGCATTTTTATGGAAAAACTTATCTTACATAAAGGAAAAATTAAAAACGCGGATATATATATTCCGTCATCAAAATCATATATACACAGATACATCATATCGGCATCGCTTGCTGAGGGTGTGTCAAAAATATCAAATGTAAGTATGTCAAATGATATAGATGCAACGCTTAGTTGTGTAGAAAACCTTGGTGCAAGCTATACACTCGATGGTGATACTATAGAGATAAACGGCGGACTTGGGTATGGAAAAGACGTAGTGCTTAACTGCGGAGAGTCAGCATCTACACTTAGATTTATGGTGCCTGTAAGTATAGCAAAGAAAAACAAAGTAAGACTCACGGGTACAAGCACACTTTTAAAAAGACCGCTAAACGTATATGCCCAGATTTTTGATAAATTTGGTGTACCGTATGATTACAGACCTGGTGAGTACATAGACATAGACGGACAGATGCCGTATGGCGAGATAGAAGTAGCAGGAAATATCAGTTCGCAGTTTATAACAGGGCTACTATACACACTTCCGACTTTAGCGGGTGATTCTATTTTAAACATCACGTCAGAACCTGAATCACAGCCATATATCGATATAACTCTCGATGTGCTCGAAAAATCAGGCATAGAGATAGAAAAGGTAAATAGCAGACAGTACAAAATAAAAGGCAATCAGAAATACACTGCAAGGGATTTTGTGGCAGAGGGTGACTATTCACAGGCGGCATTTTTCCTTGTGGCAGGAATGTTTGTCGGCGGTATACGTCTTCATAATCTTGGCACTAAAACCCGTCAGGGTGACAGCGCTATAGTAGATATACTTAAGGCTATGGGCGGAAAAATATATTTTGACGGCGACGTGCTATGTGCAGAAAAGTCGGAGTTAAAGGCGATAGGCGAGATAGATGCAAAAGAATTTCCTGACATAGTGCCCGTGCTTTCACTTGCGTGTGCGCTTGCCAAGGGAAAAACAGTTATAAAAAATATAGAGCGCCTTCGCATAAAAGAGTGCGACAGAGTAGAGGCGACAGTAGATATGCTAAAAAGATTTGGCGCGGACATTACCTCTACCGAAAGCGAGATAATAATAAACGGAAAAGACAGGTTACAACCTGCCGAGATAGATACATTTAATGACCACAGAATAGCTATGACTGCAGCAGTTGCATCACTTGTGTGTGACGGCGATGTGGTAATACAAAATCCAAAATGCGTAAATAAATCTTATCCAAAATTCTTTGAGGATTTTGATAGGCTTATGGAGAAAAGCATTGGTGAGGAGGAAACACTATGAGCGGTGTTTGGGGAAATAATATAAAATTTTCAATATTTGGCGAATCGCACGGCAATGCAATAGGCGGTGTAATATCTTCACTTCCTGCAGGCTTTGAGATTGATTTTGATGCTATCGATAAAGAGCTTATAAGAAGAAATCACAGAGCGGCATACTCTACAAACAGAGCAGAGCCTGACAAGTATGAGATACTTTCAGGGGTGTTTAACGGCAAAACAAACGGTGCTCCGCTGGCGTTTATGATAAAAAATAGTGACACTCACTCAAGCCATTATGACGATATAAAGGACAATATGCGCCCCGGTCACGCAGATTACACCGCATTTGTAAAATACGGCGGCTTTTCCGATTATCGAGGCGGAGGGCATTTTTCGGGAAGAATTACTGCTCCTTTAGTGGTGGCAGGCGCTATAGCAAAGCAGATACTGGAAAAACAGTACAGCATAAATGTGTATTCGCATATTAGGGGGATTTCTGATATCAATATGCAAAGCGTACTTGATATGGATAATGGCATAGAAGAGCTTGAAAAAATAAAATCAGAGAAGTTTCCGCTTCTAAGCGAAGATAACCGCGAGGCTATAATGGCGAAGATAGAAAAAGCAAGAGAAGAAGGAGATTCTCTAGGCGGTGTGATTGAGTGCGTTATAAAAGGTGTAGATGCTGGGATTGGCGAGCCGTTTTTTGACTCGGTTGAATCGCGTCTTTCGCAGATGATGTTTTCAATTCCTGCGGTAAAGGGAGTGGAGTTTGGAAGAGGCTTTGATATAGCCAATATGACTGGCTTTAATGCTAACGACAGCTTCCGTTATGACGGCGACAGGGTTATAACCTCAACCAACAACAATGGCGGTATAAACGGTGGTATTACAAACGGTATGCCGATAGTTTTCAGCGTGGCTATTAAGCCTACACCTTCAATATTTAAGAGCCAGGAAACTATAAATATAAAGACTAAAGAAAATGTTGATTTTAGTTTAAAGGGCAGACACGATGTGTGCATAGTGCCAAGAGCTGCGTGTGTGGTTGAGTGTGCGACGGCACTTGTAATGCTTGATTTTTTGAATAAAGGTGGCAAGTGATATGAAGGATATAGAAACACTTAGAGTCGAGATAGACAGTATCGATAGTGACATCACACGACTTTTTGAAGAGCGTATGAATGTGGCAAGACAGATAGGAGAATACAAAAAAGCTCACGACCTGCCCGTGCTTAATTCTTCACGTGAACAGGCGGTTATAGAGAAAAATATTGCAAGGCTTGAAAACGAGGACCTTGGACCATATCTAAACGATTTTTACACACAGCTTATGAGAGTAAGCAGAGAATATCAGTCAGGACTTATAGGCACAAGAAAGAAGATTGCATACACAGGTGTGGCAGGAAGCTTTGCTTATGAGGCTACACAAAAATACATAAACTCTAAAGCATATCCATTTGTAACTATGCCTGAGGACGTGCTTTGCTATGACACATTTGACAAGCTTTGTATGGGACTTTTAAATGGTGATGCGGATTTCATAGTAATACCCTTTGAAAACTCTACAACAGGTGCGGTAGTAGACGTATATGACCTTCTTGTAAAATATGATTTCTACATCTGCGGTGAAGTGTGCGTGAAGGTAAATCACAACCTTCTTGTAAAAGAGGGCACAAAGATGGAGGATATAAAAGAGGTGTACTCGCACTCGCAGGCGTTTATGCAGTCGAGAGACTATCTAAAGGACAAACCGTTTAAGCAGATACCTTACTTAAACACTGCTATCAGTGCAAAATATGTAAGTGAGTCAGACAGAAATGACATCGCTGCGGTTGCAAGCGTTGCTGCGGCAGAGCTTTACGGACTTAAGGTTTTGGATTACAATATTAATTTTAATCAGAATAACATTACAAAGTTCATAGTGCTTAGCAAAAAGAAAATAGTGAGCAAGGATGCAGACAAGCTAAGTGCTATTATGACTATTGACGATAAGCCAGGTCAACTCCACCAGATACTAAACATATTTGATGAAAAGGGTGTAAACCTTTCTAAAATTGAGTCAAGACCTGATGTAAACAATCCGTTTGAATACATTTTCTTTATAGATTTTGAAGGAAATGAAAATGATGAGAAGATAAGAACAGTAATAGATTTTCTAAACAAAAACACCAAGAACTGTAAGTTTTTAGGCAACTACGTTTCGGACAAGTTGAGGTGAGTGTATGAAAAAGTATGGACTTATCGGTGAAAAGCTTGGTCACTCGTATTCGAAAATAATTCACGAAAAGTTTTTTGAACTTATAGGCGAAGAGGCTACATATGAGCTTTTACCAATACCAAAGGATAGCTTTGACGAGCAAATGAAAGCTATTATAAACGGCGGATATACAGGAATAAATGTAACCATTCCGTACAAGCTTGATGTTATGAAATATGTAGACGTGGTATCCGACGAGGCAAAGAAAATCGGTGCGGTAAATACTATCTCATTTAACGATGGTATAATTTCCGCGTACAACACAGATTATTACGGCATAATGCATACGTTTAAAAAATTTAATGTGGATATAAATGGTAAGGACGTTGTAATCCTTGGCACAGGCGGTGCATCAAGGGCAGTTGTTACTGCGGTATGCGATATGGGTGCAAAGAGCATAAAGATGGTATCGCGCGGAAAGAGTGAATTCTCAGGACTTGAAGTAATGGGATACAATGATGATATATCGGGCGATGTACTTATAAACTGCACCCCTGTGGGAGTGTATCCAAACGTCGATGCTACACCGCTTGATGAAATAAAGTTTAGTGCGGTGGTGGATTTAATATACAACCCAACCGAAACGAAGCTTATGAAAATAGCATTATCACAAGGTATAAAGGCTGTGAACGGGCTATATATGCTGGTTTCACAGGCGATGTATTCCGAAGGAATATGGCACGGCAAAAAGTATATAGATGAACTTACCGATAAAATATACGGAGGTATGATAATATGAAAATAATGCTTATAAACGGCGTAAACTTAAACTTCCTCGGCATTAGGGAAGTAGGGATTTACGGAAATAAAAATTATGAAGGAATATGCGCAGAAGTAGTTGAATATGCTAAAGGTAAAAATGTTAGTCTAACCTGTGTACAGAGTAACATCGAAGGCGAGATAGTAAATTTCATACAGAAGGCATATACTGAGAAATACGATGGCATCATCATAAACCCCGGTGCATTTACTCATTATAGCATAGCTATACTTGACGCTATAAAGAGTGTAAATATTTCGTGCGTAGAGGTGCATTTGTCAAATGTACATAAGAGAGAGGAATTCAGAAAAAATTCCGTTACTGCTCCTGCGTGCATAGGGCAGATTTGCGGTTTTGGTGCATACGGATACAAAATGGCGATAGACGCGCTGGTAAGTGGGGAAGTGCTGTAAGTGAGAAATATTTATCTTATAGGAATGCCGGGGTGCGGTAAGTCCACGCTTGGAAAAAGAGTGGCAAGTAAGCTTTCTATGGGCTTTATCGATGCTGATGATTACATAGTAGAAAAAATTGGAAAAAGCATAGACGAGATTTTTGCCGAGAGTGGAAACGATGGCTTTAGAAAAGTGGAGTCGGAGTGTCTATTAGATATTTCAAAAATGGAAAATGTAATTGTAGCAACAGGTGGGGGAATAGTAACCGTGTCCGAAAATATACCTGTTATGAAAAATAGCGGTAAAGTTGTTTTTATTGACGCACCTGTTGAAAACATACTAAACAACTCATCACTTTCGGGGCGACCACTACTTAAAGACAAAACAAAAATTTATGATTTGTATAATGACAGAATAGGTAAGTATAAATCTTCAGCTGACTATGTGTGTGAAAATTCACTCGATAGAGATAGCGCAGTGGAAAATCTTCTTGATATTTGCAAGGAAATTATCTGTGAATTGCAATAAATAATTCCAAAAGTTGCAAATATTTATGAAAAAAGTGAAATTTTGATATAAAACTGAATTTTTTTGGGATTTTTGTCAAAAAAGTGTTGCAAATAGATGCTCATAGGAGTATAATTATTTTATAAAATTTTTAAAGGGGGCTATAAAAATGGCATTAAAAAATGAATATTTAAAAAGCCTTATGGAAAAGGTTGAAAAAAGAAACCCTGCAGAACCTGAGTTTCATCAGGCAGTAGCAGAGGTTTTAGAATCTCTTGAGCCGGTTATTGAGAAAAGACCCGACCTTGTTGAAAAAGGTGTTATAGAAATGATGGTTGAACCTGAAAGAATTATCAAATTCAGAGTTCCTTGGGTTGATGATAATGGCAAGGTTCAGGTAAACAGAGGTTTCAGAGTACAGTTTAACAGTGCTATCGGACCTTACAAGGGTGGTCTTAGATTCCATCCGTCTGTATATGAAGGTATCATAAAATTCCTAGGATTTGAGCAGACTTTCAAAAACTCGCTTACAGGTCTTCCTATGGGCGGTGGTAAGGGTGGTTCTGACTTCGACCCAACAGGCAAATCTGATAATGAGGTTATGAGATTCTGCCAGAGCTTTATGACAGAGCTTTCTAAACATATCGGTGCAGACACAGACGTTCCTGCAGGTGATATCGGTGTTGGTGCAAGAGAAGTTGGTTACCTATTCGGTCAGTACAAAAGACTTAGAAATGAATTTACAGGTGTACTTACAGGTAAGGGTATTCCTTACGGCGGTTCGCTTATCCGTCCTGAGGCTACAGGCTTCGGTGCTGTATACTACACTGTTGAAATGCTAAAATCATTTGGCGAGGACATTAAAGGTAAGACTTTTGCAGTATCAGGTTTCGGTAATGTTGCTTGGGGTGTTGTAAAGAAACTTACAGAGCTTGGCGGTAAGGTTGTTACTATCTCTGGTCCTGACGGATACATATACGATAAAGACGGTATTTCTACTGATGAAAAAATCGACTTTATGCTTGAAATGAGAGCATCTTGCAGAAACAAAGTTCAGGATTATGCTGACAAATTTGGTGTTCCTTTCTTTGCTGGTAAAAAGCCTTGGGGCGAAAAGGTTGACGTTGTTATGCCATGTGCTACTCAGAACGAGGTTGGTATAGAAGAGGCTAAACTTATCGCTGATAATGGTATTAAATACTATGTTGAGGTTTCAAATATGCCTAGTACAAACGAGGCTGTTGCATTCCTTAAATCAAAAGGTATCGTAGTTGCTCCTTCTAAAGCAGTTAACGCAGGCGGTGTTGCAGTATCTGGTCTTGAAATGTCACAGAACTCTATGCGTTACAGCTGGAGCGCAGAAGAAGTTGATGAAAAGCTTAAAGGCATAATGAAAAACATCTATGCATCTTCTGTTAAAGCTGCTAAAGAATACGGTATGGAAGGCGACCTTGTTGCAGGTGCTAACATTGCAGGCTTCCTAAAAGTAGCGGAAGCTATGGCTGCTCAGGGTGTAGTTTGATAAAATAAATCAATTTAAAGAGCGTCATTATAAATTAATCGGAGAATTTTTGTAAATTCTCCGATTTTCTTTTTTTAAAACTTTACATAAGTGTTTTTTTGTGGTAAAATAAGTTAATAATAAATTTGGTACACCCGAGGGGTGCTTTGACTAAAATGCTTAAGGAGTGAAATCATGGCTAAGAAAAAACAAAGTGATGTTCTTATATATAAAGATTTTCCGCTTGTTAAGAGAGGGAATAACATCATATACGGTGATGTAAACGGTGAGTATTACATCAGAATGACCGTTATGTCAAATGAAACCATAGTGGATTTAGAGGTTGCAGATAATATATTTATCGAGCTTGTAGAAACAAAAAACAATTCCACAGTGAAAAAGGCCGAAAGAGAAGGTATGTATAAGGCAATGGATATTGCAGAATTCTGGCTTAAGGACGCACTTGGAGTGTGATTAAAACCAACAACGGACTGCCATACGGCAGTCCTTTTGACTAATATATGATTAAAAATGATATAGTGCATATGAGTATACATAGGAAAAAGGAGTAATACAAAATGGATAACAATATTAACTTAACTATGCTTATGGATTTTTATGAGATTACTATGGCAAATGGCTATTTTGAGCACGGCTACAAAGATAAAATCGCGTGCTTCGATATGTTTTTCAGAAAAGTTCCTGACGGTGGCGGATTTGCCGTTATGATGGGTGTTGAACAGCTTATAGATTACATAAAAAATCTTAAGTTTGATGAGGAGGATATTGAATATCTTCGTTCTAAAAATCTTTTTTGTGAGGAGTTTTTAGAGTATCTTAGAAATTTTGAATTCACGTGTGATGTATGGGCCATAGAAGAGGGTACGCCAATTTTCCCCGGCGAGCCAATGGTAAAGGTTAAAGGTCCTGTTATAGAAGCACAGTTTTTGGAAACAATGCTTCTTTTGACAATCAATCATCAGAGCCTTATAGCGACTAAAGCAAACAGAATAGTTCGTGCAGCAGACGGCAGACCTGTTATGGAATTTGGCTCAAGACGTGCACAGGGCGTTCACGGTGCTATGTATGGCGCAAGAGCGGCGTATCTTGCAGGTTGTGCAGGTACAGCGTGTACCATTTCCGACAGAATGCATAAAATTCCTGCGCTTGGCACTATGGCGCACAGTTGGGTACAGTTATTCCCGACAGAGCTTGATGCATTTAAGGCATATGCAAGAACATATCCGCAAAGTTGTACACTACTTATAGATACCTACAACGTACTAAAGTCAGGACTTCCAAACGCTATAAAGGCGTTCAAAGAAGAGGTTATTCCACGTGGCTACAGACCAGCAGGCGTTAGAATAGACAGCGGTGATATAACATACCTTACAAAAAAGATAAGAAAAGTTCTTGACGAAGAGGGATTGGAAGATTGTAAAATTGTCGTTTCTAACTCGCTTGATGAATATATCATAAGAGATATACTTACTCAGGGCGCATGCATAGACTCATTTGGCGTTGGCGAAAGACTTATTACCTCAAAATCCGAGCCGGTATTTGGCGGTGTGTATAAGCTTGTGTCTATATACGAAGACGGCGAGGAAGTGCCGAAAATCAAAATTTCTGAAAATATCGCAAAGATAACTACGCCTTGTGCGAAAAATGTATTTAGACTATATTCAAAAGATACTGGCAAGGCGATAGCCGATGTGCTTACACTTGAAAATGAAACAATACCTGAAGATGGCGAGTATGAGATATTTGACCCTGAACACACTTGGAAGAGAAAAACTATCACAGATTATACCGTTAAAAATCTTCTAGTGCCAATATTTGAAAAAGGCAAATGCGTCTATACATCACCATCGCTTCCTGAAATTAAAAACTATTGTAAAGAGCAGATAGACTCTCTTTGGGACGAGGTTAAGAGATTTGAAAATCCACACACATACTACGTGGATTTGTCGGACAAGCTATGGAGAATTAAGACAGGACTACTTAGCAGTTACAATAAATAAACAAGGAGAATACAAATGAACACACTTATTATACTTGTGCTTTTTATCATTGGGCTTATATTTATTATAAAAGGTGGAGATTACTTCGTTGACTCGGCGAGCTGGATTGCCGAAGTGTCGGGAATACCAAAGTTTATCATCGGTGCTACTATTGTGAGTATGGCTACAACGCTTCCGGAGATACTTGTTTCCACTATGGCAACCTATCAGGGAGAACTTGACATTGCTGCAGGGAACGCTATAGGCTCGGTTACTGCAAATGTTGGCTTCATTATGGCTATTTCAGTTATGGCTTTGCCATCAATGGTAAAAAGGAGCCAGATAGCTTTTAAAGGTACACTTTTGATATTAGCATGCGCACTGCTGCTTGTATTTTCACAAAAACTAACTCTTACCATCGTACCTTCGATAATTATGATTTTAGTGTTTGCGGTATTTATGGCAGAAAATGTAATTACCGCAAAAAAAGTTATGAATAGCGATACAGATGAAAAACTTGTTACAACAAAAAATGATAAAATAAAAAACATTGCAAAGTTTGTCGTTGGTATCATAGGTATAGTAGCAGGTGCACAGCTTCTTGTGGACAATGGAAGTGCACTTGCAGAGGCAATAGGTATACCTAAAAGTATCATTGGCGTTACACTTGTTGCTATAGGTACATCACTACCTGAGCTTGTTACCACGCTTACTGCTATATCTAAAAAGCAATCATCACTGTCTATCGGTAATATAGTTGGTGCGAACATAATAGACCTTGCACTTATAATGCCTGTATGTTCGTTTATATCAAAAGGCACTTTGCAGATACCTGCACAGTCTGCATTTATTGACTTGCCAGTGTGCTTAGCAGTAATATCTATCGCGATTATTCCTGCAATTATCTCTCAAAAATTCAGAAGATGGCAGGGCGTAACTATGGTAGGATGTTATGTTGCATACTTGGTAGTGCTATGTGGGGGATTTATTACATTTTAATGAGGTGAAAAAATATGGCTAAAGGAAAGATTTCAGTTCATACCGACAACCTTCTTCCGATTATTAAAAAATGGCTTTATTCGGATAAGGATATATTCCTTCGTGAGCTTGTGTCAAATGCGCAAGATGCTATTACAAAGCTTAAAAAACTTTCGGATATGGGAGAGGTAAGCCTTCCTGAAGGTGAGAAATTTGAAATAAAGGTATTGTTAAATAAGAGCGCAAAAACTATAAAAATAGCCGACAATGGTATAGGTATGACAGCCGAAGAGGTGGAAAAGTACATCAATCAGGTGGCGTTTTCTGGTGCTGAGGATTTTATTGCTAAATATGAAAAGGAAAACGATAAGTCAGGACAGATAATCGGTCATTTTGGTCTTGGATTTTATTCGGCATTTATGGCGGCAGGTACTGTGTATATCGACACGCTTTCATATTTGGATAGCGCTTCGCCTGTGCATTGGGAAAGTGACGGCGGCGCAGAGTTTGAAATGTCGGAAGGAGCTAAAGCTGACCGCGGTACTGTGATTACGCTTAATATCGCAGAAGACAGCGAAGAATTTCTTGACATATATACCCTTCAAAGCACACTTCGAAAATATTGCGGATTTTTGCCTATAGAAATATACGTAGAAGATGAAGAGGACGCATCGGAGGATAAAAAGCCGACTTTAATCAACAATACAAATCCGCTTTGGCTTAAAAAACCGAGCGAGTGTACAGATGACGAGTACAAGGCGTTTTACAGAGAAGTGTTTATGGACTTTAATGAGCCGCTTTTCTGGATACATTTAAACGTAGATTTTCCATTTAATCTAAAGGGAATACTTTATTTTCCAAAGCTTAACCACGAACTACAGAGTATAGAGGGACAGATAAAGCTATACAACAATCAGGTGTTTATAGCCGATAATATAAAAGAGGTTACACCTGAATACTTAATGCTTTTAAAGGGCGTGATAGATTGTCCTGACCTTCCGCTTAACGTGTCGAGAAGCTTCCTTCAAAATGACGGTTATGTGTCGAAGGTATCGGCTCATATCACAAAGAAGGTAGCAGACAAATTAACAGGTCTTTACAAAAATGAGAAAGAAAAATTTGAAGGTTACTGGGACGATATAAGCCCATTTGTAAAATATGGTTGCCTTCGTGATGATAAGTTCTATGACAGAGTGAAAGATATTCTTCTTTTCAAAAAGCTTGATAATGTGTATATGTCGCTAAAGGACATTACAGATGGCGAGATAAAAGAAGTATATTATGTAACCGATGCAGACAAGCAGGCGCAGTATATAGAGCTACTTAAAACAGAGGGTATAGAGCCTGTACTATTAACATCGGCTCTTGACAATCATTTTGTAAGCTTCCTTGAATACAAGGTAAGTGATGTGAAGTTCAAGAGAGTAGACTCGTACATCGCAGACAGCCTTAAAGAAGAAGGCGAGAGTAATAATAAGGAAGATATTGCAAAGCTATTTTGTGGAATAGTTCCAAGCGAAATGAAGATAGACGTTCAAAATCTTAAATCTGATAAAATATCTGCAATGTTTGTGCTTTCGGAAGAGGGCAGAAGAATGCAGGAAATGGCGCAGATGTTTGGTAATATGGGTATGGGACTTCCGCCTCAGGAAGAAACACTTGTGGTAAACTCAAACAGCCCAATAGTAAAAAAAGCACTTGACCTTCCTGACGGGGAAGTAAAAGAGCTTATATGTAAACAGATTTTCGATATCGCAAAGCTCTCGCACAAAAACCTATCAGGTGACGATATGAACGAGTTTATAAATCGCACAAGCGAGATACTTTTAAAACTTGCAGAGAAATAATTGTAATATAAAAAGGATGCATTTTAAATGCATCCTTTTTTAGCTTAATGTGAAATGTACAATCTCTTCGCCGTTATACTGATAACGTATTTTAAAAAGTGGAGCTTTTTTATCCTTTATATAGTGACAAATGAACAGGCATACCGTCTTTTTCGTAGGTTTTTGCCTGACCGATTATAAGCGGTTTTGCGTATTTTATAAATTCGTCGGTAACGTTATTTCCTTCTGCGTTTATATATTCGTCAGGAACAATTTTTTCTGCGTTTGCTATGCCGTTTATATCTGATGCTTCATATGTTATCTCATACGGCTCTGACGAAATTCTTTTGTATATCATCATTTTTCCGCCCTCGCCTTTTAGCGCAAATTCAACTGCTTTTTTGCCGACTGTTCGAGCTTCTGCAATATCGGTAGCTGACGCAAGGTGAGAGGCACTTCTTTGAAGAACGTTTATCTCTATGCCACGGCACTTAACCCCAAGTTTTTCTTTGACATACCCTTCAAGCACCTTAGCAACACCGCCAAGCTGAGCGTGACCAAACGAATCGCTTTTACCTACAAGTGAGCTTTCTGCTATATAATTTCCGTCTTTATCCTTTATACCTTCGGATACAGCCACGATAACGTGATTGTATTTATCAAGGCCTTCTTTCATATCAGCTAGAAACTTATCTATGTCAAACGCTCTTTCAGGTAGGTAAATGTATTGCGGTGCGGTCATGTTTTCACATCGTGCAAGTGCTGCAGCAGCGGTGAGCCAACCTGCGTTTCTGCCCATAATTTCAAGTATAACTATAGTTTTTGTATTGTAGATAAAGCAATCACGTGCAACCTCGCATACAGTAGTAGCAACATATTTTGCCGCACTGCCAAATCCTGGACAGTGGTCGGTAGCCGCGAGGTCATTGTCAATAGTTTTTGGTATTCCCATCGCGATAATATCAAGATTTTGCTCTTTTATGTATGCGTTAAGTTTCATTACAGTATCCATTGAGTCGTTTCCGCCGATGTAAAAGAAATATTTTATATCGTATTTTTGTAATTGACTTACAAGGCGAGGCATATCTTCTTCTTTTAATCTGTAACGGCATGATTTAAGGTACATAGCAGGAGTAGATGCAAGAAGGTCAAGGCTCTCTGCATCTTTAAATGCGTCATCTAGTTCAATTACTCTGTCCTCAAGTATGCCTGTGATACCGTGGATGGAACCATATATTTTGTCGATTTTATCTGTTCCAATCACACCTTCGATAACGCCTGCAAGAGATGCGTTTATCGCAACTGTCGGTCCTCCTGATTGTCCTACTAATGCATTGCTCATTTACATTTCCTCCGTTTAAATAGTCTTTTGCCCAAATGCCATTTATCTTTTCATATACGGCAAATGGCGAATTGGTGCTTTGCGTATTTACACATATATCATCAAGTACAGATTTATTTATTGTTTCAGTATGCACCGCATTGTCATGGTCGTCATATAGTGTAAAGGTAAGGTTATCACCATTTATATCTGTAAACAAAAATCTGTGATGCTCGGGTAAATTGTCCATTATATCTGCAAAATAAAATTGCTTTGATATTTCAATCTGTCTGTCGTCGAGGGAAAGATTAAAAAGTCGCACTTTTTCTATCATTTCAAGACAGGTGTTTACAAAGCGAAGTTTAAACTCATCGCCAAACGCAAGTGCGTATATATCTTTTCGAAGATGCGAATAATAAACTTCTGTGCCTTCTTTGTTCACGATGATAGCATATTTATTTTCAAGGTCAAATGCAAAAATCTCCGTTTCAAACCTAAACACTTCATCGCAGAAAAGGCAGGTAGATGTGTTTAGCGTTTCAAGATTTATCTGTTTTTGCAAATCCTTACGATAGGTAAGGTTTAACACTTTGTTGTATGTGGTATGTATACGGCGTTTGCAGTACGGACACACACCGGTATCGTTTTGAATATATTCAGCCATAAAATTTTCCTTTTTTAGTTATACCTTTATTATACAAAAAAACGGATATTTAATCAATGATTTTAAGGTGAAAATTGTAAATTAAAAAAATTTTTAAAAAATTTCAAAAAAAGTATTGACATTTTAGCGAAAAAAGGATATACTAACTAATGTCGTTTGACGAGAGAATGTATGGGAGCATAGCTCAGCTGGGAGAGCATCTGCCTTACAAGCAGAGGGTCATAGGTTCGAGCCCTATTGTTCCCACCACTTTCTTTTTAAAACTTCATACGGTCCGGTAGTTCAGTTGGTTAGAATGCCAGCCTGTCACGCTGGAGGTCGAGGGTTCGAGCCCCTTCCGGATCGCCATTAATATCTCAATTAGGCTAAACGCCTTTTTGAGATTATTAGCCTCTGTAGCTCAGTAGGTAGAGCAGGGGACTGAAAATCCCCGTGTCGGTGGTTCGATTCCGCCCGGAGGCACCATTTTTATGCGGGAGTGGCTCAGTGGTAGAGCGTCACCTTGCCAAGGTGAACGTCGCGAGTTCGAATCTCGTCTTCCGCTCCAAATGATAAATTGAAAGACGTATGTTATATGCGTCTTTCAATTTATCTTTTAAATAAATGCGTAATAGTTTCGCATTTTGAAAAGTATAATTAAATATGGCGCCATAGCCAAGTGGTAAGGCAGAAGTCTGCAAAACTTTTATTCACCAGTTCAAATCTGGTTGGCGCCTCCAAAACAAAAAATCCTGTCGAAAGATAGGGTTTTTTGTTTTGTATTATTCATTTTTCATTATTCAATATTCATCATTCATTAAATATGACAGGATTTTTTAATGAATAATGAATGATGAAATCGCCTTCGGCTGATGAATAATTAATAATTGAAATTCTTTAAAAATGATGATACAATATAATTGGTGATGAAAGTGAAAGAAAATATTTTAATCGAAAAATCAATAGATTTTGCAGCAAGGATAATTAAGTTGCAAAGATATCTTGTTAAGGATAAAAGGGAAACAATTATATCAAAACAAATAGTTAGAAGTGGTACGAGCATCGGTGCAAACATCAATGAGGCCAATTACGGACAAAGCAAGGCTGACTTTATATCTAAATTACATATATCGTTAAAAGAAACTGCTGAAACTGAATATTGGTTGAGATTGCTTGTCAAATCAGAAGTGCTGACAAACGAAGAGTGTGAGTCTTTGCTTAAAGATTGTCTTGAAATAAAAAGAGTATTGATTTCTTCAATAAACACAGCAAAGAAAAATCAAGGCTAAACTATCTCAATGGTTTACTTTTCCAAAAAAGACAGATTTCAAAAAAGAAATCCGTCTTTTTTCTTGCAATTTATACCTTAATATGCTATACTGTAACTGCGACACAAGTTAATATTAGCCAATTACCAAGGGTGTATTTTTTATTTCGGTAAAAATGCACGCTCTGTTTTCGCATTCCTTGGAATTGGTCGAAACTTGTGTCGCAGCAAGCGGAGTTATGCATTTTTCGTGCGTAGCTTCGGCTGCGCACTTTTTTAATTTAAGGGGTAAAGAAATGAATGTAAAAGTTGAACTTCTAAAAAGCTACATATCCGATTTTATAAACTGCAGAATCGAGGATTTTGAAATTAATGCGTCGCAAATTGCAGATTCAACTGCCGTGCAGATGCTGTCCGAAATACAAAAAGTAATTAAAGATGAAAATTATTCTGATTTCGATGCAATAGAAGAGATTGTATGTATATTTGAAAAATATAAAATTGATGCCGGTTGTCGCCATGACTTTTAAGGCGTTATTTAAATCGGGTTTTTATCGGCTTAAAACACTATGCATCCATTATAAACGTGAAATTTAAACCAAAAGGACACTTTCTAAAAAGTGTCCTCCTTGTTTTTGGTTTCCAAATTAATCTTTAATTATCATACATTAAATTTTTTCTTTATTTTTGGTGCAATGATTGCTAGGACTACAGTTGTGATAATCATTTCAGGTATCATATATGAGCCGTTGTAGATAAGGGCATACAATGGTATGCAGTCGGTATCGGCAAATGCTCCCCATATAAGAAGACCCGACAGCACGTGCATTACGTATCTTAATCCTGTTACTATTGTTCCGCTTAAGGGGATAGCCCAAGGTTTATTCCCCATTAGTTTTACAAAAAATCCTGCTAGACCAAGTACTGTAAATGCGATTACATAATCAAGCATTATAACGCCTATGAAGCTTAAAAAGGTTGTTGCAGGCGGAAGATAAAAGTCGGTCATCATCTGGATAAGCGAAAAAACAAATCCTGATGCAAGTCCCCATTTTGTGCCTAAGATTACTGAAACCAGAATTATTGGAACCATACTTCCGAGTGTAATGTATCCGCCTTGTGTCCAAGGGGCAGGCAATTGCTTGGAGATAAGTATAAGTGCAAGTGCCATTGCTGTTAGAACAGCTGATAAAGTTAATTTTTTGGTTTTTGTCATAAAAACACTCCTTATGTAAAAATTAACTGAATACAGAACTTGAGATTTTGGATTGAATATAAAAAGGAGATTACCTAAAAAGATAATCTCCGAAAAAATTGCAATTTAAAATATATTCCTACGCCGGCATTATCCGTATCAGGTTCATGGGTCGGAATGCACAATTCCCTCTCAGCCTTTTTGAAAGCTCCCCGCATATTCAGTTTATACCAAGATATCATAAAATTCGACAATTGTCAATGGCGAGCTTGATATAAAAAATTTTAAAAATATATTGACAAATAAAAAAGTATGTGGTAAAATTACTTTTAATATGAACACTGTGAAGCGGAATAGTACGCAAAGTACTTTGGCCTTGAGAGAGATGGCGGGTGGTGCGAGGCATTGGGAGAGGTTTGCAGAACTCACCGCGGAGTGGCTGCTGTGAAATGAAAAAAGTAGGGGCAGACGGGAACTCCCGTTACAGAGTTAAGATGTGTTAGCATCTAAGGTGCATCCAATACGGATGAAGAAGAGTGGTACCGCGGAAACATTAGCATTATACGTTTTCGTCTCTTTGAATCGACAATGAGACGGGAACGTTTTTTTGTTGGTAAATATTTCTATATTTATATATTTTGAAAGGGGTTTTTGAAATGAAAAAACTAAGCACTACTGACATTACACTTAAAAAGCTTTCAATGGAGCGTGAGGTTGCACTGCTGTTCAGGGAAAAAACAGCTATTGCTGCTTGTGCGGACTTACTCGGTGCAGATGCCGTTGAGCTTGCCCCAATAAAAAATCTTCGTGAAGATACTATTGTATATAAAACTATTTCACAGAATATTCAGAATGCATCGGTTGCTATCCCTGTAGGATTTGATATAGATAGAGTTAAGGATGCATGGGAATGTATTAAGGATGCAAAAAAACCTCGCCTTCAGGTTGAACTTCCTACATCTACTGTTCAGATGGAATATACATATCATATTAAAGCTGATAAGATGATTACAAAGATTGGCGAGCTTGTAAAGGCTGCCAAAAGCTTCTGCGATGATGTAGAATTTTCAGCGCTTGATGCTACAAGAGCTGATGCTGATTTTATCGTTAATGCGGCGAAAGAGGCAGAGAAAAACGGCGCGGGTATTATCACACTTTGCGACGATGCAGGTGCATCTCTTCCTGAAGAGATTGCAGCACTTGTAAAGATGGTAAAAGAGGCGGTAAGCATTCCTGTATATGTTCAGGTATCTGACCGCATAAATATGGGTGTTGCTTCAGCATTTGCAGCAATTAAAGAGGGCGCTGATGGAATTAAATGTGCTATGGCAGGAAAAGATGCACTTATTACAGGTGAATTTTCCGATGCAGTAGTTGCATGCAGTGCTCAGCTTGGTGCTGAAACAGGACTTAACAACACAAAGATTCACGCAAGCATAGACGATATGCTTGCAAGCATAAACCACGACGTATATGAAAATGAAAAAACTGTAAGTGATAAGAAGAAAATTCTTCTTGATGCTGATTCAACACTAGACCAGATTGCAAATTTCGCAAAGGTTTTGGGCTACGACCTTTCGGAGTCGGATATTGGAAATGTATATAAAGCGCTAATGCAGGTATGCGAAAAGAAGGACGCAGTAGGTGCAAAGGAATTTGAAGCACTTGTTGCAAGCTCTGCTATGCAGGCACCTTCAACATACCACCTTGAAAGCTACACTACAAACTCATCTAACGTTACAGGTTCTATGTCACAGGTTACATTAAAGTGTAACGATGAAATCATTTGTGGTGTAAGCACAGGCGATGGCCCTATAGACTCGGCATTTCGTGCTATAGAGCAGTGCATTGGTTACCACTATGAGCTTGACGATTTTCAGGTTCAGTCGGTAACAGAGGGTAAAGAGGCTCTTGGCTCAGCTGTCGTAAGACTTCGCAACAATGGAAAGCTTTATTCAGGAAATGGCATTTCAGCAGATATTGTTGCTGCAAGTATAAGAGCATATGTTAATGCGCTTAACAAAATAGTATTTGAGGAGGCATAATATGAAGATTGTATTTTCAACTAAAAATGTGAGCCGTGCATCGTTCCTTGATATATGCCGATATACTTATGATTATGGTTTTGCAGGTTTTGAAATATATGATGCTATAAAAGAACGCAGAGAGCATTATGACAGCATTCTTCGTCGTGACCGCGTAGCAGATGCAAAAAGAAAGCTTATAAACAGAAATCTTTCAGTGTCTGCACTTCGTTTGCCTGACTCTGTTGAAAGTGATGTGGTAACTTCCGAAACTGTAACCAAATACGTTGATATGGCTGCAAGTGCCGGTGTGTCGTATGTACTAGTGCGCGTGGAAAATGAAACCTCGTTTGACGTGCTTAAAGAAAAGCTTTCAGATGCGATAAAACGTGCTGAAAAAGCCGACGTAATGATACTATTTGAAACAGTAGGTTTTCTTTCGTACACAGAAAATGTTATTGATATAATTAATTTCTTTTCGTCTGCAGCTATCGGTGCTTCATGGAACGTAAGGGGCACATATTTCGGTGCGGGAGAAACAGCTGAAACAACTATCAAAACACTTGGCGCTTACATAAAGTATGTCCGCCTTGGCGATATGAAAGACGGAAAGACAGTACTTATAGGCGAGGGTGAGCTTCCTGTTGAGAATTTAGTAAATGCACTTTCTTCGCTTAATTTTGAAGGATTTGTATGCGTGGCGTGGAACGAGGAAATAAATGATGCTGATATCGTTCTTACTCATTTTGCAAACTATATGTCATCACTTCGCCGTGAGAAAAAGGATTTTGACCACGCGTATTACAACAGAGATAAGTCGGGTACTTTTGTGTGGAAAAAGTATGATGTAATTGATGCGACTTTTTCAGATGTGCTTGACACAATGGTAGAAAACTACCCTGACCAGTATGCTTTTAAGTATCCAACACTTGATTATACAAGAACTTATGAGCAGTTCAGACGTGATGTTGACGAGTGCGCAGCAGCACTTATATCGCTTGGTGTAAAAGCCGGAGACCACGTAGCCGTTTGGGCAACAAATATACCGCAGTGGTTTATTACATTCTGGGCTACAACAAAAATCGGTGCAGTGCTTGTAACTGTAAACACAGCGTACAAAATTCACGAAATAGAGTATCTTTTAAAGCAGTCGGATACTCATACTCTTGTTATGATTGAGTACTGCAAGGATATAAACTATAAAGAGATTATTCAGGAGCTTTGTCCTGAACTTGAAAATCTAACACCCGGAGAGCCGCTATATTCGAAAAACCTTCCGTTTTTGCGTAATGTAGTAACTGCAGGCTTCTCAATGCAGGGCTGCTTAACATGGGAAGAAATGCTTTCACGTTCATCGCTTGTTCCAAGAGAAGAAGTTCGCAGACGTGCATCACTTGTTAAGCCTGATGATGTATGTAATATGCAGTATACATCGGGCACTACGGGTTTCCCTAAGGGTGTTATGCTTACACACAGAAATATTGTAAACAATGGTAAAACAATTGGTGACAGAATGGACCTTTCTACTGCTGACCGTATGATGATACAGGTGCCAATGTTCCACTGCTTTGGTATGGTGCTTTCAATGACATCTATGATGACTCACGGCGGAACTCTTTGTCCTATTCCGTATTTTTCACCAAAATCGTCACTTGCTTGTGTAAACGACGAGCACATTACTTGCTTTAACGGTGTGCCGACAATGTTTATTGCAATGTTTAACCATCCTGATTTTGCCAAAACAGACTTTTCATATATGCGTACTGGTATTATGGCAGGCGCAAACTGTCCGGCAGACTTAATGCGCCGAGCATCTGTAGAAATGAATATGCGCGAGATTATTTCCGTTTATGGACAGACGGAGGCATCGCCTGGTTGTACTATGGGTGAGGTAAACGAAGACCTTGACCACAGAGTTGAAACAGTTGGAAGTGCCTTCCCTGGAGTTGAGTGCAGGATTATAGACCCTGAAACAGGTGAGGAATTACCTGACGGCGAGAGCGGTGAGTTTGTGGCTCGCGGATTTAATATTATGAAGGGCTATTACAAAATGCCCGAGGCAACTGCACAGGCTATAGACAAGGACGGATGGCTTCATTCAGGTGATATTTGTATGAGAACTCCCGATGGTTACTACAAGGTAACAGGCAGACTTAAGGATATGATTATCCGCGGCGGTGAAAACCTATACCCTCGTGAAATCGAAGAATTTTATCTTACAAATCCAAAGGTGCGTGACGTTCAGGTAGTAGGTGTTCCTGACGAGAGATACGGCGAGGAATGTTGTGCGTGGATTATTCTTCATAAGGGTGAAACAGCAGACGAAAATGAAATGCGAGAATTTGGTAATGCATCTATTGCAAGGCACAAAGTTCCAAGATATTTCTTGTTTGTCGACGAGTTCCCTATGAATGCGGCAGGTAAGATATTAAAGTATCAGATGAGAGACAAATCTGCTGAAATATTGGGACTAAAAAAGTAAAAATTTACATTGAATCAATCACTCTGCATTGCAGAGTGATTTTTTTGTTTACAGTGTAAAGAACATATGATAAAATAATATCAGGTGATGAATATGGCTAATTTCAAGACAAATGCAATGAGGATTCTTGATTCAAATAATATTAAATATAATATTTACACATACAATGCAGACGGTGATTTTGACGGACAATCGGTTGCTAAAAAGATTGGCATAGAGCCTGAGAGAGTGTACAAAACACTTGTTACGGTTGCACCGACGAAAAACTATTATGTTTTTGTAGTTCCTGTATTAAACGAGCTTGATTTAAAAGCATGTGCAAAGGCGGTTGGCGAAAAGAGCGTTGAAATGATACAGGTTAAGGATATAAACAAGGTTACGGGTTACATTCGCGGCGGTTGTTCGCCGATTGGTATGAAAAAGCAGTACAAAACTGTAATAGACGATTCGTGCTTGAATTTTGATGCTATGGTCTTTAGTGCGGGAAAGATAGGTTATCAGGTGGAGGTAGCGCCTGACGAGCTTGTGAAACTTATCGGTGCTGATGTGCAGAAGATTTCAAGATAAAAAGGAGGAAATAATATGCAAAAGAGAATGTTTATAGCAGCAATTATTATTGCGCTTATAGCTGCTACGGCAACTGCGTTTTTCCGTGGTGAGCTAGGTGGTAAGGAGAATGTAGAGCTTTCACATATGGAAGAGCTATATGCTATGAAGGATACTGATATAACCGACAAAGTTGCCGTGGGTAAGGTTGTAAAATTAGCAAATGCTACAGAATATGAAATTTCAGGCATAGATATCTGGAACGATGCAGGCGATGACAGAATTGATGTAAAATTTAAAGTAGCTGACCGTTCTGAGCACAGGTATATAGATTACACAGGTTTTAACAAAACGGCTGTGCTTGCGCTTTCGCTAATACCTGATGCAGATGCAATAGCGCTCTATATGTTTGACGATTATGGCGATGTGACAAATCTTGAAACATCGTTTAACGGCTCGTACTACGACAGGAACTTTGTGTATGAGCGAAACGGAATGGACAAGTTCCATATAGAATACATAGACGGTGCAACCGAAAGCATTGATACCTTCAAGGAATATTACAGCACAACTATGTATGTAAAAGGTAAGGATACAAAAAGCGATTGGCAGGATCAAATGCACGAATTTATAGGCGATGAATGTGAGATAGTGGTAAACAGCGGAATGGGTGTAGATATACCGCTTGACGATAAATTCCTTTCAAGCGAGGATTGCGAAGCAATTGAAGAAGCTCTCTCACTTGGCGGAACAGGTGTGGATTTTGCCACGTATCCCGGAAAGGGCGAGAGCATACACCTTGCCAAATACGATGTGCGAAATTTCAAAACAGGTGAAACAAGGAAGTGTGGTATTGCATACTGCTATCACAGTGAAGATGGCATGATGATGCTTGCACAGAAATTTCTTGATGAACCGGAAGATATTCAAACTATCCGAAATCAAATTATAAAAAGATATTAAAATTTTTAAGTCCCGTTAGCCTTAGAGCCAACGGGATTTTTAATACAATTTTTATACAAAGACCAAAATATTAAATAAAAATTTTGTTTCGGGCAAGATATATTGGGTATAATATAAATACAAAAGAAAAGAAAGGGTGTGATTCCAATGAGAATGTGTGTAAAAATCAGTGATTCGGATAAATGTGACACCATCTCTGATGAAAAGTAAAAAAGTGGTATAAGCTTTCAGTATTTGCATATATATTCTATAGCAATAATTTTGAAATCTTGAGGAGGATTTAAAGATGTCTATAGAATTAAAACGTGAAAGCTTGCAGATAAATGAAGTTCTATGCCATGAAAAACACTCGTCGGAAACGTATACATATATTATTGTTCCCGATTCAAAGCCCGATATAAAAAAGGTGCTTTTAGCAGATGCGAGCGCAGTTGTAAAGGAAAAATATATACAGAAAGATAAGGTAACTGTATCGGGTGATATAAATTTTAAAATACTTTACCTCGGTGATGATGAGGAGGGAAGTGTAAGAAGTATTTATTACGACACTCCATTTTCTCAGGCGTTAAACGTACCGGGAGCGCAGGACAGTGTTTCGCCAAGTATTTTGGCAAAGGTGTCTTCGGTGATATGTAATATAGAGAACAGCCGAAAATTAAGTGTACAGACAAATATAGAATTTGACTGTAATGTAGTAAATAAAATTGATATAGATTTTGTAACAGAAGTTGACAGTGACAAGGTTGTTCCATATAAAACCGAAACGGTAGAAACATTTAATGCGGTTGTATCACAACACGATGTAATAGAGATAGGTGACACAGTCAGCATAGGACAGGGAATGCCTATGATTGACGAAATTATAAAAGCTGATGCGTTTCTTTGTGATAAAGATACCAAGATTGTAAACAACAAGCTGGTTGTAAAAGGAATAGTAAATATATCGGCTATATATAGGGATGTCAATTCAAACCTTCAGGTGACAAAGCAGGATGTTCCATTTACTGAGATTGTAGATGTAAACGGTATATCAGACGATATGATATCGGATATATCATACAATGTAGAATCACTTGATGTATCTATCGCTGAAGATAATGACGGCGATAGAACGATAATAGATTTTGATATGACGATAGGTGTGGATACAGTTGCTTATGAAAATGAGCAGATAGATGTTATTTCCGATCTATATAGTCCAGAGGCAGATATAAATATACATACAGATTCAGCTTCCGTTTGTTCGCTTGCAGGAGTTGATACACAGTCCTTGGATATAAAAGATACCATATCTATAGGTGTAGAAGAACCTGAAATATCCAGTGTATACAGCGCAAAAGCGCTTGGTGAGATTTCGAGAGTATATGCATCAGAGGGAAAACTGGTTGTAGAAGGAAATATTAAAGTAACAGCACAGTACTTATCAGAGAACGAAGCATATCCTGTGTGCGAGGCGGTTAAGGTTATACCATTTGCACATAAGACAAATATCTTAATAGATGAAGGCGGTATAGAGCCGTATGTAAATATTAGTGTTGAAGATGTGGCATATAGCCTAAGTAAATCGCGAGAGATAGATATAAAAGTATCAGCGGATATATCAGCAAGAGCGGTTAAAATTTCAGAGGTAAGCATTATATCAAAGATTGATGTAAATGAAGATTTAACAGATGATTACCTAATGCCGAGTATTGTGATATATTTCGTACAAAGCGGTGATACACTTTGGAATATAGCAAAAAGATATCGCACAACAGTAGAGGATATTGCGGATATAAATGATATAGATCCTGATAATATGCTGATGCCAAACCAAAAGCTTTTAATTCCTAAAAGGGATTAATAAAAGCTAATACTGAAGAGAAAGGTAGATTAAACCAGGCTAATGACAGAAGAATTATTTGATTTTTAGTCCCTTATGTGGTATTATTTGCACATAAGGGACTTTTTTGGAGGCGAGAATCTTTGCTAAAAGTAAATATAGTATGTGTAGGTAAACTTAAGGAAAAATACATAAAGGATGGTATAGCCGAGTATTCAAAGCGACTTTCGAGATTTTGCAATTTAAATATTATAGAGCTTGCAGACGAGAAAATTCCTGATAATGCAAGTCAAGGTGAAATGAAAAAGGTTATAGAGCTTGAAGGAGAAAAAATTAAAAAACACATATCCGAGCAAAGCTTTAAAATAGCGCTTTGTGTAGAGGGTAAGCAGTTTTCGTCGGAGGATTTTGCAAGCAAAATCCAAAATGTACAGGTGCTTGGAAAAAGCGAGATTACATTTATAATAGGCGGTTCTCTCGGGCTTTCTGACGAAGTAAAGAAAATGTGCGATTTAAAATTAAGCTTTTCACTTTTCACATATCCGCATATGCTTATGCGCCTGATTTTGTTAGAACAGATTTTCAGAGCATTTAAGATAAACAGCGGTGAAGAATATCATAAATAATAGGATTTATATGTATAAAATCTCAATTTTTTCATATAATATGGTAAAAAGATGTTGACATATTGAAACTAATATGTTATAATAAATTCCGTTGTTAAAACTAAATATCGCAGGGTAGAGCAGTCTGGTAGCTCGTCGGGCTCATAACCCGGAGGTCGTCGGTTCAAATCCGGCCCCTGCACCCACAGTGAAACCCCACAGCCAAGCGGTTTGTGGGATTTTTTCTTGTTTATACATTTATGATAAAATGGTCTTTTGACCACAATTTTGACCACAATGGAGTGAAAAGCATGGCTAAACCAAGAATTTTTATTAGTTCAACTTTTTATGATTTAAAGCAGGTTAGATATGATTTAGAAGGATTTATTAAAGACATGGGATATGACCCTATTATGAACGATAGAGGAAATATACCATATGCATCAGACCAAGCATTACAAGATAGTTGTTATGATGAGGTTCAACGATGTGACATTTTAGTTGGAATTATTGGAAATAAATATGGTTCTTCATCTAATGAAGAAGATTATTCAGTTTCTATGAAAGAAATAAAAACAGCTATTAAAAACAACAAACAAGTTTTTATTTTTGTTGACAAAACTGTTTTAAACGAAAATAAATTATATATGGCAAACAAAGAAAAAACGGATATTACCTACGTTGCTGTTGATAATATTAACATTCATAAATTTATAGAGGAAATAAAGGGATTATCAATAAACAACGCCATGATACCTTTTGAGTCATCAAATGATATTACAGGATACTTAAGAGAACAATTTGCAGGATTGTTTCAACGACTATTGCAAGAAAAAGCTTCTGTCACGGAAAAAACTACATATTATGACCTAAAAGAAATGTCAAATGAGCTAAAAAAAATTATTATGGTACTTGATGAAAATAGTAGTAACATATCCGACATATTTAATGGTTCGCTATTTGCCCAAAGATATATTGCACGAAAGATTTTTGAGTATATCGGATTAAAGAAGGCTAGGGTTCTTGTATCTAATAAAAGTGCTTTGGATGAGATTTTATCTAATATGAATTTTTCACCTATTGCAGATGTAAATGATATTTATAAATATTCAAAAGTCACAAAAGATTTTGAATACATATTGAAAATTAATAAGAATGCCTTTGAGGAAGATGGAACAATAAAAAACGTTAAGTTCAAGGATGTAGATGATTATATAAATTTTGAGTCTAAAACTACTTTATACGACGAAGACCTTCCATTTTAAACAAACCGCTCCATAATAGGAGCGGTATTTTTATGCTCGTTTATTTAATATATCTAGCAGGGTATCAGCAGCCAATTCATAAGCCGCTATTTCAATTTTAATCATTAAATAAATCTTCTATTGGAATATTGAGAATTTTTGCAATTACAAAAATTTCTTTATCAGTTGCGCTTCTGATTTGTCCTTCAAGTTTTGAATAGCTTGTAGGATTTATATCGCATCCCATAATTTGCATTTGCGCAATAAAATCTTTTTGTTTGATTCCATTTTCTTTTCTCAGTCGTTCTATATTTTTGCCGACCAAATTTTTATTTCCGTATGTTTGTTTTCTTATTTTCATAAATAATAATTCCTTTTTAGAATATTTTTATTTATTATATTTTGAAAAATACTTGACATAATTCTAAAACAGAATTATAATAAAATAAAATTCCAATTTGGAATTAATTTTTTTGGAGGTCGATTATGGAGAATATGAAATTTAATGCAGAGCAGTATGTTGCTCCACCCGAGGACAGATTTGAAGACAAGTATAGCAACAAAAATAGAGTAACTGCAGGAATACTTGCTATATTGTTGGGTACAATGGGTATTCACGATTTCTACCTAGGATATACAAAAAAAGGAGTTATCCATTTGGTTATGATGCTAACTGGAATATTGTCTATCGCATCAACATTTTGGGCGATTTATGACGGAATCATGCTTTTTTGCGGAAAGATTACCAAGGATGGAGAAGGAAATATTTTGTTGTAGGAGAATATAAATGAAAGAAGAATTACTTGAAAAGTTATATGATGCATATGACTATTTGTATGTTTATAATGGTTATACAGATTTAATACAAAAATTTCAAAAAGATACTGAAGCGTGTAAACAAAAATATTTACGCATTAAGAAGGAGAAGATACATACCGCACCAATTTATTTAGTGATTTTCTTTGCGACAGTAATGATGCTTATGATTGGCGGATTAATTGCAAGTCAAATTGAAAATTATATTATTGTATATTTGATTATTTTAGGAGCAATTGTTGTTTTTTTTGGAGCAAGAAAATATTCTAAAAAACAAAAAAGTGAGCCCGAAAAAAAGGCTACAGAGTTTTGGAATAGCGTTGGCTCACCAACCTGTGTAGAAAATAATGTAAAGATTAGAAAAATAAATGATGAATTAAAAAAGTTTACTTTAGAAAACCATTATTGTATAGAATTTTTACCATTAGATTACAGGGATGATATTGGGGTTGTATCCTATATGATACATACTATTGAAAATGGGTTGGCGGAGTCGATGAAAGAGGCATTACACCTTTATATTGAACAAAAGCATCGTTGGGAGATGGAAGCAACGATGCGTGGTATGGCAGAATCTATGGAACTTCATAACCGTGAAATGGAATCCTATATGCGTGAAATTAGTGCACAGCAGAGAATTACAAATTCAAGACTTGCAGATATTGAAATGCTCACATTCCTTGACTATATAAATAAATAATTTATTCATTATTTATTGCATCCATTATGAACATGAAAATCAAATTCAAAACAGTTATCGAAAGATGACTGTTTTTCTTTTTATAGCAAAAAACCTTGTAAATAACCTCAAAAAATAGTAAAATATTTATATACTAAAGAAATGAGGCGAATGACTTGAAATTTGTACTTCAAAGAGTGCTTGAGGCAAAAGTTGATATAGATGGCAAAACAGTTGGTGAGATAGGTAAGGGCTACCTTCTTTTAATGGGTGTATCAAATACTGACACCGAAGAGATTGCTGACAAAATGATAGAAAAGATATCACGGCTTAGGATATTTGAGGACGAAAACGGCAAAACGAACCTTAGTATAGATAACGTTAGCGGAGAGGTACTCGTAGTATCGCAGTTTACCCTGTATGCTGACTGCCGAAAGGGAAACAGACCAAGCTTTACAAATGCAGGAGGTCCTGATGTGGCAATTAGACTTTATGAACACGTTAAGTCAAGATGCAAAGAGCTTTTTGGAAAAGTAGAGTGCGGTGAGTTTGGCGCAGATATGAAGGTGTCACTTGTAAATGACGGACCATTTACGCTTGTACTTGACAGTAATGAAATATTATCATAAATAATGGAGGTGCTTATAATGAATATGGTACTTATAACTGCCCTTGGTGTGGGCGGTGCTACCTGCGTTGGTGCGGTAATAGGATTTTTATTTAAAAATATATCACATCGTTTCAGTGACATAGTATTGTCGTTTGCAGCAGGTGTAATGCTTGCGGCGGCGATACTCGGACTTGTACTGCCAAGCATAGAATATGGCGGAAATGTTGGACTTCCTGTCTGCGTTGCTGGAATATTTGCAGGCGCGATATGCTTAAATCTAATCGACAAGCTTGTTCCACATATGCACAAGCTTGTTGGCGCAGAGCCTGAAAACCACGGGAGTTCAAACCTAAGCAAGGTGCTTTTGTTTGTAACAGCTATTGCTATTCATAATCTTCCCGAAGGTATAGCTGCAGGTGTGGGATTTGGCTCGGGTAACACCTCTGAGGCGTTACTTATAGCAGGCGGTATAGCGCTTCAAAATATCCCCGAAGGTATGGTTATCATAGGTCCTATGCTCGCATCGGGTGTAAGTCCATCTAGAACATTTTTGTTCGCACTAGCTACAGGACTTGTTGAAGTGGTGGGTACACTTCTTGGCTTTTTTGCAGTAAGTGTAGCAGAGGTAATACTTCCATTCGCACTTGCGTTTGCAGGTGGAACTATGCTGTATGTTATAAGCGATGAAATGATACCCGAAACTCATGCGCACGGAAGCCAGAGAGGTGCCACATATGCGCTATTGGTAGGCTTTTGCGTAATGCTTGTGTCGGACGTACTGCTTGGATAGGAGTAAACTATGAAACAGTCTTATCAAAAATTAAAAATGTTGTATATAATGCAAATGCTACTCGAAAAAACAGATGACGAGCACACCATTACTGTACCGCAAATTATAGAGGAGCTTTCGCGTTATGGAATATCTGCCGAGAGGAAAAGCATATACGATGATATTGAACATTTAAGGCAATACGGACTTGATATATGCACTAAAGCAGGAAAGTCATACGGATATTTTATAGGCGAGAGGGATTTTGAATTACCTGAATTAAAGTTGTTGGTGGATAGCGTTCAGGCGTCAAAATTTATAACACGAAAGAAAAGTATGGAGCTTATTTCAAAGATTGAAAAGCTAACCAGCGAGTCCAATGCAAAAAAGCTTCACAGACAGGTGTTTGTAACAAACCGCGTTAAGACGTTAAACGAGAAGATTTATTATAACGTTGATAAAATTCACGATGCGATTGCTGCCAATAAGCAGATAACGTTTAAGTATTTCTCGCTTGATATAAACAAGGAAAAGGTGTATAGAAAAAATGGTGAGCGCTATACAGAATCGCCTGTTGCTATGACGTGGGATGACGAAAATTATTATCTTATTACATACAAGGAAAAGTACGGCAAGTACGTTCATTACCGTGTGGATAAGATGGACAGTATAGAGATAAACGACGAGGATAGGGTTGTAACCGATAATGAGTTTGACCTTTCGGAGTATTCCAAAAAGATGTTCTCGATGTTTGGCGGAGATGAAATCGAGGTTGCGATAAGGTTTGAAAATTCCCTCGTTGGCGTAGTGTTTGACAGGTTTGGCACAGATATACCTGTTATGAAAGACGGGGATGACCACTTTATATGTCGTGTTAAGGTTGCAGTAAGTCCGCACTTTTTGTCGTGGGTTATGAGCTTTGGCGATAAGGCGAAGATTGTTTCGCCTGAGAGCGTTGTTGACGAGATGAAAAGTCTTTTGGAAAGCGTTAAAAGCGTGTATGATAAATAAAAACAGGCGGATTATCATCCGCCTGTTTTTATCTTGCAGAAACTATTATAGGATATGAAAGTAACGCAAGCCCTGCTATAATCCCAAATACAGGAAATAATCCAGCCAAATAAATAACACCCATAGTAGCTAATAGTTTCATAATTTATACCTCCGTATATCTATATTTTTTGCCTTGTTGTTTCCTCTTTACAATTTCATTTTACAAAATCACCTGTCCGATAAAACGGACTTATGTCGGAAAATGACGAAAATATTAGATTTGATTTTATAAGATATATAAGGTATAATAAGGTAACAGAAAATTAAATTTAATAATAACAATGAATAACTAAAGCGCTTAGGTTTTATAATCCAAAGATGTTGAAAAGAGATGAACAGATGACACAGAAAAGCGAATTAAATCAATATGATAAAATGACTACTTGGCCAATCCCTAAGCTTGTAATTACACTTGGAATTCCCACAACTATCAGTATGCTGGTAACAAATATTTATAATATGGCAGATACTTATTTTGTAAGCGAGCTTGGTAACAGTGCCAGCGGTGCGGTTGGCGTTGTGTTTGGGCTGATGGCTATTATTCAAGCATTTGGGTTTATGTTTGGTCACGGTGCGGGAAGCATAATTGCACGTAAATTGGGGCAGAAAGATGATCACAGTGCAAGTGTTTTTGCATCATTAAGCATTTTGGCATGCCTTTGTGTAGGTGCGCTTATTGGTGTTATGGGGCTTATATTTATAGAGCCTCTTATGAGGATGCTAGGCAGTACAGACACTATTCTTCCATATGCGAAGGGATATGGAATATATATTCTGATTGCCTCTCCGCTTACTATGGCAAGCTTTGCATTAAATAACATTTTAAGATATGAAGGCAAAGCTTTTTTCGCTATGATAGGTCTTACCATCGGCGGTATTTTGAATATAATATGCGACCCGATACTGATATTTGGATTTGATATGGGTATAGCTGGCGCAGGGCTGTCTACAGCTATTTCACAGGTTGTAGGATTTTTAATTTTGATTTCAATGTTTTTTAGAGGAAAAACACTAAGTAAACTTAGTGTGAAATATGTAAAAGAAAATCCCAAGGGGATATTTGAGATTATGGCAACAGGATTTCCAAGCTTTTGCCGTCAGGGGTTAAACAGTATTGCTACGATGACACTAAACAATATGGCAGGCGAAGTTGGTGGTGATGCTGCTGTTGCAGCCATGTCCATTGTTAATAGAATTACATTCTTTATATTTGCAGTAGGACTTGGTATTGGTCAGGGATTTCAACCGGTGGCGTCATTTAACTATGGTGCAAGGATATATTCAAGAGTAAAACGTGCATTCTATTTTACCTTTGGAATAGGCGAGCTTATGCTGGGTGTGTTTGTTGTGATTGGTCTGATTTTTTCAAATCACTTAATAGGGCTATTCCGCGATGATCCGACGGTTATTGCAATAGGTACGCTTAGTTTGAAGTTACAACTCCTTGCACTTTTCTTCCACCCGATGACAATTTGTGCAAATATGCTTTTCCAGAGTATAGGAGAAAATAAAAAAGCAACTTTTTTATCAATGCTCAGAAGTGGAATATTGTTTATACCTATTTTGCTGATACTTACAAAATTGTTCGGTCTTTTTGGTGTTCAGTCGGCACAGGCGATAGCGGATGTGCTTGCATTTTTTATTTCTGCACCGCTTGTGTTAAGTTTTTTAAAAAACTTGCCTGATGATAATCTTGACTTAAATTCTGTATAGTAAGGCGCTAGCATTTTGAATAGTATTTGTAAGCCGGTCTTGACAAAATCATATAGGGAATGTCATAACTACATTAAACAGGGAGGGATATAATGAATACTGCAATTAATTTATTATTTGTTATTTTGTTTGTACTTTGCTGGGCTTTTATTATAAAAAAGCTAATTTGGAATAGATTTGCTCCTGTTAAAACTGTTAAGGCTGAAGTGATTGATAAATATAAGCATGATGCGGTTTCAAGATATCCCAAAGCTTTCAGACCGGGAAGACACATTATAGTATTTAAAACAGACGATAAAAAGCTCTCATTTAATGTTTCGGAATATTCGTATAGCAATTATCCAACGGGGAAAAAGGGTACACTTAAGTATAAGGGAAGCAATATAATTAGCTTTAAATAACTGCATATAAACCAAAACGGAGAAACTTATCTAATATGAAAAGAATTGTCACAGGAATACTTGCGCACGTTGATGCGGGAAAGACTACGCTTTCGGAAGGCCTTCTTTACTGTGCGGGCGAGATACGAAAGCTTGGCAGAGTAGATGCGCAAAATACATTTTTAGATACTGATGATATCGAGCGAAAAAGGGGAATAACCATATTTTCAAAGCAGGCAGTAATATCTGCAGATGATGCGTATATAACGCTCCTCGATACGCCCGGTCATATCGATTTTTCAGCCGAAGCGGAACGTACGCTTGCGGTGCTTGACTATGCAATTTTAGTTGTAAGTGCGACAGACGGCATACAGAGTCATACCAAAACATTGTGGCAACTTCTTTTAAAGCACAGCGTTCCAACGTTTGTGTTCATAAACAAGCTTGATTTATCGGGTGCGGACAAAACCCGAGTTATAGAAGAACTAAAAAATGACTTTGGTGCAAACTTTGTTGATTTCTGTGATAGTGATAAAGACACCCTTTGCGAAAACATCGCTGTGTGCGACGAGGATATTATGCACTCTTATCTTGAAATAGGCGAAATTGACGAAAAATTAGTGGTAAATGCTATTAAAACGCGAAATGTTATTCCGTGTTTTTCAGGTTCTGCACTTAAAATGGAAGGCGTCGAAGAATTTCTTACTGCTTTTATCCGTCTTACAAAACAGGACAATCCGTTATCGGAATTTGGCGCAAAGATATTTAAAATATCCACCGATGACAAAGGGCAACGTCTTACATTTATGAAGATAACAGGCGAAAACCTTAAGGTGAAAAGCCTTATTGAATCGGGCGATGAATATACCGAGAAAATTAACGAAATACGCATTTATTCGGGCGAAAAATATAAAAGTGTTGACATTGCCGAAACAGGTATGGTATGCGCAGTGACAGGACCTGCAAGGACTTATGCAGGGCAGGGACTTGGTTTTGAGAAAAATTCGGGAAGACTTTTGTCCGAACCGATATTTAATTATCGCGTAATTCTGCCCGAAGGGGTAGACAATGCTACGGCACTTGAGAAATTAAAACAACTCGAGCAGGAGGAAACACAGCTTAACGTATCGTGGAATGAGCATTTAAAAGAAATAAACCTACGTATAATGGGTGAAATACAGCTTGAGGTGTTAAAACAGATTATATCAAAACGATTTGGTATAAACGTGGAGTTTGAAGAAGGCAGAATAGTATATAAAGAAACTATTTCAAATAAGGTGGAAGGAGTGGGACACTACGAGCCATTACGCCATTATGCCGAGGTACATTTACTTCTTGAACCGCTTCCGCGCGGGTCGGGAATGAAGTTTGAAACTGATTGTAGCGAAGATGCGCTCGACAAAAACTGGCAAAGGCTTATACTTACGCATTTAATGGAAAAATCGCATATAGGCGTGCTTACAGGCTCGTCGATTACTGATATAAAAATCACATTGAAATCAGGCAGAGCCCACCTTAAACACACCGAAGGCGGAGATTTCAGACAAGCTACATACAGGGCGGTACGTCACGGACTTAGATGTGCAAATAGCGTTTTACTGGAGCCGTATTATGCGTTTGAGCTATTAATTCCGCACGAAAATGTAGGAAGAGCTATGACTGACCTTGATATGATGGGCGCAGAATTTTCTATGCCTGAAACTAAAGGCGATATGACTAAAATATCTGGAAAAGTATCAGCAGATGCCATTCGAAACTATCATAAAGAAATTATCGGCTATACTCACGGAAAGGGTAGGCTTAACTGCAAGTTTTCGGGATATGATGTGTGCAAAAAGCCTGAATTGATTATAGATGATATAGGCTACAATGCAGACGCCGATATAGAAAATACTGCTGACTCGGTATTTTGCTCGCACGGGGCAGGGTTTAACGTGAAATGGGATGAGGTTACCAAACATATGCACCTCGAAAGCATACTAAAACTGAAAAAAGAGGCAGAAGTATCAGAGGGTGGTGCGAGATACGCTAATATAAACGCATCTGATGATGAGCTTATGAAAATATTTGAGCGCACCTATGGCAAGATAAAAACGGACAATCCTAATCGTACTTTGCGTACAGAAAAAGAATTTGAAACCGTGCAGAAACACTATGCGCCAAAAAAGGCATTTGACAAAGAATATCTTCTTATAGACGGGTACAATGTCATATTTGCGTGGGACGATTTGAGGGGAATATCGAAGGATAATCTTGAAGCTGCGAGAAATAAGCTCATTGAAACGATGGTCACATACAAGGTGTTTAAAAAAAGCGAAATCATCATAGTATTTGACGCGTATAGGGTAAAGGGAAATCGCGGTGAGGTTGAAAATATTGACGGCATCACAGTTGTGTACACAAAAGAGGCACAGACAGCCGATTCGTATATAGAGAAAGCTGCAAAGGAATTAAGCAAAAACTATAAGGTTACAGTTGCCACATCGGACAATTTGGAACAGCTTATAATATTTGGAAATGGAGCATTCAGAATGCGTGCGCAGACACTTAAGGAGGACGTTGACAGAGTGTACGAAACAATAAGGCAAATGCTCGAAATGTACAGCATAGACGCTGAAAACACAGAATTTTTAAAAGTGATTCGCGATAAACTTATCTGATTTTAAGCTTAATGTAAAGTTTATACTAAAATACAATAAAAAAACATTTGAAAATTTATTGACATCGGTAATCCTGCGTGGTATAATGTGTTTTCTAATTAAATTACAGGGGATGATTTAGTAATGATTAAATTCGGAACTGGCGGTTGGAGAGCTGAGATAGGCAAGGATTTTAATATGGAAAATATTAAGAAAATTGCTCAGGCGCTATGTGTTTACATTAAGAACAAAAACCACGAAGAAAAGCCTGTTATTATTGGATACGACAGAAGATTTTTGTCGGACAGTGCTGCAAAGTGGATTGCAGAGGTTTTGTGCGCAAATGATATTAAGGTGCTGTT
Organism: Clostridia bacterium; assembly: GCA_045540815.1. Lineage (GTDB taxonomy): Bacteria > Bacillota > Clostridia > UMGS1810 > UMGS1810 > JAZQHR01. The sequence continues at coordinate 7,853 of JAZQHY010000015.1, read as the reverse complement.
TTTAAACAGAAGTGCACCTACGCCTCTTATAATGCACTATGTTAAGACAAATAATTTATACTACGGACTTGAGGTAACTGCATCGCACAATCCTTCTAACTACAATGGCATAAAGCTTATAGTAGAAGAGGGAAGAGATGCATCAATTGCAGAAACATCTGCGTTGGAAGATATAATAGAAACTATTGAAACTGACGATATACATACTGTTGATTTTGATAAGGCTTTAAAAGAAAGTAAGGTTGAATACCTTAAAAATCCGTTTAATGAATTTATAGACGATATTTTGGAAGTTATTGATACAAAAGCTATACGTGAAAGGGGTCTAAGAATACTTTTTGACCCAATGCACGGTTCGTCTTCCTATCCGCTTTTGGTTATATTAAATACTGCAAGATGTACGGTTGATATCATAAACGGCAACCGCGATGCATATTTCGGCGGAAGTATGCCTGCGCCTACTGAAGATACACTTAAAAGACTGGCTATGGACGTTGTAAACGGCGGTTATGATTTGGGTATCGGTATTGATGGCGATGGCGACAGACTTGGTATAATAGATAATAACGGACGTTATATAGATGCAAACGAAATATTAGTTCTTCTTTATAACTACCTTCACGAAGAAAAAGGCTGGAAGGGTCCTGTAGTAAGAAATCTGGCTACTACGCATCTTTTAGACAGACTTGCGGCTGATTTCGGTGAAAAATGCTATGAAGTGCCTGTAGGATTTAAGTACATATCTTCGAAAATTGACGAAGTAGACGCGGTGCTTGGTGGTGAATCAAGCGGCGGTCTTACAGTGCGCGGACACATTCACGGAAAGGACTCTGTATACGCGGCATCGCTTTTTGTTGAGATGATGAGCAAAACAGGAAAAACACCTACTGAGCTTATTGACGCTATATATAAAAAATATGGAAACTTTGTTATGGTTGAGGATAATATTAAGTTCCATTACAGCAAAAAAGATGATATACAAAATATCGTAATGGTACAGAAAAAACTGCCCGAATTTTCAAATAAAGTTGCACGTGTAAACTACGAAGACGGATGTAAAGTGTATTTTGAAGATGGCTCATTTGTAATATGCCGTTTCAGCGGAACAGAACCACTTCTAAGAATTTTTGCCGAAAGCAATGACAGATATAAAGCAACTGAATATATAAAAGCATGGAAAGATTTTCTTAAGCTTTAATATGTGAAAATAATCAAAACCACCAATATAGTTGGTGGTTTTTTGCATTAAATAATACCATAAAAAGCATACTAACCATAAATAGTTTTATGGTTGGCGGTGAGAAGTATAATGAAAAACAAGCTTTTTGGTCAGATTATAAGATTCTTGCTGTGGGGGCTTATTCCGACTGCCACAGACGTTATCATTCTTGTGATATTAAGTGAAAAGTTTGGTGTGAATGTACTGTTGTCATCGGCAATTTCGTTTTTGGTTAGTGTTACTATAAGCTATTTTATAAGTATGAGATTTGTGTTTCGCGGCGGAAATATGAAGAGGATGAAAGAGTATATTTTGTTCGTTTTGTTAAGCCTTGGCGGGCTTTTAATAAATCAGGCTATTATGTGGTTTGGCATCAGTCTGATAAATGTACATTATCTTATAGCAAAGCTTATGTCGCTAGCTTTGGTTCCTGCGTATAATTTTATAAGCAAAAAGCTGATTTTAGAAAGGTGAAAGAATTTTGTCGCTTTTGGGTTGCGATTGTATGAAAATTGTGCTATAATACAAATAATGATTAGGGGGTTTTTATATGCATACATTAGACGGCAAGAAAATTCTTATGATAGGAAATTCATTTACATATTACGGAAATTGCGTTGTGCATAAAGAAAGAACTGATTTTGAACTTGAGAAAAGACAAAACGACGAAGGATATTTTTATCAAATCTGCAAATCAAATGGTGCAGAGGTGTCGGTAGTAAACTGGACATGGGGCGGTCATGCGCTTCGCGATACCTTCGCTGATAAGTGCACATACCCAAAAGAATGTACAGGGGTAAATCATTTTTCTCATCTTACAGACCTCGTGTATGATTACGTATACATTCAGGAAGGCACAAGAAATTTTGGGGCTGAGTCAAGCCTAGACATATGCAAAAATCTGATAAAACTTTTTAGAGATAATAACCCCGACGTTAAGTTTATTTTTCCTGTTCACGTAGGATATTATATACTTGACGGATACAAGGAAATACTTGACAATGTTCCTGAATTTGAAAAGCTTGGTATGACTATAGTTGGCTGGGGACGCCTAGTAAACGATATAATGAAGGGAAATGTAAAAGTTCCAAACGGAAAAGAAAATTACAATAAAAACAGCTTTATAGTAAATCAAAGCGAAAAAGACGGATTCCATCCAAATATGCTTTCGGGATATATAACCGCGCTTATGACATACTGTGCCATCACTGGTGAAAGCGCAGTAGGGAAGGATTATTCTTTCTGCGGTGATATAGATGCAAATTCTGCGTTTGACTTTGGAAAATATTGCGACAGGTATTATACATATGACGGCGCTACTACAAACTTCCCTGAAATATTTGCATCAAAAGATGATATGGCAGGTATTCAACAGCTTATAGATAAATATATCGCTGAGAAGCTTTATTAAAATATTGATTTTCATTTGAAAGAGGTAAGATAAAATGAACATACCGTGTTTGATAACGTGTGTGCGAATGGTAGGCACGTTACTTATGCTTTTTACTGCGCCGTTTTCGAGTGCGTTTTACATAATATATACTGTTTCGGGTATAAGCGATGTGCTTGATGGATACGTTGCTAGAAAAACCAATCAGTCAACCGAATTTGGCGCAAAGCTTGACAGCATAGCCGACATACTTTTTTATGCGGTTATGGTGTTTAAAATATTCCCTGCACTTTTAAGTAAATTGCCGTTTGGCTTTTGGTGTGCGGTAGTTGCTGTGGTTATTGTAAGAATTTGTGCGTACATAGTTGCCGCTGTGAAATTCAAATGCTTTGCATCGCTTCACACATATATGAATAAGCTCACAGGTTTTGCGTCATTTACCTTGCCGTATGCGGCTCCGTTTAAAGCGCTTTTTGGATTTTGTATTGTTGTCTGGGTATTAGCAGCTGTAGCGTGGACAGAAGAGCTTATAATACATATAAAAAGCAAAGAATACAATCCAAAAGTAAAAACAATTTTGAATGTAGCTTAAAAATAAAACAGCCGAAAGGCTGTTTTTTATATATAACAAATATAAGTATTTAGAAAAATATCTAAATACTTATTGACTTTTTAACTGATGCGATGTACAATATATTTAGAAATATTTCTAAATAACTTTTGAATCAGGTGGTAAAATGGGAATAAACGAAACACTAAAAGCTATTTCTGACCCGGTAAGACGCGACATTTTGGGTATGTTAAAAGAGGGGAGAATGTCTGCAGGCGAGATTGCAAAAAAGTTTAACCTTACCGATGCTACTGTATCGTATCATCTGTCAAAGCTTAAAAAAGCTGACTTAGTTTCAGAAGAAAAATATAAGAATTTTATTTATTACGAGTTGAATGCATCGGTGTTTGAAGAGGTGTTAACCTGGATATACGGCTTAGGAGGTAAAAAATAATGAAATTTATTAAGTGGAAAATTTTAATTGTTACGTGTGTTATTTGTCTTTTACCGATTTTTCTTGGTTTGGCTTTGTGGAATAACTTGCCCGATACTATGGCAATTCATTTTGACATAAATAATACTCCTGATAATTTTGCACCAAAAGGCTTTGTGGTATTTGGTTTGCCTTTTTTAATGGTTGCACTACAGATGTTTTGTTGCTTTGTAAACGATATAAACGCAAAGAAATATGGTCAACGCAAAAAATTTGAAATGGCAACAAAATGGATTATTCCTGTTATGACAGTTATATTACAGGTTGTAACATTAGGCTATGGATTAGGTTGGAATATTGACATAAGAAAAGTTGCCGCGATTTTGGTTGGTGCGATTTTAATATTAACAGGAAATTATCTTCCAAAGCTTGATTATATCAAAAACTATGACGTGGATACAGAAAAGGCAAGAAAGATAAACCGGTTTATTGGATATGAAACTGTAGTTATGGGTGTACTGTTTATAATAAGTATTTTCTTTCCGCCTATTTATACAGCGGGATGTATCGCGTTTTTAATACCATACGCGATTGTTGGTGCGGTCTATGGAATAAAAACAGGAAAAAAGAATTAAAAAAACGGCCGATTTACAATCGGCTGTTTTTTATCGTCCTCTGTATTCAGCTTTTAGTATTTCTGCCATTTCTTCTGGCGTTTCCTTGCATCCGTCTGCCAGCCACATTTTTATGATGCTGTTTAGACCATTTCTAAAGAATTCAATATGATATTTTATGTATTTTCCATCAAAATCATCTTCTGCTCTCGTCTGGTCATACACATATACCTGATGTTTTTCGTTGTAACCAAGTTTAAAATATATTTTGTAGAAAGGCTGATTTTCATATATGTGTTTAAACATATTTACCGCACTTTGATTTTCTTTTTTTAGAAATTGCGCGTCAAAATCTTTTTCCAGTTTTTCTCTCAATTTGTTCGCAAGGTCATATATATCAATGTAATTAGCATAAAAGGTACTTCTGTTAAGACTTGTTTCTTTGCAGATGTCCGTAACCGATATCTTGTTTATGTCCTTTTCAAGAAGCATATTAAAAAATGCTTTTTCAATTTTTTCTATTGATTCTCTTTTTCGTTTATTGTTTTTTACGTTCATCTTTTACCTCGTTTTATTATTCCAACACTTGTTTTGAAATTGATGATTGTTTTTAAATTTTGAATATATTATACTATAATTACAATAAAAAGACAACTGTTGTTTTAATAAAGTTTGGAGGTAATTAATTATGAAAAAAAGCAGTTTTGTAGCAATGATACTTGGAACAGTATCGGGAGTGTTTTTTGCGATTGGTATGTGTATGGCGCTACTTCCTGAGTGGAATGCATTTAAGCCGGGAGTTATTTTTGGTGCTGTAGGTATTGTGCTTGGACTTATCACACTTTTAGTGTGGAGAAAGATGGAACACAAAGCACCTATTAAGCTAAATGGAAGACTTATGGCACTATGGATATTTGGAATTATTGGCGCGCTTACTTTGGGTGTTGGAATGTGTTTTTGTATGGTATGGGAAAACATTGTTTTAGACACAATCATAGGGTTGGTTGGAATACTATTACTTCTTTCACTTATTCCAATCGTTAAGGGTATAAAATAGACTTTGAGGTTAAAAATGGCAAAATCAAAATTAGTAAAGGCAAATGAGAAAATTGCCGAAGGCGTAACTGCAGGTTATAAGAAAATTGAAAACGCTGTTGTAGATGGTTACAAAAAAATCGAAAATGGTGTGGTTGAAGGATATACCAAGATAGAGGATAAGTTTGTTGACAGATACCTAACACGCGATGGAGAAACTATCGAGGAAGCAAAGAAAAGATTAAAAAATATATAAAAAAGCCGATGTTTTACATCGGCTTTTTTTATATATTTAAAACTTATCATAAAATACTACTTCGTCTAATGGTCGGTATTTAAAGTGCATTTCAATAGGCTTTGCGTCAGGGTGCGGATATCCCATAACGAGAAGTGCGGAAGGCTCTAGGCTATCAGGAATGTTAAATACATCCCTCATTTTCTCGGGGTTAAAATGCATTACCCAGCAAGTTCCAATGCCTAAATTTTGTGCTTCAAGCATCATAAATGTTGTAACAATGCTTGCATCTACGGGAGCAGATAACGCGCCGTCGTATGGTCTTTTCCACGTTTCTTCTTTGTTATAGCATATAAGCATAGCGCAAGGCGCGTCGAAGTGACATTTTGTGCAGTCTTTTAACTTTTCAATCGAATCATCTGTGTTTAGCACAAGTATTCTTTGTGGTTGAAAATTACAGCCTGTGGGTGCTAAGTGCGCTGCGTTTAGTATTTTGTCAATCACTTCTTTTTCCAAATGCTTATTTTCAAATTTCCTAACTGAATATCTGTCGGCAATTATCTTTTCAAAATCCATTTTGCTACCTCCATAATGTTATACGTTTATTATAGTTTAAATGATGCGGTTTTTCAAGTGCTTTAGCAGGTTGAATTTGCATATGCGTTTATGTTATAATGATTTTAATAATATCACTTGAGGTGAAACTATGAATTTTGTATCAAAAACTTTCACGGAGCTTTCTACAAATGAACTATACGAGATAATGAAATCAAGAATGGAAATATTTTTGCTTGAGCAAAGAATAATTTGTATGGATTTAGATGATGTTGATTATGATAGTCTGCATTGCTTTTTTGCCGACGGCAAAAGGATTACAGCGTATCTTCGTGCGTTTGTGTCAGACGAGAAAAATAAAGTTGTGACTATCGGAAGAGTGCTTACACTTGAGCACAAAAAAGGCCTAGGCAAAGAGCTTATGCAAAAAAGCATTGAAGATATACGAAAACATTTTTCGTGTAACAAGATAAGTGTTCACGCTCAAAAACAAGCAGAGGGATTTTACGAAAAAATGGGCTTTCAAACTGTATCGGGCGAATTTTTAGAAGAGGGTGTAGTTCACGTTACTATGGAGATTAAGTGTCGTTGAAATCATATGAATTTTTGCACAACATATTTCGCAACAGGAGAGGAAAAAATGAAAGTATATAAACTATTAAAAAGCGTATTAGACCAGGACAAAGCGCCTGTGGTTATCTGCAATATGGACGATATATCCGTCAGCGATAGAACGTTATCGTAAAGATTTAACGGGTAAAAGCATTAAAGACTGCCATCCGTCAAAGGTAAATGAAATGATAGACAAGGTGGTTTCCTGGTTTAAGGAAAGCAAGGATAATAACCGCATATACACCTATCGAAATGACAGGGAAAATAAGGATGTGTATATGGTCGTTCTTCGTGATGATGACGGCACGCTAATTGGTTATTACGAAAAGCACGAGTATAGAAATAAAGAAACGGATACACTATATAATTTTAAGTAGCTGAAACTAAGGCTATGTTTAAAAAACCGAGTGATTTTTCGAAAACAGAAAAGATAGATATGCATTTTCACATGCCAAAATGCATATTTCATATATGAAGTGTATTTCGCTTGCCAAATGCAAATTTCAGTTAAGAAGAGGTGATTTTATCGACAGTAAAATCACCTCTTTTTTGGCAGAGCGGGTGAGATTCGAACCCACGTGCCCGTTAAGGCAAACGCATTTCGAGCTCCTAGACACTCTTTTTAGATAGAGTAAATTAGCGGAAGTTAAAGGAACTTAAAAAGCGATAAAAACCGCATAAAATAAGGGCTTTGAGGGGCTAAAATCCTTCAAAGCCTTTGCTGTTCTCTAAAATTTCGTATTGCCACTTTTTGATGTATTTTTTGGGTTTTCGCTAGAAAAGTGCTAGAAAAATGTTAGAAAAAATATATGAAAGGATAAAACAGTTTTGCAGAATAACTATACCTTAAAAAGAGACAATAAATAAGGGTAAATTTTCTTAATATATTGACAATTCCCTTAATATGTGATAACATTTAAGGGAAAGAAAGGAGGTTAAGGGCATGAGAATATTTAATTATTCGATAATCAAAGAACATAAATGGGATTCTGAAATTCTCGGTCTTGTAGCTAGCATATATAAAGAAGCAGGAAAACAGGACTTCTATTTAAAGATGCGCCCGGAAGAGCTTGAAAAACTTGTGGAAATCGCAAAGGTACAAAGCACAGAGTCTTCCAATGCAATCGAAGGTATCGTTACAACAAATACACGTATTAAACAACTTGTAGCAGAAAAAACGACTCCCAGAACCCGTGATGAACAAGAAATT
>JAZQHY010000014.1:0-62112 GCA_045540815.1 Clostridia bacterium | reverse complement strand
CCGGTTTCGCCGCCAGTTTCGCCGCCGGTCTCACCACCAGTTTCGCCGCCAGTTTCGCCACCGGTTTCGCCACCAGTTTCACCACCGGTTTCGCCGCCAGTTTCACCACCAGTTTCTCCACCGGTTTCGCCGCCAGTTTCGCCGCCAGTTTCTCCACCAGTTTCACCGCCAGTTTCACCACCAGTTTCGCCGCCAGTACCTACGTTTGTACCGCCTGAAGATGAAGACCTTTTAAGGGTAATTTTCTCGCTTATTTTTGAATCGGCTGAGCCAGTACCTTTTTGATCAGCGTTAAATTCAATTCTTCCAACAGTAGCTTCATCCGAAGTATCTGTTGCCGGATCTATAATATCAGTCCAACCTGTTATCTCACCAACTATTTCATATGTACTATATGCAGTTGGAGCAAGACCAGTATATGTAAGAGTTATATTCTGGAAGTAGTCGTCAAGATTATTACGTAAAACACCCGCTTTAACCGATTTAACAGAAGCATCACTAGGATCCTTAACCCTAATTTTTATTGTAAGTGTATTATTTTTTGTTCCAGATGTGTCTTCAGCTCTGTAAAATTCCTCAAAAACTCCATATTCTGCATCATAATCAAAAACAGGGTTTGAAGCATCATAAGTTAAATTAAGTGATTTTGGATATGTAATATCAACTATAAATTCACCTTCAACATCCAGATTATCAAAATCTGCCTGTGGTATGCCGTAAATATTTTCAGCAATGGTAAACCAAGCATTAAACTGCGTTTTTATCCTAGTCATATCCAACGTTGCCTGTACATTAAATGTACCTGATAAATCATCGTAAACAGTAGGCAGATTATCAACATAACTTGCGTCTGTTGATTTTTTAACTTTAATATCTGCCTCCGGGCTTACTTCTCTGACAAGCGGTAGTTCATCAGGAGCAAATCCGCCAGTAGTTGTCAGTATATCACTGACATTTCCCGCTAAAGCCACCGGCATAGCGGTTATTATCATAGCAGCACATAGCACTGCTGATAATATTTTTTTCATATTATCCCCTCCATATATTAGTAGCATTTATAGATAATTATACACGTTAATTGTACTATTTTTAACTCCGAATGTCAACCTTTTCAAATAAAAAAAGTCCCCAATAAATTTTACCAGGGACATATTTTTGAAATTTTATCCGTTATTCGACATATCAAGATAAATCTTCGACATATATCGAACGAACATCGTCGCCTTTTTTATCTCTTGTTTCGAAGAACTTCTGTGCAACCTGTGGGAATAGTGCGTAACTTAGCACATCCTCCTCGGATTTTGCAATACCCTTTATTTCCTCACGATATTTTGGAAGCTCAGGCTCGATTAAATCTGCAGGACGGCAAGTGATAACCTCATCATCACCGATAGCCATCTTTCTAACCTCTTCATTAACCTTACCAGGAAGCTGTCCATACTCACCGCGAAGCATACCCTTTGATTCTTTTGAAATCATTTTATATCTGCCCATAAGAACATTTAAAACTGCTTGTGTACCTACTATCTGGCTTGTAGGAGTAACTAGCGGAGGATAACCGAAATCTTCTCTTACTCTTGGCACTTCCGCCAAAACCTCGTAGTATTTATCTTCGGCATTTGCCTGTTTAAGCTGAGATAGAAGGTTCGAAAGCATTCCGCCAGGAACCTGATACAATAGTGCGTTAGGGTCAACGTTTAGCACCTTAGGGTCTAGTGTGCCCTCTGCTTTCATCTTGTCAGCTATTTTTCTGAAGTGGGCAGCAGCGTCGCTTAATTTCTTTAGGTCAAGGCCTGTATCTCTGTCAGTGCCCTGTAGAGTTGCAACAAGCGACTCAGTAGAAGGGTTTGCTGTACCGTTTGCCATTGGAGATAGTGCACAGTCTACTATATCTACACCTGCCTGAGCAGCCATTAGGTTTGTCATATCACCGATACCTGCAGTATTGTGAGTATGAAGATGTATAGGCACGCTTACATTTTCTTTTAACTTTTTAACAAGCTCGTATGCATCGTACGGCAATAGAAGGTTTGCCATATCCTTGATACAGATAGTATCTGCGCCCATTTTTTCAAGGTCACAAGCAAGCTTTACGAAATAATCAATATTGTGAACAGGGCTTACTGTGTAAGAAATGGCAGTTTCGCACATACCGCCGTATTCTTTAACGAATTTAACGGCAGCTTCAAGGTTACGTTTATCGTTTAGCGCGTCAAACACTCTGACAACATCGATACCGTTTTCAATCGACTTTTTACAGAACTGCTCAACCACGTCGTCTGCATAATGCTTGTAACCTAGTATGTTTTGTCCTCTGAAAAGCATCTGCAGTTTAGTCTTTGGCATTGCTTTTTTAAGAGTACGTAGTCTTTCCCATGGGTCTTCGTTTAGAAATCTCATACAAGCGTCAAATGTAGCACCGCCCCAACACTCGATTGACCAATATCCCATATTGTCGAGTATTTCGCAGGCAGGAAGCATATCTTCAAGCTTCATTCGGGTAGCCGCCTGTGACTGATGAGCATCACGAAGAATTGTATCTGTTATATATAATTTACTCATTATAGTAGTTTCCTTTCCTAGATTAACCAAATAGTGCTATCATAACACCAGCTGCGATAGCAGAACCGATAACACCTGCAACGTTTGGTCCCATAGCGTGCATTAGAAGGAAGTTCTTTGGATTTTCCTTCTGACCTACTGTCTGTGACACACGTGCCGCCATTGGAACTGCAGATACACCTGCCGAGCCGATAAGCGGATTGATTTTGTTCTTTAAGAACAGGTTCATAAATTTAGCAAGAAGTACACCGCCTGCTGTACCGAAACCAAATGCTACGATACCCATAGCGATGATAGCAAGTGTCTTGAAGCTTAGGAATGTTTCTGCGGTAGCAGTAGCACCTACTGATATGCCAAGGAATATAGTTACTATATTCATAAGCTCGTTCTGAGCAGTTTTTGAAATTCTGTCAACCACACCGCATTCTCTTGCAAGGTTACCAAGCATTAGGCATCCAACAAGAGGACCTGCTGATGGAACAAGAAGAGATACAAATACTGTTACAACTATAGGGAAGATAATCTTCTCTGTTTTTGATACCTTTCTAAGCGGTGTCATAACTATATTTCTTTCCTTCTTTGTAGTAAGAAGCTTCATAATAGGCGGCTGAATAACAGGAACAAGCGCCATATACGAATATGCGGCAACCGCGATAGGTCCAAGTAAATGCGGAGCAAGCATTGATGTAACAAATATAGCAGTCGGGCCGTCTGCACCGCCGATTATACCTGTAGATGCAGCCTCTGCAGGAGTAAAGCCAAGGTATCTTGCGCCTATAAATGTCATGAATATACCAAGCTGAGCAGCTGCGCCAAGAAGAAGGCTCTTAGGGTTCGCAATAAGCGGTTCAAAGTCGGTCATAGCACCTACGCCAAGGAATATAAGACAAGGGTAAATACCAAGCTTAACACCAAGGTAAAGTATGTCTATAAGACCTGGAGTAATAGCATTTGTCGCGCTGAAAAGTTCCCAATGAACGTGACCGTCTTTAAACAGCTCTTCGTGGAACATTCCTGCACCAGGAAGGTTTGTAAGAAGCATACCAAATGCGATTGGAAGTAGAAGTAATGGTTCAAACTTCTTAACTATAGCAAGGTACATAAGAACGAACGAAATAAGTATCATTATTATGTACTTGTAATTCGCAAAAAGCTGAGCAAATCCTGTTTGGTTAAGGAAATTCTTTACGGCCTGCATTGGTGTTGCAGCAACAGAGAATATATTTTCAATATCGCAGGATTTTATTTCAACCTGTTTTGTGGTATCGATATTTCCGTCAGAAGTTATATACTGAAAATTAAGTCCGATTTTTGGAAGACTACTCTCATTGTACGTTGGAATTTGGGCAGCTACTGTAACAGTCTTTTCCGCTCCGGCTTTTAATTCACCTGACATAAACTGATAGTTTTCTATCATCATAGCACTTTCATCATAAACAAGTGTTGTTAAAGAATCAGAGATATCTTCCTGTGAAGTGTTTGCAAGTGAGAATGTAAGTAGTCCTGTTTCTATATCATAGCTTGCATTTTTTACGCTTATAATATTGGCATCTTCTGCGTATACGCTTGGAAGCATACTAAATACAACAAGCATTACACAAAGCGCCAAAGCAAATATTTTCTTTTTCATTGTCGAAATCACAGCCTTTCTGTACATAGAGCTATGTACTTTAGTATTATTTAATTGTGCAAAGCGCTGTGCCTGCTTCAACTGCAGCACCCGCGTTAACGCTTACTGATGTAACTACGCCATCTGTACCTGCCATAATTTCGTTTTCCATCTTCATAGCTTCTAGAATCATAAGTACCTGACCTTTTTTAACTGCGTCGCCTACCTTTACGTTTACTGAAAGAATAGTACCTGGCATTGGTGCAGATACTGCCTCGCCTTCGCCAGAAGCTGCAGGTGCAGTGGCAGCCTCAGTCTTTGGAGCAGGTGCAGGAGCAGCTTTTGAAGCTGAAGCTTCTGTTTCGCTCATAAGCTCTATTTCTATTTCATATTCATTTCCGTTTACATTTACTCTGTACTTTTTCATTGATTTTTCCTCTTTTCTTATACTCTTTTAAATGATACTACTCTTATGTTTTTTGCATCGCATCCAAGCTCTTCGCCTATACAAGCACATACCGCCGCTACAAGCTCCTGCTTGTTTTCAATAGGTGCTGTATTTGCAGGCACAGGTGTAACTGACGCCTGACTTGATGCTTCCTTTTTTGTGTCTTTAATGAGCGTCTTGCATATTCCGCCCATTACCTCGCATAAAATTATTATGCAGATAAGTCCTATAAATACTGTGGATAAACCCATTATAACTACAAACGCATTGGACAATTCTCCCATAATAACAAATGCCTCCTTTCCGTAAAATTATATTTTTTTAAAATTTATATCTAATTTCTCGCATTTTAATTATATACCTTTTACAAGTCAAGGTCAACCAAAAAGAAGATAAAAACAAATATTTTCCAACAAAAAAATACCGCAGTCTTCAAAATCGGACTGCGGTATAATAATTTAATTTGCTTCTTTATTCAATTACGCTTGCACATCTTGAGCAAAGTGTAGGATGAGCGTTGTTTTCGCCAACGGTTTCTGAATACATCCAGCATCTTTCACACTTTTCACCAGGTGCCTGTGATACTTTTACTTTAAGTTCAGGATATTCCTCGCCTACAAATGTAGCATCAGCTATATCACCTTCCTCAATGCTTGCCTTCGACACGATGAAGATTGTAGATAGCTCATCTTCAATGCTCTTAAGGAATGTATAAAGCTCGCCTGTAGCATAAAGCTCTACATTAGCGTTTAGCGAATGACCGATAACCTTTTCGTTTCTAGCCATTTCAAGCGCTTTTGACACGTCTGCTCTAACCTTTAGTATCTTATCGAATTTTTCTTCAATATCTGCATTTACGTATGCATCATTAAATACAGGGAAGTCGTTAAATAAAACGCTTTCCATATCGTCGCCCTTCTTATGAGGCATCATACTCCAGATTTCCTCTGTAGTGAAGCATAGTACAGGAGCAAGAAGCTTTACAAGTGCGTCAAGTATCATATACATAGCAGTCTGTGCGCTTCTTCTTTCTACTCCGTCTTTCTTCTGAGTATAAAGTCTGTCTTTTATCACGTCAAGATAGAAGTTACTCATATCTACTACACAGAAATTATGAATAGCATGCTGTAGAATATGGAATTCATAGCTATTGTATGCATCTGTACTCTTTTTAACAAGGTTGTTAAGCTTTAGAAGTGCCCATTTATCTATTTCAAGCATATCATCGTAAGCAACCATATCTGTATCAGGATTGAAGCCCGATAAGTTACCTATCATATATCTTGCAGTGTTTCTTATCTTACGATAGCTTTCCGAAAGCTGTTTTAAGATAGCGTCACTCATTCTCATATCTGTCTTGTAGTCGGCAGATACAACCCATAGTCTTAAGATATCTATGCCGTATTTCTTGCCAACCTCAAGTGGGTCAACACCATTGCCAAGAGATTTACTCAACTTCTTGCCTTCGCCGTCAACAACCATACCGTGAGTAAGAACTGTTTTGTATGGAGCGCCCTTTCCAAGTGCAACTGCAGTTAGAAGCGATGACTGGAACCAACCTCTGTACTGGTCGTTACCCTCAAGATACATATCTGCAGGCCAACCAAGGTTTTCTCTTGCGTCGCACACTGCATAGTGGCTTGAACCTGAGTCGAACCAAACGTCCATTATATCTGTTTCTTTAGTGAATTTATCGTGACCGCACTCAGAGCAAACTGTACCTGCAGGAAGAATTTCGCTTGCATCCATTGCATACCAAGCGTCAGAGCCCTTTTCACTAAATAATTTTGAAATAATCTTAATAGTTTCTTCTGTTACAAGCTCCTTACCGCATTTCTCACAATAGAAGATTGGGATAGGCACACCCCATTTTCTCTGACGCGAAATACACCAGTCACTTCTGTCCTTAACCATATTGGTTATTCTCTCTTCACCCCATGCAGGAAGCCATTCAACACCCTTGATAGCGTCTACTGCAGCCTGTTTAAAGCCGTCTACAGACGCAAACCACTGTTCAGTTGCTCTGAAGATAATCGGATGATTACATCTCCAGCAGTGTGGATACTGATGGACAATAGGAGTAACCTTAAGTAGTAGGTTAGAAGCAGTTAATTCATCTATAATTTCTTTGTTTGACTTTTCATAAAATAGTCCTGCAAACTTGCCTGCATCTTCAGTTAGATAACCCTTTTCGTCTACCGATACAACAATAGGAAGGTCATAACCCTGACAAGCAACAAAGTCCTCTGCACCAAAGCCCGGAGCTGTGTGAACACAGCCTGTACCTGCGTCAAGAGTAACGTGGTCGCCTACGATGATTAGAGAATCACGGTCTAAGAACGGATGCTGACAAGTGATATATTCAAGGTCAGAACCAACCATTTCTTTTACAATTTCATAAGACTCTATGCCTACAACCTTTGCAAATTCCTCTGCTAGCTCTCTTGCTACAACATAGTATTCGCCGTTTGCGCTCATAAGAACATATTCAAATGAAGGGTTTAGCGAAATTGCCACGTTACCAGGAAGTGTCCAGGTAGTAGTAGTCCATATTACAAAATAAATCTTTGATTTGTCAAAGCCGTCAAATACGCCTTTGTCATCTTTTACAGGGAATTTAACATATATAGAATTTGTTTCGTCCTCTGCGTACTCGATTTCAGCCTCAGCAAGTGCAGTTTCACACTCGGTACACCAGTAAACAGGCTTTAAACCTTTGTAGATGTAGCCGTTTGTAGCCATCTTGCCGAATACTTCTATCTGCTTACCCTCAAATTCAGGTAAAAGTGTGATGTATGGATTGTCATAATCACCAAGGATACCAAGACGTTTGAACTGTTCCATCTGTGTGTCGATATAGCCCATAGCGTAATCCTTACACATTTTTCTAAACTCGACAGCTGATACCTCGTCTTTATTTACCTTTGCCTGTTTGATAGCCTTAACCTCGATAGGAAGTCCGTGTGTATCCCAGCCCGGAACAAACGGAGCCTGAAAGCCAGACATATTTTTTTGACGCACTATGATATCTTTTAGTATCTTATTTAGCGCGTGGCCAAGATGAATGTCACCGTTTGCAAACGGAGGGCCGTCGTGAAGATTAAATCTTGGCTTACCCTCGTTTTTCTCGATAAGTTTATAATAAAGTCTTTCCTTATCCCATTTTTTAGCCATTTCAGGTTCTTTCTGAGGAAGATTTGCCCTCATAGAGAACTCTGTTTCAGGCAAATTAAGTGTCTTGCCGTAATCCATATTTTCCACTTGTTAATTCACTCCTTGCGGTTTGATTTGTCTTATATAATAACTGAAATTATTCTCTGTCTTTTTTCTCTGTTAAAGCATCAATCTGCGCCTTAAACATTCCTGCAACCTGCGCCTTGAATAAATCAATGCTTCTTTTTAGGTTTTCGTATTCCTCGGTAAGCTTTGCTATCTCGGCATTTGCGTGTGATATAATTTCTCCCGATTTAGCTTTTGCTTCCTCGATTATTAAATCAGCCTTTTCGGTTGCGTTTTTCTTTACTTCTTCGCTTGCGCTCTGTGCAACGATTAAAGTACTCTGCATAGTATCTTCCATTGCTTTGTAATGCTCGATACCTTCAGAAAGCATATTTATCTTGTCGCGCATAGCGATGTTTTCTTTGTATAGTTTTTCATAGTCGGATAAAACCAATTCCATAAAATCGTCTACGTCGTCTTTATTATATCCCATCATAGCTTTTCCGAAACTCTTATTTTCAATATCAAGAGGTGCTAACATCTAAACCCCACCTTTTCTATAGTATTTCTTATATGTAACATCATATATTTATATATAATGATTAACGCTGATATGAATACGGCCTTTTTTGGTAACTCGCCCGTCGGTATTTATGACCGACTTTCCGTATCCTCGAACGGAAATAACATCATCATTTTTCACCATATACGAATGATTTAGTATAGTATTATAATTCACACACACGTGCCCTGCGTCGATAAGCCCTGCGGCATTTCCCCGTGACTTTTTACACATAGCACCTACTATGGCATCAAGCCTTAGAGATGATACTGTCACATCGGAAACTGACATTTTTCTCTCAAAAGCTGACAGCACACCTGTATCATAAATATCGCACATTACACCTGCATTTCCTACTTTTGTAAGATGCATACACAAATAATCTGCTATACCCTTTTCACACACCACATAAGCTATATCGTCCGATATAACTATGTCACCTATCTTATCTCTCTTTATACCTAGACCCAAAACTGAACCAAGGTAATCCCTGTGCGAAAAAACCTTTTTATTTTTAGTGCGAATGCCAACGACAGAAAGCGGATACTCATCTTCCTCCACGCCAACAAAACGAGAGAAAGAATATATCCTTCTCTCGGCACCGTCATAACCGCCAAAAGAATCAGCGATTATTTCATCCGAAAAATTAATTATATCTGATACAATCAACTGCAGTTTAGGATTTAAAAAATCCGTAAACATAACCTTCCCCGATATTTGCGCTTTTTCTAACGTGTCACATATACGTGACACAAGCACCTTTTCATCGGGGTCGGAAATATGTGATAAAAGCTTTTTTCTGTCAAGCATTAGTCGTCTAAATCAAATAAGCCTTTGCTTTTAAGCTCGTCTGAAAAATCTCCCATAATGCCAACATTGTAAGGAGCAAGTAGAAGTATACCATTTGATACCTTCTGCATACTGCCGTCAAGTGCATATACTGCACCGCTTAGGAAATCTACAACCTTTTTAGCTGTTTCCTTGTCAATTCTTTCAAGGTTAACAACTACAGGCTTTTTCTGTTTTAAATGGTCAGCAATATCCTGTGATTCCATATAAGTAGTAGGCTGAATTACAACTACCTTTAGCTGAGTAGTAGTGTGAATATTTACAACCTTACCCTTTTTAGAAAGACCTGCATTTGTAGGTTCTTCTTTCTTGCTTTCTATGTAACCGCCAGGTGTTTCATCAAATTCTTCTTCAGCTCCAAGTCCCATTGCAGACATCATCTTGTCCATAAATCCACTCATTTTTTAATCCTCCTAGATTTTATTTGTGTAAAATATTAATAATGAACTTAATTAATTGTAAATCAATCGGCAAACATAGCACGGCCAATCCGCACCATAGTTGCGCCTTCCTCTATGGCAATCTCAAAATCATTGCTCATTCCCATAGACAATATCCCCATGTTAATATTATTATATTTTTTTGCTCTGTTGTCAATAAAAATTTTATACATTTTTTTAAAAATTTGTCTTATTTCGTCTTTTTCAGCTAATAAAGGCGCCATTGTCATAAGTCCCTGCACCCTTATGTGTGAAAATTCCGACACACCTAAAAGCAGTTTATCAAGTTCATCGGGTGATACGCCAAACTTACTTTCTTCGCCCGAAACATTGACTTCAACTAAAACATCTATCACCCTGCCGTTTTTCTCAGCTTGTCTGTCTATTTCCTGTGCAAGCTTTACGCTGTCCACAGAATGGATTAGGCTTACCTTGTCGGATATGTACTTTACTTTGTTTGTCTGCAGGTGCCCTATAAGGTGCCACGACACATTATCTACATCGTCATATTTTCTCACCAATTCCTGAACTCTGTTTTCGGCTACGTTTGTAATGCCACACTCTACCGCCTGTAAAATCTTATCTGCCTCAAAGGTCTTTGTAACACCAACTATGGTTATTTCATCTATGCTTCTGCCTGACCTTTCGCACGCGTCTTTGATACGGCTTTTGATGCTATCTATATTGTCCTTTACTGCCATATGTGCCACCTACCTTACAGTAATACCATCGGCAAACTCGTCTGCCTGTGTCACTATCTCATCATATAGTATAAGACCGCCCGAATTTGAGGTATCAGCCTTAAGTATCGCATACTTTCCATCGTTATACAAAACATCAGAAGGTTTAAACTTCATAACTCTTTCGTTTACTGTGTAAACCCCTGTCACGCCGTCCTTTACTCTGACAGCACTCATAGGCACTTTAAGTCCTTTATAAGTGTTCTTTACAACTCTTACTTTGCCTTTTCTCTGTGAGAATACTACTTCGTCGCTATCGTACGATGTAAGCATAACAACGCATTTTTTCTTTTCGGCAGAAGATATATTTGAAACTATCGCAGAAAATTCCTTTTCACTGCCTTCAAGCTGAATTTTCACTTCTTCGCCCGCTTTAAACTTGCTTGCCCTGTCTTCGTCCATAAGAACCGCTGCAGTCCATTCAAGGTTGTCTATAATCTTGCACACAGCACCTGACTGTTCAATATCCTCTTTTGAAAACTTCATTCCGTCTACGTTTTTAAAATCCGACGGTGTCATAGTCTGCACACTGTTTGAATTAAGCACGCTTTCAAATCCGTCTATATTAGTAGAAAATATACCTGACTGCGGAGAGAACAAATCCTCTTTGTCACCGCTTAAAAGGCTCTGGTAATACGCCTGTTCTTCTCTTAACTCCTCTAGCACACCCGACACGTTTTCTTCTGTGCCCGAACGGGTAAGCTTTTCGTCCATCAATAGATTTAAGTCATTTTTTAAAGATACAACCTTTTCCACCTGCTTGTTGTCAGCATTTACAATGATATCGCTTACAGTGGTGGAAATCTTCGACTCAACCGAGCGTGAACCTTCAGCATAGTTGTTTTCCGACTTTTGTGTGCTCACAATCTCGGCAATTCTCTCATTTACCTTTTCAAGCTTTTCCTGACTTGCATCGTCAATGTCGCCTTTATATATAGAAGCAACAACCTTGTGACGTTTAACCATTTCATTTTCGCCGACATTCGCTTGAATTGTACCGACTGTGCCCGACGTAATAACAGTTTCGTTTCTTATGATAATGCCGTCGTGCGTCGATTCATCGGTCATAGTGCCCGAAAACACCATTTCCGACTCAACATTAGGATTTATACATATATAAATATTCCACAGTACAAACACTGTAACCGCAAGAAGTATTAACTTTTTAAGAAAATCTTTCATACTTTTCACCTTCGTTAGTAAAAATGATTTATGCTTTGCATTTACACCTCATCCACCGCCAAGCGGTCCCCCTTCCCCTCAAGGGGAAGGCAAAACAAGGAAAATAAGCGCTTTATCCCCACAAGGAGAAATCTTTAGTCACCCTCTGTTTAAATGCTCAAGTGATTTTTCAAGCGCATACTCAAACGCCTCATCTTCTGTCATTTCGCTTAAGTTTATCCATATGATGTCTTTATTTCGGTTAAACCACGTAAGCTGTCGTTTTGCATAGTGACGCGTGTCACGTTTTAATATTTCTATAGCTTCCGAAAGTGAAATTTCACCTTCGAAATACTTTATAAACTCCTTGTAACCAAGTCCTTGCATACTCGTAAGGTCGGTGCGATAACCTTTATTATATAAGTTCTCCGCTTCCTTCACAAGTCCTTTTTCCACCATTGTATCCACACGTTTGTCGATTCTTTCATATAGCTCATCACGGTTTCTTGTTAGACCGAAAATAAGCGGATTATACGGCGAAGGAGCAAGCCTTGACATCTCATTGTGATAGGTGATGGTATTGCCTGTACACTTGTATACCTCAAGTGCTCTTACAACCCTTCGCACGTTGTTTGGGTGAATAGCCTTAAAGCTTACAGGGTCAATGGTTTCAAGCATTTTATGAACGTACTCATTACCCTCTTTTTCAGCTAGATCAAAAAGGTATTTTCTGTACTCCTCATCACCCTCGGTTTTCACAAATGATATACCGCCGAGTAGTGAATCTGCATAAAGTCCCGTACCGCCTACAAGCACAGGAGTATTGCCTCTTTCGTATATGCTTTTTATACACTTTTTCGAGTTATCCACATACTTATCCACATTGTAGTTTTCGTCGGGATTTGCTATGTCTATCATATGGTGCGGTATGCCCACCATTTCTTCTTTTGTCGGCTTTGCTGTGCCGATATCCATCTGGCGATAAATTTGCATCGAATCGCACGACACTATCTCGCCGTTTAATTTTTTTGCAAGCCCTATTGAAAGGTCGGTTTTACCCACTCCCGTAGGACCAACTATAGCTATAACAGGTATCTTGTCCACTAAAATTCTCCAATCAGACTATTCTTTTAAACTGCTTTTCTATTTCATATTTAGTCATTTTAACGCATATAGGTCTGCCGTGAGGACAGGTGTTTATAGTGCCAAGCTTAAATACATCCTCTACCAAGCTTTCCATTTCCATATCTGTAAGGTGTCGGTTACCCTTTATCGCCTTTTTGCAGGCAACCGTGTGAAGCGCCTTTTCAAATCTGTCTACACCCTCTACTGTTTTTGCATCTGCAAGAGAGCCGAGAATTTCTTCTACAAGCGTCTTTGCATCGTGCTCGGGCATATCAAACGGAAGTGCACGAAGTATAACCGCGCTTTCGCCAAATATATCAAGCTCAAATCCAAGACGTGAAAACAGCTCTGTGTTATCAGCCGCTATCGTATATTCCACCGCTGACAAATTCACCACTATCGGAGATAGTAGCATCTGCGGTTTAAAGCTATCCTCATAAAGCTCTTTTTTTAGCCTTTCAAAATGCATTCTTTCGTGGGCGGCGTGCTGGTCTATAAGCACCATTTCGCCCTGTGATTCCACTATTATATATGTGTCAAAAACCTGACCTACTATTCTGTAGGAAGGTATCTCCTCATTAGCTTTTTGTGTTATGTCAACCTGTGGCGCGGTTTCAATTTCCGAATTGGTTTCTGTTTCTTCATAAACAGGTTCGTTTATGACAACTGGGTTTTCTTCAAAAACGGTCTTGAAAACATTTTCTGTTTTTTCTTCCGCCCTTGCTGTATATTCCATTGGCACAAGTGTTTCTCTAAACTTTGTATAAGTCGTTCCACCACCAGACCTGTCACGAGTAACCATTGGTTTTCCGCTATCATACGAAACCTTTGGCGTTTCAACTATGTTTTTAAATGGTATCGCAGTTTCCTTATTACTTACAACCTCCTGAGGTTTTGAAACAAAACTTGTTTCTTCTCTTTGAGGTCTAACCGTATCTGTTTTTATAAATGAATCGCGCAAAAGATTAATATTTGTCTGCTCTGCATCTCTGTACGTTTCGTTTGGAACAGTTTTTTCAAACGATGCCTTTTTAAATTCCATTTGCGGAACAGTGCGTGTAGCAGATAACGCCGCCTTTACTGCGCCATATACTGCACTAAATATCTTTCTGTCATCAGAAAATCTTACTTCCATTTTAGTAGGATGAACATTTACATCTACAAGACCTGTACTAAGCGATACATTAAGCACGCACACAGGAAATTTTCCCTGCATAACGCTGTTTTTGTACGCCTCGGCTATTGCTTGCGACATAATTTTGCTCTGGATATTTCTGCCGTTTATATAAAAAATCTGCATACTGCGGTTTCCGCGAACTAATGTGTTATCTCCTACAAAGCCTGTAACCTTTATGCCGTCCATATCCTCATTTACGCCAATCATATGCTTTACATAGTCGTTTCCGTAAACAGAAAATACTGCGTCGGAAAGCTTTCCCGAGCCTGGTGAACGAAGGGTGTTTTTACCGCTGTTTATAAGCTTAAAGGCAACCGACGGATTGCCAAGTATCATTTTTCCTATAACATCATTTATATACGCAGTTTCAGTAGAATCTTTTTTTAGAAATTTCATTCGCGCAGGGGTGTTGAAAAACAGGTTCTTAACTATAATGGTTGTACCATTAGCACAGCCCATATCGATTTCTTCTGTAACCTTTCCGCCCTCTATGCGCACAAACCTTCCCATATCGCTGTTTTTGGTTTTGGTGTGTATCTCCACACACGCAACCGCCGCAATACTTGCGAGCGCCTCGCCTCTGAAACCAAGGGTATAAATGCTATCTAAGTCCTCGCGTTTTTGTATTTTACTTGTAGCGTGGCGTAAAAATGCCTTTACCACGTCGTCAGGCTCTATGCCATGACCGTCGTCTGTAACCCTTATGTACGACATTCCGCCGTTTTTTATTTCTACAAGCACATTTTTTGCGCCTGCGTCTATTGAATTTTCCACAAGCTCTTTAACGACCGACGATGGTCTTTCCACAACCTCGCCCGCCGCAATCATATTGGCTATATTTGTATCTAATACATTAATTCTGTTCATATAGCTCACTGACCTTTTTCTGTAGTTTGTATATTTCGTTTAGAGCCTCGATAGGCGTTAGAGTAGATACGTCGTAATTTTTAATGGTATCTATTACTTCGGTAAATGATGTATTATCTTCCTTTTCCTCTGCCATAGGCTTTGCCATATTTCGCTCTGCAAAATCGTTTATAAGCTCGCCGCTTTCAATAGCGTTAAGCACCCATTTAGCTCGCTCAATAACCTCGTCAGGTACGCCCGCAAGCTTGGCAACCTCTATACCGAAGTTGTCATCTGTACCGCCTTTTACTATTTTGCGAAGGAACACTACATCGTCACCGCGTTTTTTAACTGCAATTGAGTAGTTCTTCACGCCTTCTATGCGGTTTTCAAGCCTTATAAGCTCGTGATAATGAGTGGCAAACAGCGTCTTTGCGCCAACCTTATCTTTATCGCTCATATGCTCAACCACGCTCCACGCGATAGACAGTCCGTCAAATGTGCTTGTACCTCTGCCTATCTCATCAAGTATAACAAGGCTCTTTGGTGTGGCATTTTTAAGTATGTTTGCAACCTCTGTCATTTCCACCATAAATGTACTCTGACCTGCCGCCAAATCGTCTGATGCACCCACTCTTGTAAAAACCTTGTCCACCACGCCCATATGGCAATATGATGCAGGAACAAAGCTTCCAACCTGCGCCATAATAGCTATAACTGCAGTTTGACGCATATATGTCGATTTACCCGCCATATTAGGTCCTGTGATAATAGCAAAGCGGTTTTCATCTGTATCTAAATATGTATCATTCGGTACAAAAAGCGCATCTGTCTGCGACAGTTCAACTATAGGGTGTCTGCCGTCTTTGATGTCTAATATATCCGAATCGTCTACAATAGGTTTTACGTAATTATTTTCCGCGGCAACGTGTGCAAACGAGCAAAGAACGTCTATGATAGATACAAATCTCGCACACTGCTGAAGCGACGTGAGCGCATCTCGCACCTTGTCACGAACATAGATAAAGTTGTCATATTCAAGGTCATTTACCCTTTCTCTTGCACCGAGAATGGTATTTTCAAGATTTTTTAATTCCTGTGTGATAAATCTCTCACAGTTTGCAAGTGTCTGCTTTCTTACATAGTGGTCAGGCACCTTCCCTATGTTTGACTTTGACACCTCGATATAATAGCCAAACACTCTGTTGTAGCCAATCTTAAGGTTTTTGATGTCGGTCTGCTCCCTCTCGTCAGCCTCGAGGTCTGCTATAATCTTTGTACTGTGGTTAACCACGTTTTTAAGTCTGTCAAGCTCGGCATCAAAGCCGTCTTTTATCATGCCGCCTTCCTTTACGGTAACAGGCGGATTTTCCACAAACGCAGACTCTATAAGCATTCTTAAATCCTTCATACAATCAAATTCGTTGTATATGTTTTTTAGAAGCACCGAATCAAATTCCGATAAATATTTGTATACCTCGGGTAGTGCTGCAAGGCTCTGTCCAAGTGACACCAAATCTCTCGCGTTTGCACTGCCGTATACTACTTTTCCAAGTATTCTCTCTATATCGTTTACACCCTTAAGGCTTTCACATATGCCTTCGCGCTGTGGCATTTTTTCCACAAGCTCCTCTACGCTGTCAAGCCTTAGGTTTATCTGTGACGATGTTATAAGAGGCTGTTCAAGCCAGCTTTTAAGCTTTCTTGCGCCCATTGAAGTTTTGGTTTTATCAAGTACCCATAAAAGCGAGCCTTTTTTAGACTTATCACGCATAGTATGTGTGATTTCAAGGTTTCTCTTTGATGCGGCATCTATCCCCATAAAGTTGGTGGTTTCAAAAACCTTTATATCCGAAATGTGTGATAAATCGGTCTTCTGCGTTTCAGTAAGGTACAAAAGCGCCGCGCCGATAGACCTGATGCCGTAGTCATTCGTCTTATTCATTAGTTCGCCCGCCTTGGCGATGCCGAATTTCGACATAATTACATCTTTTGCTCCCTGAAGGTCATATCTTTCTTCAGGTAAAAAACTGTCAAAAAATTGAGTTCTCTTTTTAAGCTCTAAAATCACATTTGCATATGCCACACCGCCATCGTTTATGATAACCTCCGAAGGTGTGTAACACGAAATTATGTTTGCAATTGCATTTTCAGCGAAATCATTTTTACCCTGTGTAGTCGACATCTCACCTGTAGACGCGTCTACAAAGGTAATACCGAAATTTTCGCCGTCTATGTAGATGCTTGCGAGGAAATTATTTTCACTCTCGTCAAGCACCGTATCAAGTGTTGCAGTACCCGGTGTAATAATCCTTATAACCTCACGTTTCACTATGCCTTTAGCTGCTGCGGGGTCTTCTGTCTGCTCGCAGATAGCCACCTTATAGCCGTTATTTACAAGCTTTGCAATGTAATTTTGCGCACTATGAAACGGAACGCCGCACATAGGTGCACGCTCCTCCTGACCGCAGCTTCTGCCTGTAAGCGTAAGCTGAAGTACCTCCGATGCAGTTTTCGCATCGTCATAAAACATTTCATAGAAATCACCAAGTCTGTAAAACAGTATGCAGTCTTTGTACTGATTTTTTATTTCAAAATACTGTTTCATCATCGGTGTAACGGGCTGTGACATAGTAATCCTCCAAACCCCAAAGGGTTATTCAAAAATCGTTTTCTGCCTTTTATTTTTATATTGCCAAAGGCTGATATTTATTAGTGGCAACCTCCACAGGTTGAACAGCTGCCTGTGCAACCGCCTTCTTCCTTGCCCTGTACAAAGTATGAAATAATAGAGTTTACCTGCTGCATCATATTTGAAAATGCTGCCTGAGCCTCAAGGTAATTTTTGATGTTTTCGTTTTCGCAAAGCTTGTTAAATTCCATCTGCATTGCGTCCTGAATGCCTTCAAAATCCTCTTTTGTTATATCAGGCTCGTTAGCTTTTTTTGCAAGCTCTTCTCTCTTTTTGTAGTAGTTCATCATAAGCTCCTGCGCAGAAGCATCCGCCATCTGTGCGTCCTCTGCCGCTTTAAAGTTTTTTAGCTCGTCGCTCTCTGCGATAAGCATACCTAGTTCTTTTGCTTTTTCCATTATATCTGACATAATTTTTATTCTCCTTCTACTTCGCCATACATTGACCACGCATTGGCTTTTGTTATTTTTACATTTATTATTTCACCCGAGAGTTTCACATCGCCCGGGAAGTTTACTATTTTTCCGCCATCAGTTCTGCCTGTTAAAAATGTCTTGTCGGTCTTGCTCGGACCTTCTACAAGTATTTTAACGGTTTTTCCTTCAAGCTCTTTATTTTTCTCTCTTGAGATTTCTGCCTGAACATCCATTAAGCGTGCAAGGTTTTTCTTCTTCTCCTCAAGAGTAATTACATCTTCCATCTTTGCTGCAGGAGTGCCTTTTCGTCTTGAATACACAAACGAGAACACACTGTCGTATCTTACCTTTTCAAGCACCTCTATGGTTTCTTCAAAATCCTCGTTTGTTTCGCCTGGGAATCCTACGATGATATCCGATGTAAGTGCAATATCAGGAATTTTTGCTTTAATCTTGTCTATTTTTGCAAGATACTCCTCGCGGGTGTACTTTCTGTTCATAGCCTTAAGTATCTTGTTGCTTCCTGCCTGAATAGGAAGGTGGAGCTGTTTGCATATTTTTTCGCTAGAAGCAAGTACGTCTATAAGCTTGTCGCTTATATCTTTAGGGTGGCTTGTAACAAAGCGTATTCGCTCGATGCCGTCTATCTTTTCCACCATTTTAAGAAGGTCAGCAAAATCTATATCTTCGTCTAGATCATTTCCGTATGAATTTACATTCTGACCGAGAAGTGTTATTTCCTTGTAGCCCTCGCTTGCAAGAGTTTTCACCTCACGAAGAATATCCTCTTTGTCACGGCTACGCTCTCTGCCCCTTACATACGGCACAATGCAGTATGTGCAAAAGTTGTTACACCCATACATTATTGACACCATTGCGTTTGTGGTGTTTTCCCTTACTACAGGTAAATCCTCCGCGATAGCGCCGTCAACGTCTATTACGTCAAACACGCGCTCTGTTTTCTCTATAGCCTTTGCCATTATCTCAGGAAATCTGTAAAGCGTATGTGTGCCAAACACTATGTCTACGTGCTTGTACTTTTTCTTTATAGCATCTACTATATGCTCCTGTTGCATCATACAACCGCACACGCCTATGATAAGGTCAGGGCGTTTTGCTTTCATAGCCTTTAGCGCGCCTATGTTTCCAAATACACGAAGTTCGGCATTTTCCCTTACCGCGCAGGTGTTGTAAAGTATCACGTCTGCATTTTCTTTGTCATACGTTCTGACGTAGCCCATTTCACTAAGCATACCCACAAGCTTTTGCGAATCGTCGGTGTTTTGCGCACAGCCATATGTTTCAACAAACGCAAAGCGCTCTTTTTTATCTAAATCAAGCTTATTTTTTATTTCACTTATGATGTTTTTCTGGCGCTGTATTTCGTTTTCCGAAATAACCGCGTTTTCTCGTCTTGACATAGCAGTTCTCCCATTTAATCATACTGTGATTATTGTATCACAAATTTAGTCAAAAGTAAATAACTTTCTTCTATATATTTCATCAAAAAACTTTACTTTTTTACCACAAATTTGGTATACTGTAAATAGAATACTTGCAGAAAGGATTTTAACTATGTTTCAGCTTATATCCGACATACTTAAATATGCGTTTGTAATAGTAGTTTATATGTTCATATTCAGCGTAATTAAGCTTATATATTTAGATATTTCCGATACAAAAAGGCTGTCAAAATCGCTCGACGATGCGTATGCTTATCTAAAGCTTATTAACCTTAGAAAAGACTTAAAATTTAAAGTTTACGAAAGCTACGGCATACGCGACGAGGTAAGCATAGGCAGAAACAGAAAAAGCGACATATACATAAACGACCCGTTTATGTCAAAGGACCACGCGAAAATTTTCCTTGAAGACGGAAAATACTATCTTGAAGATTTGAAAAGCACAAACGGCACCTTATTAAACGGAAAAGAGATAAAAGGAAAGTGCGTTAAGCTAAACGAAAACGACAAAATTACATTCGGTCAGGTTAGCTTTCTGTTTATAAATACGATATAAAGGCGGGATAAAAGACATTGTGTGTTTCCGTGTAAAAACGGACGGCAGACAAAGGATAATTGTGCCTATATCAAACGAAACAACACACAGGTCGTTCCCTACGATGCGGAATAACTCTGTGTCTGCCAATGCACAACATTTCTTGTTTTCACAAAGTAGCATTGGGAGTTTTTATCACGGGAATACACGATGGCTTTATGCGCAACCATCGGTTCGTCGGAAACCGCCGAACCCTACAAGTATACTATCGAAAAACGAAAGGAGAACATTATGTCAAAGCTAAGACTTCGCCCTGTAATCTATTTAACCATTATAAACATAATAGGGTTTATTTTACTTTATTTATATCGTTCTCCGTCTGATGTAAATATGCTTTACGCAGGACTCCTGCTTTGCGGTATAAACATAGCAATATACTTTATAATGTACTTTACCTCTATGGGCGATGCGTACCTTTATCTAATGGCATCAATGCTGGTATCAATAGGACTTATAATGCTTTTCAGAATTGATTTGGACTTTGGAAACAAGCAGATGATATGGTTTTTCATAGGCATTATAATATTTCTCGCAAGCTATCTTGTAATGAGGTTTTTTAAATATTTTCACAAGCTAACCTTTTTCTTTATTGCAATTACGTTTTGTATGTTTGTGGCAACGCTCGTTTTTGGCGAAGAGGTAAACGGCTCAAAAAACTGGATACGACTTGGCTCATTTGGTTTTCAGCCGTCGGAAATAATTAAAATCGTATTTGCCTTCACCCTTGCGTGTTTCTTCTCGGACAATCAGCCAAAGCTAAAAATATTTGAAAATAAATTCATCGGCATATCTTACAAGGACTGGGCGCTATTTGGCTACGTGTATATGTGCCTTGGCTTTTTAGTGCTACAAAGGGAATGGGGCACAGCGGTGCTTTTCTTTTTGGTTTACATAACCACACTAGTGCTGTACGATGCACAGACAAAACTACTCCTTTTAAACGTAGCATTTGCCGTAGTGGGCGGACTTGGGGGATATTTTTTAACATCGCACATAAAAAGCAGAGTTGACGTGTGGCGTGACCCGTGGGCAGATGTAAGCGGAAAAGGTTACCAGATTACACAGTCGCTTTTCGCCATATTCTCAGGCGGATATTTCGGCACAGGACTTGGAAATGGAAATCCGCACTTTATACCTGAGGTACACTCGGACTTTATATTCTCGGCCATATGCGAAGAAATGGGCGTATTTACAGGAATAGCAATCATAATGATGTACTTTATATTCTCATACAGGGGCATAAAAATATCGCTCGGTGCGAAAGACGAATTTTACAAATCACTGTCGCTGATACTCGTTATCTCATTTGCATACCAGACATTTATAATCGTTGGCGGTGTAATAAAATTAATTCCACTAACAGGCATCACGCTTCCGTTTGTAAGCTATGGAGGAAGCTCACTGGTATCGAGTTTTATACTTCTTGGAATAATGACAGCCATTTCGTATCTTGAGGCAAAAAAATAATATTGCATAATTTATAATTATGCAGTATAATGTGTATATGATTTTAAAATTAAAAGGCGGTGAAGTGCTTGAAAACTATAGCTATATTGCCAAATACAAACAAAGACAAAAACTTAAAATATACAAAAGAAGCAGTTGAAATTTTGCATAAAAGCGCAAAAATCATCACCGACATTCCGTACGGTATACCAAACACAGAAGCAGTCGGAATAGACAGGCTAAAAAATGAAGCGGATATATTTGTTGCGCTTGGCGGTGACGGAACAATGCTTAGACTTTCGGCACTTGCCTCAGAAAAAGGTCAGCCGATACTTGGTATAAACCTCGGCACACTCGGATTTTTAGCGGAGGTTGAAAAGGATAAAATCGCATCTGCTATGCAAGCACTTTCAAGCGGAAACTACACCATTGAGGAGCGTTCTATGCTTGACGGATGCGTGATAAGAGACGGCAAAAAGCTTGTCGAATACACCGCGTTAAATGACTTTGTTATCTCGCGTTCATCGTTTAAAAGGGTATTAAAACTTGAAGTGTACATAGACTCGTGCATGGTTGACTCATATACATCAGACGGTATTATACTCTCAACTCCTACAGGCTCAACTGCATATTCGCTTTCGGCAGGCGGACCTATAGTAGACCCTCGTCTTGATGTAATGGTAGTGACACCGATTTGTGCACACTCACTTAGCACAAGACCTATTATCACACCTGCATCAAAGACTGTAGAGGTTAAAATAAAAAGCCCTTCAAAACACGATATACTTTTAACTGTAGACGGGCAAAGAGGCTACGAGCTTGAGGGCGGAGATATAGTAAAAATAACAAGCTCCGCTACAAAGACAAAGCTCATAAAGCTAAACGGGCTTGACTTTTACGATACATTAAGAACAAAATTCCAGACCGAGAAGATATAGGAGAATTACCATGGGAAAAAGCGACAGACAGCTTAAAATAATAGAGCTTATTACCGACAACGTGATTTCTACACAAGACGATTTAACAGAGCGCCTTGTAAACGAAGGCTACAATGCCACACAGGCGACTATTTCAAGAGATTTACAGGAATTAAGGGTAGTGAAAACCCTTCTGCCCGACGGCACATACAAGTATACCGCTACAAAGACGCCTGAATTCAACGTAAGCGACAAGATACAAAACATATTCTCGCAGTCGCTCTTAAGCGTTGATTGTGCGCAGAATATAGTGGTACTAAAGACCCTAAGCGGTGCAGCGCAGGCAGCAGGCTACGCGCTTGACTCATTTGTATGGGACGAGATAGTCGGCTCAATCGCGGGCGACGACACAGTTATGATAGTGGTACGAAACGAAAAAAGCGCAAAACAGCTATCAAACAAGCTTTCTAAATTCATAAAATAGTTTGGAGAATTTTTTATGTTACGTCATTTATCCATAAAAAATATAGCTATCATCTCTTCGGTAAACATTGAGTTTGACGAAGGTTTTGGCGTGCTTACAGGTGAAACGGGCGCAGGTAAATCGATTATAATCGACTCACTTAACCTTCTAAAAGGCGAAAGGGTTAATAAAGACCTTATCCGCCACGGTGAGAAAAGTGCGCGTGTTGACGGCATATTTACGCTTAATGACGATGTAAGGAAAGTTCTTGAAAATGACTTTGGAATAGACACCGATGACGATGAGATACTTATCTCGCGCGAAATTACCGCCGATGGCAAAAACACTGTCCGCGTAAACGGTATGCCAGTTACCGCATCAATGCTTAAAGAAATCGGCGGGCATTTTATAACTATCCACGGTCAGCACGACAATACGTCACTTTTATCAAAGAAAACGCATCTTGCGTTTTTGGACGCATTTATCGGTGAAGATGCTGACAAGCTTAAAGAAGAATATTTATTAATCCACCGCGAAATAGAAGCGGTTGAAGATAAAATAGCATCACTGTCGCAAGGCGAGGAAGAACGTCTTGCAAGGCTTGAAAAACTCCATTTTGAAACTGACGAAATAGAAGGTGCTAAGCTTTACATCGGCGAAGACGATGAGCTTGAAGCAAGAAAGATTATACTCGACAACGCGCAGAAAATTGCCGAATGTTCAAACGAGGCGCTTTCTCTGTTGTACGATGGCGACGACCGCTCTCAGTCGGCACACGATGCACTTTGGGACGCGCTATCACATTTAAACAAAATAGCCGACCTTGACAAAAATATGTCGGAAATGTGCAAAACTCTTACCGACATCGGCTACACGCTAAAGGATATTTCAGCTGAGATACGCGCATTTGGTGACAGTGCAAATTATGACGAAAACGAGCTTAACGACATAGAATCACGGCTTGAAGAAATCACTATGCTAAAACGCAAGTACGGCTTTACCATAGAGGATATATTATCACATCTTGAAAAGCTTAAAGCAGAGCTTGACGAGATAGAAAATTCTGATTTTAACCTGTCAAAATTAAATGACGAATTAAATATTCTTTGTGAAAAGAGAAATAAAATTGCGCAAAAGCTGACCGACCTTAGAAAGAAACATTCCAAAGCACTTTGCGAGAAAATTGCAAAAGAGCTTTCAGACCTTGATATGAAAAAGGTTGAATTCTCGGTAGACATTAAGCCTTCGGGTTATCGCCTTGACGGAGCAGACGACGTAGAATTTTTAATATGTACAAATGTAGGCGACACACCAAAACCGCTTACTAAAATCGCATCAGGCGGTGAATTATCACGAATAATGCTCGCTATAAAGAGCGTTCTTTCAGGCGGTGAAAATGCAGAAACATTGGTATTTGACGAGATAGACACAGGCGTTAGCGGACATGCGGCGCAAAGCCTTGGCGAAAAGCTTTATGCTATATCAAAAAATGCTCAGGTTATATGTATCACCCACCTTCCGCAGATAGCGGCAATGGCGTCAAATCATTACCTTATAGAAAAAAGTGTGGAAAACGATGTTACTAAGACTAAAGTAACAATTCTTGACACAGAAAACCGCATAAACGAAATAGCGCGTATCACAGGCGGTGCGGCTATTACCGACATTACAAGGAAAAACGCAGAGGAAATATTGGCTCTTGCAGATAAAATCAAACAAAGCGTATAGTTGTTATGTAAACCTAACGCTATTTTAAGTGTGTAAACCAAGCATAAACGCTCTAGTTAAATAGATTATGTAAACCAACGTGAAAAGGAGGCTCATCTATGCCAAACGAAAAAATCGAAAGACGCGACAAGATAAACTACTACCTTGACATCGCAGAAACAGTTCTTGAAAGAGGAACTTGCTTAAGACGAAATTACGGTTCTATTATAGTTAAAAATGACGAAATAATATCCACAGGATACACGGGTGCGCCAAGAGGCAGAAAAAACTGCATTGATTTAGGATTTTGTATGCGTGAAAAACTTAATATTCCACGCGGCGAAAGATACGAGCTATGCAGAAGCGTTCATTCGGAGGCAAATGCAATAATAAGCGCACCAAGAAACGAAATGATAGGAAGTACACTTTACCTTGCAGGAAAAGACGCAAAAACAGGTGAGCTTGTGGAAAACGCGTCATCGTGTGCTATGTGCAAACGAATGATATTAAACGCAGGCATCGAAAAGGTTATCGTGCGCCTTACAAAAGATACATACAAGGTTATAGACGTTACAGAGTGGATAGAAAATGATGATTCGCTTGGTACAGAGCTTGGATATTAAGGAATAAAACAAGCTAAACAACAAATAATTATAAGAGGTGTTATATACACCTCTTTTTATTTTGCAAAATGCGGAGGTTTTATGAAAAAAACACGTTTTATTATACTTTTTATTTTGATTGGAATTTCAATTTTCACCCTTGCTACAAACCTCATACCGCAAAAATGGGTATTTCTTATATCGCTTGCGGTGTTTGGATTGTGTTTGTATATTCCCGTAATTTGCAAAACACTTGTGCCAAAGTTTTTGCCTGATAGTATACGAGGTATACTTTCGTTATTATTTCAGTATTCGCTTGTGGTATTTGTCGGTTTATCAGCGGTGCTTGGAAGCTTTTTTAGATTTTACGAGGACTTTATATGGTGGGATTTGTTTTTGCATTTTTTAGCAGGAATTATATTTGCATTTCCCGGTTACTGCCTTATTTATAAAGGAGCAGAAAATGTCAAAAATTATATGGCGTTTTGTATACCGTTTTTCGCTTCTATGACCGCATCTGCGCTTTGGGAAATATACGAATTTACAGGCGATGTGATGTTTAAGATGCACATGCAGGGAAACGGCGTATCTGACACTATGGAAGACCTCACTGCATGCTTTGTAGCGGCAGTAGTGACGTCAATCGGGTTATATTTTTTAACAAAAAAATATGATAGGTCATAAATTTGCGTATTGGCAGGTGTCAAAATGTGCCAAAATCGTAGGGAAGGGGCTTGCTCCTTCCGTTTTTAATTTTCAAATTTTTTCTTTTTATGTCTCCGACGGGGACTTTTGGGGCCAAAAGTCAAAAAAGCCTTGAGGGGTTCCGTAGCCCCCCAAAACCCTCACGTTTGGGGACACCCCAGACCCCGAAGTGCACAAAGCTAACACTCGAGCGCAAACCGGTTCGCGCATCTGTTTGAATTGGCATATAAATCAAAGCGAAGATGGAATGATTTATTGCAAAAACAAGCGGTATCGATTTCCGCTGCTGTCCGCTTGTTTTTAGCGTAACGCGGAATGGGTTTCCGCATTTACGCGTGCAATGCAAAATCATTACATCAAGCCTTATGATTTATCCAATTTAAATAAAGGGCGACGGCTGGGGGTGTCGGGGGTGCAGCTGCAGGTACCCCCGACGTATAAAAATGTTTTATCACGGGAATACGCAGCGGTGGACACAAACCATATTGATCGTCGGAAAAAATAATAAAAATTTGCAAACAAAAAAGGAACGAGCAAGCCCGTTCCCTACAACTCAAAAAATTAAATAATAAAATACTTATATCTCACAAATGTTACTTCTGTCTGCAACCTTAAGTATCACGTCGCTTCCAACCTTAATGCCGTTTGACTCAAGCATATTTTTGCTCGTTTCATAGGCTAGGCTTGGAAGATTGTTTTCCTTGCTTAAATGCCCGAGGATTATCCTAGTTGTGCCCCACTTGGCAAGCTGTGTAGCCATCCACGCTGCTTTATCGTTTGGCAGGTGTCCATAGTCACCAAGTATTCGTTTTTTTAGGTAATACGGATAACCGCCTTCAGTAAGCATCTTTATATCGTGGTTTGACTCAAGCAGCACTGTATCGCTTTTGCAAAGGCTCTTTACAAGCGACTCGCTTAAATGTCCGATATCAGTTGCAACCGAAAAACGTTTATCATCTAAACACATAGTATATCCAAGAGGCTGCGTGGCATCGTGCGGAATTTTAAACGGATATATGCCAATATCGCGTATTTCAAAGCTCTCGCCCGACTTTACAGACCTTATATACTTATCTTCCACCCTTGAAAGCTCCATTTTTGAAAGCGTGCCTTCACTTGCGTACACAGGTATATGAAATTTTCTCGACAATACGTCCACACCGCGTATGTGGTCTATATGCTCGTGCGTAATAACTATTCCGTCTATCTCCTCAGGGGCAAGACCTATTTCTTTTAGTGACGTGCAAATCTTTGCACAGCTTACTCCTGCGTCAATTAGTATATTTGTATTTCCATTTGAAACAAGGGTCGAATTACCCGAGCTTCCTGAATAAAGTGTACAAAATCTATTCATCTATTCTTGTTATATCCGCGCCAAGCGCAGTTAATTTCTGTTCAAAATTTTCATATCCTCTGTCGATATGTCTTAAATCGGTTATAGTGGTAGTGCCGTCAGCTGAAAGTCCTGCTATTACAAGCGCCGCACCGGCTCTAAGGTCGGTAGCCTTTACTAGTGCTCCGCAAAGCTCGTCCACGCCTTCAATGACAGCCATTCTGCCGTCAACTGTAATCTTTGCACCCATTCTTTCAAGCTCACCTGTATAACGAAATCTTGAGTCCCACACGCTCTCGGTAACCTTGCTAACGCCCGAAACAGTTGTAAGCGCAGTCACCATAAGCGGTTGTAAATCAGTTGGGAAACCCGGGTATGGAAGTGTTTTTACATTTATGCTTTTAAGCGGTTTTGTAACGTAAACCCTTACGTCCTCATCGCCTTCCTCTACGGTAGCACCCATTTCCACAAACTTTGCGCTTATAGCCTCAAGATGCTTTGGAATAACGTTTTTTATAAGCACGTTGCCCTTTGTAATAAGCGCAGCAAACATATATGTGCCTGCTTCTATCTGGTCGGGGATTATAGAATAGCTTCCGCCGTGAAGAGATTCTACACCTTTTATCTTTATAACGTCTGTTCCTGCACCTCTTATGTTTGCACCCATTGAGTTTAGGAAGTTTGCCACGTCAACTATGTGTGGCTCTTTTGCTGCGTTTTCTATAACGGTAGCGCCCGGAGCAAGCGTGGCAGCAATCATAATGTTTATAGTAGCGCCCACGCTAACCACGTCCAAATATACATTTCCGCCCTGAAGATTAGTGGCATCAACCTCAACTACGCCGCCGTTTATGTTTACATCACAACCAAGTGACTCAAAGCCTTTTTTGTGCTGGTCGATAGGCCTTGGACCCAAGTCGCATCCACCCGGAAGCGGAACGCACGCTTTTCTCATTCTGCCCATAAGTGCACCTAGGAAATAGTATGATGCTCTCATCTTTACCGCATATTCCTGTGCTGCGATATATGTATTTACACCGCT
This sequence comes from Clostridia bacterium, assembly GCA_045540815.1. GTDB lineage: Bacteria > Bacillota > Clostridia > UMGS1810 > UMGS1810 > JAZQHR01. The sequence continues at coordinate 33,993 of JAZQHY010000014.1, read as the reverse complement.
AGTATCAATCTTTACACAGGTATCGTTAATCTTTTCAACCTTAGCTCCCATAACCTTAAGCATATCAAATATAACATTTACATCGCTTATGTTTGGAACATTTTCTATTATACATTCTCCCTTAACTAGTAGTGTTGCAGGGAGTATAGCAACTGCCGCATTTTTTGCACCGCTTATTTCAACTTCGCCCGAAAGTGGCTTTCCGCCCTTTATAACAAGTTTCTCCAAGGTTACCCCTACCTTTTTCTATCGTATTTATTTAAAACATTTCCGTTAATTTTGCACGTAAATTCACTATGATACTATATTATATCATACATTTTACAAAATGCAAAGAAAATATTTACTTAAAAATTAACTTTTGTATAATATTTTTTGTTTCTCGCCAAACTACAAGTATAATTTTCTATTTGAAAGGCGGAATTTTATGAATTTTTCTATGTCAAAAAAGGATTACGACAAGCTGGTAAAAGAAAATTCACCAGGCTCAAAGTCGGTAAGAAACTGTATTTTTGCATTTTTGTTTGGCGGTACGTTTTGCGTAGTCGGTCAGCTCATAAATAATTTTTATAAATATTTAAACTATTCCACGCCTCAGGCGGCAACACTTACGTCGGTTACAATGATTTTTATAGGTGCGTTTTTAACTGCGATAAACGTATATGACAACCTTGCAAAGTACGGCGGTGCAGGTACACTAGTACCTATAACAGGCTTTGCAAACAGCGTCGTTTCATCGGCAATGGAATTTAAATCCGAAGGATATGTCCTTGGCCTTGGCGCAAATATGTTTAAGGTTGCAGGACCCGTTATAGTATACGGAATTGTTTCATCGTTTATCTATGGCGTGATTTATTATATATTAACTTTATCGGGGGTGATAGCATAATGAACAAGAAAATCGGCAAACAGACAGTAAAGCTTTCAAAACCGCCAGTGATAATAAGTGCTTACTCGTCGGCAGGCAGTAAAGAGGGCGAAGGACCTATGAAGGACTGTTTTGACGACATATACCCCGACGAATTTTTAGGCGAGGACTCGTGGGAAAAAGCGGAGTCAAAGCTTGTGACAAACACAGTCGATGGCGCGGTAAAAAGGTCGGGTTTAAAGCACGAGGAAATAGAATACATCTTTGCAGGTGACCTTCTAAACCAATGCACAGGCTCAAGCTTTGGTGTAAAGAGTTTTCAAATACCGTTTTTTGGTCTGTACGGCGCTTGCTCTACTATGGGCGAATCACTTAGCCTTGCGTCTATGATAGTTGACGGAGGCTATGCAAAAAACGTAATAGCGGCTACGTCGAGCCATTTTTGCTCATCGGAAAAGCAATTTCGTTTTCCACTTGAATATGGCGGTGTGCGCACCCCTACTTCGCAGTGGACAGTAACAGGGTCGGGTGCTGCGGTGCTGGCTGATAGCGGTGACGGGCCGAAAATAACGCACGTTACCACAGGCAAAATAATTGACCTTGGCGTAACCGATGCAAACAATATGGGAGCAGCTATGGCGCCAGCGGCGGCAGACACCATATATGCGCATTTAACCGAAACGGGCAGAAATCCTGAATACTACGACCATATAGTAACAGGCGACCTTGGCGATGTGGGAAGCAAGCTCCTCTTGGAGCTCCTTATAAAAAAAGATGTAGACATATCGAGAGTGCACACCGACTGCGGCTCAATGATTTTTGACAAATCGCAAAACGTTCGGGCGGGCGGAAGCGGTTGCGGTTGCGCGGCCTCTGTATTTTGCGGACATTTCTACAAAAAGCTAAAGTCACATAAAATAAACCGCATACTTTTTGTACCGACAGGTGCGCTGATGAGCCCTACATCATCGTTTCAGGGGTTATCCATACCGGGAATTGCGCACGGTCTTGCTATTGAAAATGTTTAAGGAGGACTTAATATGCAATTTTTAAATGCATTTTGGGTAGGCGGTGTGCTTTGTGTAATCGCTCAGCTACTCATAGACTACACCAAGCTTACGCCTGCAAGGATAATGGTATCATACGTGGTAGTAGGAGTAATACTGTCAGCGGTTGGACTTTATGAGCCTCTTGTGGACTATGCAGGAGCGGGAGCTACTGTGCCAATAATGGGATTTGGTCATACTCTTGCAAAAGGTGTGGAAAAAGCGGTAAACGAAATGGGGATTTATGGCGTTTTCACAGGCGGTGTAATCGGTGCAGCAGGCGGAATAACTGCCGCAATAGTATTTGGATATATAGCGGCGATTTTCTCAAAACCAAAAATAAAAAAATAACTCATAACATATGCCTTGTCCTAATATATTTTAATAGTGTGGCAGAACTTTTGCACATAACCATTTAAGCCTGCCACACAATGGACAAGGAGGAATACCATATGACAAATATAAAAGGACTTAGCGAAAATGAGGCTAAATCAAGGCTTTTAAAAGACGGCTTTAACGAGCTGGCAAAGCAAAACAAGGTGTCACCAATGAGTATTTTTTTCTCGCAGTTTAAGGACTTTATAACCATCGTCCTTATATTTGCAACGATAGTATCGTTTTGTCTCGGCGAAACAAGTGACGCGATAACCATATTTATTATTTTATTCTTAAATGCACTTTTAGGCTTTTGTCAGGAATATAAAACCGAAAAGTCGCTTGAGGCGCTCTCGAAATTATCCTCGCCTATGGCAACTGTAGTGCGCGGCGGCATAGCTAAAAAAGTTCCATCCCGTGAGATAGTAACAGGCGATATAATAGAAATAGATACAGGTGATAAGATATGTGCCGACGCAAAGATACTCTCATCTGCAAACCTTAGCGTAAACGAATCAATACTGACAGGCGAATCGGTTTCAGTTTCAAAGGATAAATCTGGTGATAACAAGATATATATGGGTACAACTGTGTCGACAGGGCGCGCAACTGCGGTTGTGGAATGTACAGGAATGAACACCAAAATGGGACAGATAGCGCATCTTTTAAAAGGTGCGGGCGACAATACCACACCACTTAAAAAGACGCTAAACAAAATAGGCAAAGAGCTTGTTGTAATATGCTTTGGAGTGTGTCTGCTTATATTCATAGCGGGAATATTTCACGGACAATCGGTGTATGATATGTTTTTTGCTGCGGTAAGCTTGGCGGTTGCGGCAATCCCCGAGGGGCTTCCTGCTGCAGTTACAGTATCACTTGCGATAGGCGTACAGAGAATGCTTAAGCGTAATGCACTTGTACGTAAGCTACCAGCAGTAGAAACACTTGGTTCAACGAGTGTAATTTGCTCGGACAAGACGGGAACACTTACTGAAAACAAAATGACTGTAACAAAGATATATGCTGACGGAAAGTACATAGATGTACAGGGAAACGGATACGATATTGACGGAACATTTTCTATATCAGGAAAAAGGATAAGCCTCGTTGAAAGTCCCACTTTAAATATGCTGATGCTTTGCGGTGCGCTATGCAACAATGCCGTATGCACAAATAACGATTATCTGGGCGACCCTACCGAGATAGCCATAAGTATTGCATCGAAAAAAGCAGGCATTTCCCCTGACGAATATGAAAGAATAGCGGAAAATCCGTTTGACTCGGACAAAAAATATATGAGTGTACTGTGCAAGCACAAATCGGGCGAAAAAATTATGTTTGTAAAGGGTGCGCCTGATGTTTTATTAAAACTTTGCACCAAAAAAATGGCAAACGGAAAAGTTACATCATTTAACGATAAAAGAAAGGTCACAAAAGCATACAACGAAATGGCTGACGATGCACTGAGAGTTCTTGCGTTTGCCTATAAAAAAACAGACAGATTAACTGACGAAAGCGAGCTTATATTTTTAGGCCTTGAAGGTATGATAGACCCGCCAAGGAGGGAAGTTTACGATGCTATTTCGTCGTGCTATAGTGCAGGCATACGCCCTGTAATGATAACGGGCGACCACAAAAATACTGCTTGTGCTATTGCGCGAGAGCTTGGCTTTGAGGATAGCGAAAACTGTGTCACAGGTGATGAACTGATGCAAATGAGCGATGACGAAATATGTATGGCGGTGGATAAAACAAGCGTGTTTGCACGCGTTTCACCACTTGACAAATTGCGCATTGTGAGGGCGTTTAAAAGGCGCAGAAGGGTTGTGGCAATGACAGGTGACGGGGTAAACGATGCCCCGTCGTTAAAAGAGGCAGACATAGGCATTGCTATGGGGAAATCTGGCACAGACGTGGCTAAAGAGGCGTCTGACATGGTGCTTTTAGACGACAATTTCTCTACCATTGTAGCGGCTGTCGAAGAAGGAAGGATGATATATGACAACATACGAAAATTTATAAAATATCTTCTAGCCTGTAACCTTGGTGAGATACTTCTTATGGGTGCGGCGGCATTTTTAGGTATGCCTATACCGCTACTTCCTATTCAAATACTATGGATGAATCTTGTTACCGATGGCCTTCCTGCTTTGGCACTCGGCATAGACCCGCCAACCGAGGGTATAATGAGGAGAAATCCAAGAAAAAAGGATGAAGGGATATTTTCAAAAGGGCTTGGCGGAATAATTGTAGCGTCAGGATTTCTAATAGGTGCGAGCAGTCTTTTGGCATTTGCACTATCGCTTTATTTAACGAGAAGCCTTGAAACCGCCAGAACTACTTCCTTTTGCACGCTGATATTTGCCGAGCTTATATATGCGTTTGAATGTAAAAGCGAATACGCATTTGTTTCAGCAAAACAGCTTTTTAACAATATCTATCTGGTGCTCGCTGTAGTGGGTTCGGCACTTTTAACACTCGCAATTATGTACATACCGTTTTTTGCAAATATTTTTAAAACTGTAGCTTTATCAAGCGATATGTGGTTTATAGCGCTAGGCTTGGGACTCGTGGAATTTATCATAAACTCGGTCGTATTAAAGCCAGTTACGAAGAAGAAATATGATAACAAGTATTGCAAGATAGACAAAACCAAACATCAGCCTACTGTGTAACTTTTTCAAACAAGCTTTTTCATAATTATTCATAATAGTCACCTCGACAACAATATAACAAACAAGTATTCCAAAGTCAACTCAATTGAGGTAGTTATTTTAACTCAAAAAAGGTAAACTTAAAGTAGTTTATAGTAATTGAGGTGGTACTGATGAATATTGGAGAAGCGGTAAAATTAAGAATTGTCGAGTTGTGCAAGACGGAGAATATAACAATAAACAGGCTTGCAATACAGTGCGGAATAACACAATCAACACTTAACAATATAATAAGCGGAAGAAACAACAGTACAACCATATCTACAATAAAGAAAATCTGCGACGGTCTGGAAATGGATATTGTAGATTTCTTCAAATCAGATTTGTTTAAAGATTTAGAACAGGAAATAAAATAAAACCATCTTTATTTAAAAAGGCTTTCTTGAAAGAGAAAGCCTTTTGCGTTTAGGGTGTAGCCTAGATACTGTAATATGCGTTAAAGACGCTGTGTTTTCGGGTCCGGGTGTCCCGGCCGTTTTAGGGGTCCGGGGGAATCGGAACCCCCGGCGGTTTTTGGACTTTTGCCGCCCAAAAGTCCCCGTCGGAGACATAAAAATATATTAATATAAAACTGGTTATATTCCCAAAACAAAAGGATGCACATTCAATGCATCCTGAAAAATTATAAAATATACATTTTATCTAAGATAAGTCCTTATCGCCTCTCGTGCAATAGGCGCGGCTAGCGAGCCACCTGTACCGCCTGCGTATTCAAGTATAACTGCGACCGCTATCTCGGGGTCGTCGTATGGTGCAAACGCTATAAACAGCGCGTGCGTTTTATCTGGCTCGGCATCTGTTCTTTCATTTTCAGCAGTACCCGTCTTTCCTGCAACGTCTATGCCGTAAATTTTTGCGTTAGTTCCTGTGCCTGTTTCCACCACCTCAAGCATCATTTCTTTTATCTTTTTTGCGGTAAGAGGCGATATTGCCTGCGTAAGCGACGAATGATATGCACTATCCACAGTTACTCCCGACGGCGACACGACTTTTTCCACGATGTATGGGCGCATCATCTTGCCGTCATTTGCTATAGCACCTGTAATCATAGCTAAGTGCAATGGGGAAACAAGAGTTTTTCCCTGACCGATTGACGTGGTCGCCATATCTTCATCGGATATATGACCCGTTTCAAATCGGCTTTTGCTGTACGGCAGTTTAAAGCCAAGTTTTTTATTAAACGCAAAGTTTTCCGCGGTATCCCTAAGCTTTTCCGCACCCAATTCTACACCGACACTTGCGAAATACACGTTACTCGACACCTTGAACGCGTCCTCTATACCTATCGTTCCGTATGCCTTGTCCTTGGTGTTTGAAATTTCCTTATTTCCGATTTTTATTTTCCCCGTGTCTTCTATCTCTGTATCGTCCATAAGGTTATCTATAATAGATGCCGAGGTTACCGCCTTAAACGTTGAGCCTGGCGGATAAAGTCCCATAGATGCACGAGTGAAGAAAGTTGAATTTTCATCAGTTGAAAGCTTTGCCCAGTTCTGTGTAAGCCATGTCTGGTTTGGATTAAAATCAGGCTTTGACACCATAGCTATAACTGCTCCTGTTTTGGGGTTTATAGCAACCATTGCTCCATTTCGGTTTCCCATCATCTGCGATGCAACCCTTTGCACATCGTGGTCAATAGTTAAATGAAGGTCGTTTCCAAGGGGCATTTCTCCCGAAAGCTTTGTTTTTAGGTTAAACACACTGCTTATGCCGTTCTCACCAAGAAGCTCTGTATTATACGCCTTTTCGATAAGCGACTTTCCATAGGTCTTGGTGGAATAACCGATAACGTGCGAGTAAAGGTTTAAAAACGGATAATATCTTTTTTGCTCGTCATTTTCCACCTTGCTGTATGCAAGGCGTTCACCGCCTGATGCATATATACTTCCGCGGATAACCGAGTCCTCAAGCATTGAATTTCGCTGATTGAAATTGCTTGACACGTATTCGTCTTTATAAAACAATTCTATCGCTGTGAGATACACTATGAGCGACAAAAAAAGTATACTGAAAAATACCAGCATATGCGTAATTTTTTTGTTGTTCATAGGTATCATCTCCTTTTTAAAGTTTTAATAATTACGGCCCCCAAATGACACCGTTGGCTACGAATAAACTTGTGTTTATCGGCAATATCATTTGATGAGTTTATTATACCACTTAAAAATAAAAAAGACAACTTTTTAAAAGTTGTCTTTTGGTTGTTTAATTTAAAAATTCGTCATTTTAAGTCCTGTTTTGATTGCAATTTCAAGTCCGGGGATAAGAGAAGCTTTTTCTACCCATTCTTCGCGGGTATGGGTACCTTTATGGATATTCACGCCTATACACACTGCCGACACACCAAGCGAAAGCGGTATATTACAATCGGTCGAGCCTTTACCTATTCTTGCTTCCTTGCCTGTTACCTCTTCCATAATAGGTACGCAGATATCAACCATTTGTTGTACTTTTTCATCGGAAATGTTTCCGCATGGTCTGTCACCAATTTTAGTTACGTTTACTGTTACTTTTTCGTTTTTAGCATTTTCAAATATCTCTTCAAACTTTTTCTGCATTATTTCCATACATTCAAAGCTGTCTGAACGGTATTCACAAAGCATTTTTGCACTCTGTGCGATAGTATTTACACTCGTTCCGCCAGAAATATTTCCAACGTTATATGTAGTTCTTGAATCACCTATCACCGGCACTTCGATATTATATATCTCACTTACAATACCAGCAAGGTTTGCTATAGCATTTTCATTACCGAATGCACCGTACGAATGACCTCCTTCGGTAAGAACCTCTACCTCATAGCGGTGCGAACCAACGCATTTTGGTACGACCGAGCCGAGATTAGAGTCAAACGACACAAATCTTTCTATTATTCCTTCAAAGTCAGAAAACAGCTGTCTTGTACCCTTGAGATTGCCAAGTCCTTCCTCGCACGAGTTGCACACAAACATAATGCCGTGCTCGGGGTTAATTTCGTTTTCTATATAATATTTTGCCATAGTAAGTAAAACCGCTAAACTTGCGGTGTCATCACCACAACCGGGACAATGGATTTTTTCTCCGTCGTCGTAGTATGGCATAGGCTCTGTATCAGGGAAAACTGTATCTGTATGCGCAACAAACACTGTGATTTTATCACTATTTTCGCAGTTTACAGGGAATATAACATTTTTTGCACTGTCTATGTACACGTTTTTTGCGCCATATTTCTCCAGCCACTCTTTACAATATACCGCCCTTTCGTCTTCAAAATGCGATGGAGCGGGTATATGACACAATTCCTTTAATGTATCAAGCATTAACTCAGTATTTTGTGATACAAAGTCTTTTATCTGATTATTCATTATTAATCCACCCTCCTCGAAATACAACTTTCATACAATTATATATCATTTTGTGGATATTGTAAACCATTGTTTGAATTTGCACAGGACAATTTTTAAAGTTATAGCAAAAAACGCCTTCCTTAAAAGGAAAGCGTTTTTTATAATAATTTTTCAAATTATTTATTTGCTTTTTTTGCCTTCTTAGCTTCATCCTTAGCTTCGCCACGGATAAGTGACCACATTGGACCTGCGATAAATACTGATGAGTAAGTACCTGCGATGATACCTATCATTAGAGGAAGCGCAAATTCTTTGATTGAAGGAACACCAAAGATGTAAAGTACAACTACCATAACTAAAGTAGTTACTGAAGTGTTAATTGATCTTGCAAGTGTCTGCCAGATACTCTTATTTGCAACCTCTTTAAATGTTTCCTTTGTCATAAGCTTAGAATTTTCTCTTATTCTGTCAAATACAACTATTGTTGCGTTGATAGAATAACCAAGAATTGTAAGCATAGCTGCGATAAACGATGTATTTACGTTTATTCTGAAGATAGCATATACAGCTACCATTACAAGCATATCGTGTGCAAGTGCTATGATTGCAGCAAGACCTGATAAAAGCTCAAATCTGAACGAAATGTAGATAAGCATTAGAACAATTGCTATGATAAGTGCCATAGCCGCGTTACCCCAAAGCTCACTACCAACTGTAGGGCTTACGTTATCTACCGAAAGAACTGAGCTGTTTTCATAGCTTTCTTTAAGAGCAGCTGTGATGTCATCTCTTACAGTAGTGCTTACGTCATTTAGTCTTATGATAAACTGGTTGTCCTCTGCAGTCTGTACAGAAGAAATTTTTATATCTTTTACGTCTTTAAGTGCATCTCTCACGTCATTTTCAGTTGCATCTGCACCCATATCAACATATACGGTAGTACCGCCTGTGAAGTCGATATCTGCATTTAGTCCGCCAAAAGCTACCATAGCGATAATACCGGCGATAATTACAACAAGTGAGATAGAAAAGAAAATTTTTCTTTTTTCAACAATATTAAACATCCCGAATACCTCCTTATCTGCTATATAGCTTTGAATTTTTAATGCCGAAACCAACGAACTGTTTAAGTAGGAATCTTGTAACAACGATTGCTGTGAACATACTTACAAGTGTACCTATAAATAGTGTTACTGCGAAGCCTTTGATAGGGCCTGTGCCGAAGAACCAAAGAACTGCTGCAGCGATTAGAGTAGTTATGTTAGAGTCAACGATTGCACTAAATGCTCTGTGGAAACCTGCGTCAACAGATGCACGAAGTGTTTTGCCAACCTTAAGCTCTTCTTTAATTCTCTCAAATATAATTACGTTTGCGTCAACCGCTGTACCAATAGTTAAGATAATACCTGCGATACCTGGTAGAGTAAGGTTTACTCTAAAGATTCCAAGTATTAGAGCAACGACTGCTACGTATCCTACAAGCGCGATGTCGGCAAGTAATCCACACATTCTGTACATAATAAGCATAAATAGCATTACTAGAAGTAAGCCGATACCGCCGGCAAGAAGGCTGTTTTCAAGTGCCTTTTCACCAAGCTGAGGTCCTACGCTTCTAAGCTCAACATCTTTTAGTGAGAATGGAAGCTGACCTGACTGAATCTGTCCTGCTAGAGTTTCAGCATCTTCTGCAGTAAATTCGCCTGTAATCTGACAGCTTGCACTGTCGATTTTCTCGCCAACTCTTGGAGCAGAGATTGCTTCGCCGTCAAGTGTAATAGCTATATAGTTCTCACCTTCTGCATATGTGCTTATAAGAGCAGTTGCATCAGCAAATTTCTTTCTGCCTTCGTCAGTAAGCTCAAGCTTAACCATATAACCTTTGTTTCCTGCTTCGTCAATGTAGTCATATGCGCTCTGTGCACTCTTTACATCCTGACCGCCTGAAAGAACAACGTTTCCGTCTTTATCTACAAATTCAAGCTTTGCAGTAGCACCAAGCAATTGTACTGCTTCCTCAGGATTTGTGATAGAAGGGATTTCTACGCGAACTCTCTTGTCGCCCTGTGCAGAAACTGTACCTTCAAAATATCCCTGATTGTCAAGTCTGGTTCTGATTGTTTTAAGTACAGCGTTCATATCGTTTTCAGATACGCTGTCTGCCTGTGCCTCGTATACGATAACCGCACCGCCTGCTAAGTCCAGACCTCTCTTAATTCCGTTTTCTTCGTCAAGTACCGGTGATATAGAGTAGTTGCCGATAGTAACACCGAATGATGCAACATATGCAAGCACAGCGATGATTAAAACTACTATACCGAACTTAACAATACTTTTTTGTTTCATCTGTATGTCCTCCTTCGATTTTGCTCATAAGGCTATTATATATCGTTTGTGCCCTATAAGTCAACCTAAAAATACATTTAAAGACAAAAAGCTTGTCTTATGTATACATTTAGTGTGACAGGACTCGAACTTCAAAAGCCTTAAACTTGTGAAATTAAAATTCTTTCAACTTGTTGTCCTCGTTGGGCGTCAGCCCAACTTCGTCCGTCGCATTGAAATTATTAATAATTTCACGGCGTTTAAGGTCGAAGAGTTTTAAAATAAGAAAATCTGATTAAGAAAAAGAAAATTCAAGAATAATACTGGCGTATATTTGCAGAATTTTCTGCAATATTAAGCGGATTTTCTATTTTAAAACCTTATGCAGTTCGAGTCCTGTCACACCAAAAACAACCTTACTCTACCTCACAAGCAAGGTTGTTATATTTTCAAACATATAAATTTATTTTCTCTTCATATTTATACCTATTATCCCGCCCACGGCTCCAATGACAAAACCAAATATAAGCAAAGCAAAATCGCTTTTGTCAAACGCTGCTCCTGCAGAGAATACCACACCAAGCACTACCAGCACCAGCATATATACAAAACCGCCTATACCGCCGTTAAGCCAACCGCGCGACCTTGCACCTGCCGATACAGCCATACCGGAAATCAGCACCGACAAAACTGTAGTTATAACAACCACTGTGTCAATATACGTTTCCGGAAATCCTGTGTATGTAATAATTGCCGCAAATACTAAGAACACTATAAAAGTAAAAGCATATGATATAATAATGCTTTTTAATACGGCACGCGGTGAAAATGCTCTGATTCTCACATCTGACGCACCGGAGAAATCAAATTTACTCATAATTACCTCCGAATAAAATAATATATATTACTAAATTATTCGGAGGTAAAAATAAATATGCTTTTTTAATCAAGAGAAACTAATCCTTGAATTAAGCTTCTACAGGCTTAACAACTTCTTTTACAGCCCATCTGCCTATTTTCATAGTAGATGGTTCGTTAGTTGTGCTAACGTCCAAAACAAGTGTATCGTCCTTAAGCGATACTATTTTACCGTAAATTCCGCCGATTGTAACAATCTTGTCACCAACCATAAGCCCTGCAAGCATTTCTTTTAAAAGCTTATCACGCTTTTTCTGCGGTCTGATGATTATAAAATACATTACCGCAAACATTAAGATAAGCACTAGTATACTTGACATCGATGATGCTGCTGCAGCCGGATCTCCCATTTTGTCACCTCCAAAAGAACTTTATTTTGTTAATTATACCTTTTTTCAAAAAAAATTGCAATACTTTTGAAAAAAGTTTGAAAACCTATAGACAAAATTGTTATATTATGGTATAATACACACAAGATGTTGTATAAACATCGTAAAAACGAATTTGTTTTATTAATAAATCAAATTCCACTCCATCTTGATATCCCTCTGAAGTCGACAGAGGGATATTTTTTCGCATTTTTAATTGATTTTTGATATACACTGTGATAGAATTATATAAATATAATATTTTATAGGTAGGGTTTTCAAGCATACACTTTTAAAATGAAAACGTGTGTATGACAAACCTCAAAAATTACAGGCGGTGAATGATATTGAAAAAATTTATTAAAATGACATTTTTAACTGCACTTGTAACCGCTATTATTACCACGTCGTGTTTTGCCGTATCGCTTGGCGACGTTATAGACCACTTTGACAAGGTAATGCCGGATGCAGAAAGTTATTACGAAAACGGACGAAACGTATATTTTTCCGACCTCCCCGACACTCATTGGGCAAGAGGAAGCATATATTATCTTGCAGAAAACGGCATAATATCAGGTATGAGTGAAAATATCTTTGCACCCGAGGGAACAACCACTATATACCAGTACATAAAGCTTATGGTGTGCGCATCAGCGATAGTTGACGAAGAGGCAGTACTCTCATACAAGGACATAACTCCTGACCACTGGGCATACGTATATGCTGCAAGCGCCGAGGCGGCAGGCGCGCTTGATATTTACAAAGGCGACGCCCTTGACGGTGACAGAGAGATTACCCGCGAGGACATGGCATATATCGCTTATAAAATTTTAGAATTTAGAGGCTTTCAAATCAAAAGCGAAAACCACGAGTCATTTTCAGACGATGCTGACATCTCTGAATACGCAAAGGACGCGGTATACAGCTTAAGACGTCAGGGAATCATATCGGGAAGCGGGAACAATATGTTTAACCCTAAAAAAACAACTACCCGTGCCGAAGCAAGTCAGATTATATATAATATGATTAAATTTATCGAAAAATAAATTTCACACATAAAGGAGAATCACAAAAATGGATACACAAAACAAAATGGCGGAAAGAGTAAAAAGCCTTAAAGCATCTGCCATAAGAGAAATATTTAAAATAGTTGGACAGCCCGGAATGATATCAATGGCAGGCGGTATCCCTTCGCCAAGCGTATTTCCTACCGAGGCTTTTGCAAAGATTTCCGAGGACATACTTGCAAATAACGGTACATCAGCGCTTGTTTATGGTGTAACCGAAGGATATAAGCCACTTATCGAAAAGGTAGAAGCTATAAACAAAAAGAAAAACATTGGAAGAGATTTTGATACAACTATCATAACTACAGGTGCACAGCAGGCAATAGACCTTGCTTGTAAGGCATATGTAAACGAAGGTGAGGGCATCATTGTAGAGGACCCTAGTTTTATAGGCTCACTTAATTCATTCCGTTCGTACAATGCAAAGCTTTATGGCGCACCAGTGCTTGAAGATGGCATTGACACAGAAAAGGTTGAGGAAATACTAAAGGCTCAAAACATAAAGCTTATATACGTTATCCCTACATTCCAGAATCCTACAGGCATCACTATGAGTTTAGAAAAGAGAAAGAAACTACTTGAGCTTGCAGAAAAATACGACTGTTACATACTAGAGGATAATCCATACGGCGATTTAAGATTTACAGGCGAAGATATCCCAACTATCAAGTCTATGGACGAAAACGGCAGAGTTATATATGTAGGCTCATTCTCAAAAACACTTGCACCGGGACTACGAGTTGGTTTTGCGGTTGCGCACGCTGACGTTATGGACAGAATAGTAGTTGTTAAACAGGTTAACGACGTTCACACTACCCTTCTTACACAGATGATGGTAGATAGATTTTTGGAAGAATACGATTTTGACGAGCAGATTAAAAAAGGCTGTGATTTATACAAAAGCCAGTGCGAATGTATGCTAAACGCTATGGATAAATATTTCCCTGAAGGCGTTTTGTACACACGCCCTGAAGGCGGAATATTCCTTTGGGTTACACTTCCTGAAGGTGTAAACACAAACGACCTTCTATTAAAATGCGTTGAGAAAAAGGTTGCGTTTGTACCGGGTAATTCGTTTATGATAGACATAGAAAAGCCTGTAAACACATTCAGGCTTAACTACTCTACTATGTCAAATGAAAACATTGAAATCGGCATACAAAGAATAGCTGAAATACTTAAAGAAAGCATTTAAGAGGTGTAAAAGTGGAAGATAGAAAAAGAATATTTTCAGGAATTCAGCCTACAGGCTGTATTACTCTAGGCAATTACGTTGGTGCGCTTAAAAACTGGGTTGACCTGCAAAGTGATTATGACTGCCTTTTCTCTGTAGTAGACCTTCACTCTATCACTGTAAGACAGGACCCTGTAGAGCTTAGAAAAAGATGTGTGGACTTTCTTACTCAGTACCTTGCTGCAGGTATTGACGGCGAGAATAACATAGTGTATTTTCAATCGCACGCGCCACAGCACGCAGAGCTTGCGTGGATATTAAACTGCTTTACATATATGGGTGAGCTTAGCCGTATGACACAGTTTAAGGACAAAAGCGCAAAACACGAAAATAATATTAACGCAGGACTATTTACCTATCCTGTGCTTATGGCTGCAGATATCCTTCTATACCAGACAGACCTTGTGCCTGTAGGTCAGGACCAGATGCAACATTTGGAGCTTACACGCGATATTGCTATAAGATTTAACAACCTTTACGGTGAAACATTCAAAGTGCCTGAAGGTTTTATACCTAAAGCAGGTGCCAGAATTATGAGCCTTCAAGAGCCAACCAGTAAGATGAGTAAATCCGACCCTAACGAAAACGGATACATCTCTATCCTTGATACACCTGAAGCAATAGTTAGAAAAATCAAACGTGCCGTTACAGACTCTGACAATCTTGTTGCATACAAAGAGGGCAAAGACGGCATAAATAACCTTATAAACATTTACGCAAGCATCACTAAAAAAAGTGTAGCTGACGTGGAAAATGAATTTGCTTCTTCCGGCTACGGCGTATTTAAAAACGCAGTTGCAGAGGCTATAATAGAGGAGCTTCGACCTATCCGCGAGCGCTATGATGATTTAAAGAAAAACAAAGACTATATAGAAAAGGTTTACAAAACAGGCGCCGAAAGAGCATCGCACCTTGCGTCAAGAACCCTTTCAAAGGTATACAGACGCGTTGGATATGTAAACAGATAATTTTTAGAAAGGCTAGTGTAACAGGGGTTGACAAAAATTTAGCCCGTCACACTATGATAGTTACAAATGAAAATATTGACTTTAGTATTATGCTTTTCACTGGCATTTTTAATTACACTTATATCTACGCCTTTTGTAAAAAAGCTTGCGCAGAAAATCGGTGCTATTGACGTGCCGAAAGACGCAAGACGTATGCACAAAAAGCCCATCCCCCGCCTTGGCGGACTTGCAATATTTTATGGATTTTTAATAAGCATACTATGTTTTTACCCTATAGACCGTTCGTTTGTAGGAATAATAATAGGCACACTTATAATAGTTGGTGTAGGAATAGTTGACGATGTCAAGCAGCTTCCTGCACGCGTAAAGCTTTTAGCACAGCTTATTGCAGCAGTTGTTGCGGTTATGCACGACATACGCATCATAGCACTAAGTGTCCCGTCATTTATTGCAGAAGGCGGAATACTTCCGCTTGGAGCATTTAGCATACCTGTTACAATAATATGGATTATAGCGGTTACAAATGCTGTTAACTTAATCGACGGGCTTGACGGACTTGCAGTGGGTGTATCGTCAATTGCTACATTTTCGCTATTCTTTATAGCGATACTTGCAGGTGAGCCAAGAGTTGCACTTTTAACAGCGGCTGTGGCAGGCGCTTGCATAGGCTTTATGCCGTACAACTTCAACCCTGCAAAAATATTTATGGGTGACACAGGCTCGCAGTTTTTAGGCTTTATCCTGTCGGTTGTATGTATACAGGGATTATTTAAAGGATACGTTATCACATCGTTTGTTGTACCGTTTTTAATCCTTGGACTTCCTATATTTGACACCCTATTTGCAATAATAAGAAGAGTAAAAAACAAAAAACCTATTATGAGCCCTGACAGAGGTCATCTTCATCACAAGCTTGTGGATATGGGCTTTTCGCAAAAGCAAGCGGTCGCTATACTTTACATCATAAGCTCACTTCTTGGTATAACAGGCGTAGTTGTGGTAGAGGAAGGCGCAGCTCAGGCGATAGTGTTTGTTATAGCGATACTTTTATTTATAACCTTAAGCGCAATTTTCTCACATCAAAGACACAAACCACTTGCTATTAAAGAGGTTAAATCAGAAAACGAAAATATACAAATGAAAATAGATACCATCGAAATTGTTGACGAGGGCAAGGAGGACTAAATATGATTAAAGTTTTAACTGTTTTTGGTACAAGACCTGAAGCCATAAAAATGGCTCCCCTTGTAAAAGAGCTTGAAAAGTGCGACAAAATACACTCTATGGTTGCAGTTACTGCACAGCACAGAGAGATGCTAGACCAGGTACTTAAGATTTTTGACATTACACCTGATTTTGATTTAAACATTATGCAGCAACGCCAGACACTTCTTGGCATTACCACAAAAGGTCTTACAGGACTTGACGAAGTTATAAAAGAGGCTCAGCCTGATATCGTTTTGGTACACGGCGACACTACTACTACATTTATCGGCTCTCTAGCAGCGTTTTACAATCAGGTAAAAGTCGGACACGTTGAGGCGGGTCTTCGTACATATGACAAATATTCGCCATTTCCTGAAGAAATGAACAGAAAATTAACAGGCGCAATAGCAGATTTACATTTTTCTCCTACAATTTCGAATAAAAATAATCTTTTAAGAGAAAATATAAATGAAAGCGATATTTTCATCACCGGAAACACTGTAATCGACGCACTTAAAACTACTGTACGAGATGATTACGAGTTTGCAGACGCTACACTTCACAGTCTTGACTTTGAAAACAAGAAAGTCATTGTAATGACTGCGCACAGACGCGAAAACCTTGGCAAACCGCTTGAAAATATATGTACAGCGGTTAAAGAAATAGTCGAGGCAAATGCAGACGTTGAGGTAGTGTACCCTATGCATCTAAACCCTGCTGTAAGAGAGGTGGCTACATCAATCTTAGGCGGTATGGACAGGGTGCATTTAATTGAGCCTCTTGACGTAGAAGAGCTTCACAACGCTATGGACAGAAGCTTTATAGTTATGACCGACTCTGGCGGTATACAGGAAGAAGCGCCAAGCCTTGGCAAGCCTGTTATAGTTCTTCGTAACGAAACAGAGCGTCCTGAAGCGGTTGAGGCGGGCACAGTGCTTATGGGTGGTATTCACAAAGAAAATATCGTTAAAATAGCAAACGAGCTTTTAAACAATGAAGAAACCTATAAAAAAATAGCAAAAACCGCAAACCCTTATGGTGACGGAAAAGCTTCCGAAAGAATAGTTAAAGCTATCCTTTACTACTTTGACAAGTCCACCGACAGACCTGCGGATTTTGCGTAAGCAGATGCGCGGATATTTAAATAAATTTATAGAAAAAGCCTTTTTTACGCCGCTGCTTACTTATTTTCAAAGGAGGCAGGCTTAAAAAGTGGCTTACGAAATATTAAAAAAGATTACCGACTGCGAAAAAGAGGCCGACGGCTTAATTTCAAAGGCAAATAAAGATGCCGAAAACATTTTATCCGAGGCTAAAAAACGCGCTGAAGAAATCATTTTCCATTCAAAAGAAAAATATAATAAACAGGCAAAAAGCCTGACAGATAGTGTAATGACCGAAGTTTCAGATGAAATTTCGGTCATTTGCGTAGAGGCAGAAAAGAGAATTGAAATTCTAAAAAAAGCATTTGACACAAATCTTGATAGCACCGTAAAATTCATAACCGAAAGGATTTTGAGCGACATATGATAGTGCCAATGAATAAGATAACCATAATGGGTATGCTTTCTCAAAAAGACGAGATTTTAACATCACTTATGGAACTTGGAGTTATGCAAATTGACGATGCAAGCAAGTATTTTGCCGACATAACCGAAGAGTTAAAAACCGATGAAACTTCAAAGCAAATTATTGGTTTGGAATCCGATATAGATATTCTTAGCAAAGCAATTTCTCATTTGGATATGCTCGCCAAAAGTAAAAAAGGACTTTTTGCACAGAAGAAAACAGTAACCAATATAGGATATCAAAACATTTTAAATCAAACAAATTATTTATTAGAGTGTGCGAACAAAATCCTTTCACTTAGCGAAGAAGCAGAAAGGCTTAAATCAAAAATTAATCGCACAGAAAACGAAATTTATTCCCTTAATTCGTACGTAAATTATGACATTCCTTTAAATATTACCCAAACCAAAACCACCTATATTTTAACGGGGTCTATCCCAAAACAAACTGATTTCCCACTGTTTGAAAAAGAAATGCAAAAGCTATCCACAGTTTGCGGTTTGCTTAGCCAAAATATGTCGGATATATATATTTATCTTATTACCCCAAAAGAGAATTTAACTTCACTAAATGATGTATTAAGAAATTTTTCTTTCTCCAAAGCTGACCTTTCTACCTACAATCTTACCGTCGAGAAAAGCATTGAAAATCTAAAATTACAAATTTCCCAAAACCAAGAAAAAATAGTTAACACCGAAAAAGATATATCGAATTTTATCGATTTATTAGACGATTTTAAATGCCTTTACGACATACTTTCGCTTCAAAAGGATAAAATTCAAGTGTATGAAAAGCTGTCAAAGACAAAATCATCATTCGTCATAAATGGTTGGATTACCCAAAGCGATTCCGAAAGGGTAAAAGAACATATTGAGTCATCTTTTAATGCGGCAGTTATATTAAGCGAGCCAAAAGATGATGAAGAATACCCTGTGCTTTTGGATAATCCGAAGGTGATTAAGCCATTTGAAGTTATAACAGAGCTTTACAGTATGCCAAAAGCCTCGCGAAAAATAGACCCAAACATCTATATGGCGCCGTTTTACTTTGTATTTTTCGGGCTTATGCTGTCGGACGCTATGTATGGGCTACTTCTCGGTATTGCAGGTTCTTTTATACTTTATAAGTATAAACCGCAGGGAACGGCAAAAAAGCTTATTGCACTTTTAACAATATGTGCTGTATCCACCTTTTTCTGGGGCGCTATGTTTGGCGGATGGTTTGGAAATCTTGCATCTGCCGTTACAAACGGAAGATTTTCTATAAAACCATTATGGTTTGACCCGCTTGACGACCCTATGAAGCTGCTTATATGGTCGTTTGGTTTTGGCCTTATACACATTTACACTGCACTGATAATTTGCGCATATTCACACGTTAAAAGTGGTGATGTGAAATCAGCAGTGTACGACGTAGGCTTTTGGCTGTTGGTACTCATCGGGCTTCCGCTTTTGGCATCAAATGCGTTTTTGTCTATGATAGGCATTAGCTTATCTCAAAGCATATCCAATATTCTTTCCAAAACTGGTATCGCGCTTACTGTGGTAGGAGTTATAGGGTTAATACTCACACAAGGAAGAAACGAAAAAAATATATTTAAAAAGATTTTCAAAGGAATATCTTCGCTATACGATATAACGGGATATGTATCCGACGTACTTTCCTATTCAAGACTTCTGGCGCTTGGTCTTTCGACAAGTGTCATATCGATGGTTGTCAATACGATGGGCACACTTCTCGGTCTTGATAGCATAGGCGGTATAATCCTTTTTACACTTGTATTTATACTGGGGCACGCGTTAAATCTTTCCATAAACGTACTTGGCGCGTATGTTCACACAAGCAGACTTCAATACGTTGAGTTTTTCGGGAAATTTTACGAAGGCGGCGGAATATCGTTTAAGCCGTTTAAAGAAAGCCCAAAATATATTGTAAGAAAGCATAATTAAAAATCATTAAATTTCAAGGAGGAAATATTTTTATGACACTTGGATTAGCATTAGCAGTGCTGGGAGCAGCACTTGCAATGGGACTCTGCGGAATGGGTTCTGCAAGAGGTGTAGGATTGGTCGGCGAAAAGGCGGCAGGGCTTGTAACGGAAGAACCGGAGAAATTCGGTCAGGTGCTACTGTTACAGCTTCTACCCGGCACACAGGGTATATACGGACTATTAACCGCTTTTATTATACTTTTCAACACAGGCGTTATAGGCGGAAATCCCGCAGAGCTTACACTTTATCAGGGACTGCAGTATTTTGCATCATCAATACCTATATCACTTGTTGGGTTTTACAGTGCAATATATCAGGGCAGAGCGGCTGCGGCTGGTGTTGGCATAATAGCCAAAAGGCCTGAAGAGCTTGCAAAAGGTATAACCTTTGCCGCAATGGTTGAAACATACGCCGTACTTGCACTGCTTGTATCAATCCTTGCAATATTCGGCATCAGATAAGGAGCGGTTTTATGGGAAAACTCGCAATAGAAACTATATGCAACAACATAACAAATGACGCGCTCAAAAAAGCAGACAATATACTAAACGATGCAAAATTAAAAGCCAGTATAATACTGGAAGAAGCGAAAAAAACCGCTGACGAATACGGCGCACGCCTGATGGCGCAGGCTAAAAGTGAATTTGATGCTGAGAAGAAAAGAATAATAGCGCTTGAGAAAATGTCAGCAAAAAAGGATATACTTTTTGCAAAACAGGAAATAATCGAAAACACGCTCAATTCTGTAAAGGCTCACATAGATAAACTTCCTGATGAAAAATATAAGAAGATTTTACTGTCACTGCTTTTAAAATCCACTATGGAACTTAAAAGTCCAGAAGCTATAGAGGTTATCCTTCCTCAAAGAGCAAAAAAGCTTATAAGTGAAAGGGAAATAAAAAAGACTATTGGCGAAAAGAAGCTTTCATCGGTTAAATATTTGGCTAACCTTACAACAGGCGTGGTTATCATATCGAAAAACATCGAACTGACCAACAGTATAAGCGAGATTATTCGAGAAAAAAGAGATAGCCTGTCAGATTTAATATGCAATATGCTATTTAAGGAGGAATAAAGGGTGAATTTGTTTGATGATACTCTATTTGCATACGCCACAGGACGTATAAGTGCTATAGAAAACCGCCTTTTAACTCCCACAAAGCTTGAAATACTTGACAATAGCACATCAAAAGATGATATTTTAAAAATTCTGTCCGATGCACTTTACGACACGTCTGATATAGATAGCGAGGAAGCCTTTGAAAAGATGCTTGCAAGAGAAAAGGAAAAGCTTTACTCTCTTATACACGAGCTATCAAACGGCACTGGTATCACCGACATATTCCTTTTAAAAAACGATTATCACAACCTAAAAGTGCTGATAAAACAAGAGTTTTTGAAAAATCCCGTCATAGATGAAAATCGTCTTTTTATAGAAAGCGGAAGTATGCATATAGACAAACTTGCACTATTATTCGTTAACAGAGATTTTAGCTCGTTTAGTGATATTATGAAAAATGCTGTGTTACGCGCTATTTCACATATGCAGACTCACAGAAACCCTCAGGAGGTTGACATAATCCTGGACAATGCACTATATTCGGATATGAAATGGAGAGCCGATGAGATTAAAAACGAGTATTTATCTACCCTTTTATCGGTGATGGCAGACCTCGTCAACATAAAAACCTTTTTACGGGTTAAAAGACTTGGAAAAGATACAGATTTTTTGAAAGAAACGCTTGTTGATGGCGGTGATATTTCAAAACAAAGCTTTGCAACGATTTTTAAAGACTCGGACGAAAGCTTTTATGAAATGCTAAGGCGCACAAGATACCATAGCATAACAGACGAAAAGGATGTGTCTATGAAATCTATTGAGAAGAGGTGCAATGCATTTTTAATGGACTATGTATCTTCGGCGAGATTTATCAGCCTTGGAATAGCGCCTATAATCTCATACCTTTTAAAAAAGGAAGACGAAATCAGCAATGTGAAAATTATTATGCTTAGAAAGGAAAAATCTATATGGAAATCTGCGTAATAGGTGACAAAGACAGCGCGCCTTTGTTTTTAACGCTTGGACTAAAGGTACACATTGTGTCAGATGTCGCGCAGGCAAAAAGCGTTTTAAAAAAAGCCGCTGAGGAAAGCGCGATCATATATATAACCGAAAAGCTCGCAAAGGATATGGATACAGAAATTCAAGAGCTAAATGAGCGTCTAACACCGGCTATTGTGCTTATACCAAGCTATGAGGGCTCACTGGGGATAGGCATATTGGGAGTGCAAAACAGCGCCAAAAGAGCCGTGGGAGCTGACTTTTTATTTGGGGAGGAAAAAGTTTAATGGCATCAGGAAAGATAGTAAAGGTATCAGGACCTCTTGTTATAGCAGAGGGCATGCGCGGTGCAAATATGTTTGACGTGGTACATGTCAGCAGTAAAAAGCTTATAGGCGAGATAATAGAAATGCACGGCGACAAAGCATCCATACAGGTATACGAGGAAACGTCGGGACTTGGTCCGGGCGAAGAAGTAACGTCTACTTTTGCACCGCTTAGCGTTGAGCTTGGGCCCGGAATAATAGAAAAAATGTACGACGGCATTCAAAGACCGCTTGAAGAAATGTATGCCAAAGCCGGCAGTAACATAACGCGAGGCATTCACGTTAATGCGCTTGACCGCGATAAAAAGTGGACATTTACCCCTTGTGTAAAAAAAGGCGATAGGCTCTTGGCAGGCGACATAATCGGAACAGTTTTAGAAACTGAAGTAGTAGAGCACAGGATAATGCTCCCATACGGCATAAGCGGTGAAATTGTGGAAATTTTCGAGGGCGATTTTACTATTGAAGAAACTGTTTGCGTTATAAAGACAGACAAAGGCGAAATCAAAAACATATCTATGCTTCAAAAATGGCCTGTAAGACGTGCAAGACCTTATAAAACCAAGCTACTGCCTACCCAACCACTTGTAACGGGGCAAAGGGTAATTGACACATTTTTCCCTATAGCAAAGGGTGGTGTTGCCGCAGTGCCCGGACCATTTGGCAGTGGAAAAACCGTTGTTCAGCATCAGCTTGCAAAGTGGGCGGATACCGACATAGTGGTGTACATCGGATGTGGTGAACGCGGAAATGAAATGACCGACGTTCTCTTAGAATTCCCTGAGCTTATCGACCCTAAAACAGGGCAGTCGCTTATGAAACGCACCGTACTTATAGCGAACACATCTGATATGCCTGTGGCGGCAAGAGAGGCTAGCATATACACTGGCATTACTATTGCTGAATATTTCAGGGATATGGGGTATTCCGTTGCCCTTATGGCAGACTCTACATCGCGTTGGGCAGAGGCGCTAAGGGAGATGTCGGGAAGGCTCGAAGAGATGCCCGGCGAGGAAGGATATCCTGCGTATCTTGCATCACGTCTTGCACAGTTTTACGAGCGTGCAGGAAGTGTAATCGCCCTAGGAAGTAGTGAAAGGCAAGGCGCACTGTCGGTAATAGGTGCGGTATCTCCGCCCGGAGGCGACATATCTGAGCCTGTGTCACAAGCAACCTTACGAATAGTAAAGGTGTTTTGGGGACTGGACTCATCGCTTG
This sequence comes from Clostridia bacterium, assembly GCA_045540815.1. Lineage (GTDB taxonomy): Bacteria > Bacillota > Clostridia > UMGS1810 > UMGS1810 > JAZQHR01. Next base: position 10,415 of record JAZQHY010000014.1, on the reverse strand, counting down.
CATACAGGCGTCATTTCCCTGCTATAAACTGGCTTAACAGCTATTCGCTATATCAGGACAGGGTGGACAAATGGCTTGACGAAAACATCTCAGAGAACTTTTCGTATCTTCGAAATAAGATGATGAGGGTACTAAGTATGGAAGCCGAGCTTGAAGAGATAGTAAGTCTGGTGGGTGTAGATGCTTTGTCAAGCGAGGACAGGCTGACACTTGAAGTGGCGAAAATAATACGTGAGGACTTTCTCCACCAAAACGCATTTCACGAGGTGGACACATACACATCTCTTTCCAAGCAAATAAAAATGCTTTCGCTTATAAATGAATTTATTGAAAAAGGAAAAAGTGCTATTGCTAACGGTGCTGATACCGAGAAAATAATAAACCTGCCTGTAAGGGAAAAGATTGGCAGAGCAAAGTACGTACCTGAAGATAGTGTAAACGCACATTTTGCGCAAATTTCACAGGATATTGACGAAGAAATATCTGCACTTGCGAGGAAGGGGGACGATGAATAATGGCAAAAGAATACCGCACAATAACCGAGGTAGCAGGCCCGCTTATGTTGGTTGAGCAAGTGGAAAATGTAAAATTTAACGAGCTTGGCGAGATAATTCTTTCGTCAGGCGAGGTGCGTCGTTGCAAGGTTCTCGAAGCAAGTGACGGCAAAGCGCTTGTTCAGCTCTTCGAAAGCTCGCAGGGTATAAATCTGGCCGAGGCAAAGGTAAGGTTTTTAGGTAAAGGTATAGAGCTTAGCGTATCTAAGGATATGCTCGGAAGAGTATTTTCGGGAATGGGCGAGCCTATTGACGGAGGCCCGAACATTATCCCTGACAAACGTCTTGACATAAACGGTGTACCTATGAATCCGGCAGCAAGAAATTATCCGTCGGAGTTTATTCAGACGGGAGTTTCCGCTATTGACGGGTTAAACACCCTTGTGCGAGGGCAAAAACTACCTATATTTTCGGCATCAGGGCTTCCGCACGCAAACCTTGCCGCACAGATTGCGCGTCAGGCGAAGGTTAAGGGCAGTGATTCAAACTTTGCTGTTGTATTTGCTGCGGTGGGAATTACGTTTGAAGAGGCAGATTTTTTTATAAGTGATTTTAAAAAGACGGGCGCTATCGAGAGGGCGGTAATGTTTATAAATCTTGCAGGCGACCCTGCGATAGAGAGAATTTCCACACCGCGTATGGCGCTTTCGGCGGCAGAATACCTTGCGTTCGAGCTTGGCATGCACGTTCTTACCATTATAACCGATATAACAAACTATGCCGAGGCATTAAGAGAAGTATCTGCGGCAAGGAAAGAAGTCCCCGGAAGACGAGGTTATCCGGGATATATGTACACTGACCTTGCCACGCTCTATGAAAGAGCGGGAAGAAAAAAAGGCGCTGACGGAAGTATAACGCTCATACCTATCCTAACTATGCCTGAGGATGACAAAACTCATCCTATCCCTGACCTTACCGGATACATCACAGAGGGACAGATAATACTGTCGCGTGAGCTTTACCGAAAAGGCGTTACACCGCCTATCGATGTACTTCCGTCACTGTCAAGGCTCAAAGACAAGGGTATAGGAAAAGAAAAAACCCGAGAGGACCACGCAGACACTATGAATCAGCTATTCTCGGCATATGCACGCGGAAAAGAAGCGAAAGAGCTGATGGTTATACTTGGCGAGGCGGCGCTTTCGGATATGGACAAGCTTTACGCAAAATTTGCAGATGAATTTGAAGAAAAATACATTTCGCAAGGGTATAATAAAGACCGAACCATAGAAGAAACGCTTAATATAGGTTGGGAGCTTCTTAGAATACTTCCAAAGACCGAGCTTAAAAGAATACGCGATGAATACATTGAAAAATATTACTGATAAGGTGTGAAAAAATGGCTTTAAAACAAGTAAACCCCACCAGAATGGAGCTTACAAGGCTCAAAAAAAAGCTTCATCTGTCCCTTCGGGGACACAAGCTGTTAAAAGACAAGCGAGACGAATTAATGAAGCAATTTATAAAAATGATAAAAGAAACCAAAACTGTCCGCGAGAATATGGAGAAAAAATTAAGCATGGCTCTGAAGGCATTTTCGCTTGCTCGCGCGGTTATGTCTGATGAGGTTTTATTTGAGTCACTTATGTTTCCGACCAAGACGGTAGCTGTATCAGTTTCACAAAAAAACATTATGAGTGTAAACGTACCTGTATTTGATTTTGAGGTATCAAATGAAAAAAATGCCAGCATATATCCGTACGGATTTGCAACCACGTCGGGAGAGCTTGACAGGGCGATTACTCTTTTAAACGATGCATTTCAAAGTATGCTCAGCCTTGCAAGATTAGAAAAATCCACTCTTCTTTTAAGCTATGAAATAGAAAAAACACGTCGCAGAGTAAATGCGCTTGAATACGTGCTAATACCGGGCTTAAGGGAAAATATAAGGCGAATTACTATGAAGCTTGACGAAAACGAACGTGGAAATCTTGCCCGTCTTATGAAGGTGAAGGAGCTTATGATAGCCGACGCTATAAAAAACAAGCGTATGTGATATTCTGTAAAAAGCCAAGGTGTTTTTCCAAGTAAATACGGACAGGCGGACGGCAGACAAAGGCATAATATTGTTACCATTATCGGAACGAGCAAGCCCGTTCCCTACATTATAGTTTTATTGAGTGTCTGCCAATACAAAAATACTACCAATTCAAATTAATGTAGCATTGGTAGTATTTATCTTGGGAATACACCCTGGCTTTACTTGGCAATCTTTATGTCACATAAAAAGGATGTGCCAAATGGCACATCCTTAAAAATCAATCTTTTTTCTGCTTATACACGAGCTTTGGCAGATATGTTTCCACTACCGAAAACCTTCTTTTTCCGACAATATAGCCCACACCCGATGTAACGATTATACTTGCGTATACACAAAGGCTTGCATATACAGGCACTGCAGAAAATCCGTCTACAAAACCAATAAATGCGGACAGATACAGGTTATACAAAAATTGCGAAAGCTCACCGCCTGCGTTCATTTGGTATATTATCATAATTATAATGCTTGGCAACACCGACACCAAACCAAACACAAATCCGTTTATAGGGTTGTACGGATGCGCTGGCACTTTTCTCGAGTCTTTTTTTCCGTTTTCCCAAGCTATGGAATAAATCTTCGACAAAAACCATACGGCAGTTACGCACGAATAGATATTTGTTCCCATTTCACTGGTAACGGCAAATGTAAATAACGTCATAAGTATGGTGGAAAGCACTGCAAAAAGCACATATACACCCCACATTTTAAATCCCTGACCAATATAATATTTCATTATATTTCCTCCGTTGGTATACACAACTAAATTAAAATCGCCTCCGCTTTTGCGGAAGCGATGTGTTTTCAAAATAAAATTAGATTATGCAATAAATTCATAAACAGCTTCTGGAAGCTCTGATTTATCCGCACTGATAGTGATAGTAAAATCAACTGCGTATTCATCAGATATCTTACCAAGCTCATTTACAAACTCTGCAAGCTCTTCGTGTCCTTCCGGAACAACCTTAAACAAACTGTCAATAAATATGTGCGAAATGTCGTAGTTCTGTGACAATGCACCATTTATAAAGCTTTTAAATTCAGAAAAAGTATTTATACCAAATTCTTCAATATCTATAAGTCTGATAGAGTGGTTTAAATGATAGATGTGTCTGTCGCCATGGTTGATGAAAACTATATCGCCGTTTTCGTTGTTAAGTGCAAGAGTAACGTTGTCGAGCAAAGCTTTAGTCTTTCCCGAGCCTTTTTTTCCAACTATTAGATTAACCATTTCAAAGTCCCCCTTGTGAGTTTTTTGTATTGCTATGTATATATTATACTATACCGCGCCAAGTTATTCAATATCGGATTTATAAAAAATTTAAAAATTTTTTGTGAATTTTTTATAGTAAACCTATTTTTCTATTAACATTTTAATAGCTTTGTGTTAAAATATAACCAGTACGACACACGGAAGGGGGAAAAAGAGTGCTTGAATTTATAAAACTCATACAAAGCATATCCACACCTTTTTTAGATAGATTTTTTATGGCGGTATCAGATATTTGCTCGCCTGTTATACTGTCGGTCATTGCAGTAATTGTTTACTGGGGAATTGACAAGAAAAAAGGCGTTTGTATAGCGGTGATTACCTCGTGGAACGTGGGGCTTAACAGCGTTATAAAAAATATTTTTCAAGTTCCCCGCCCGTTTTTAAAGGACGCAGGTATTAAAAGGGTAGACACACACTCAAGCTACGGCTACTCATTTCCGTCGGGTCACTCGCAGGTAATAGGCGGAGCAGGCACGGCGTGCTATATGGCTTTTAAAAACAACGCTATAAAAATTATAGCTGTTACTGTGTCTGTATTGGTAGCTTTTTCGAGAATGTACCTTGGTGTACACACTCCTATCGATGTACTGACAGGGCTGTTTTTAGGATTTTTGGTGTCATTTATAGCATACAGATATATATTTAAATTCGTAGCTGGCAAATCGTATGTTAAGCTGCTGCTTTGCACATTGCCGTTATATATATCTATGGCTATACTAAGAGATGAGGATTTATACAAGATAACAGGGCTTATCACGTTTTTCCTCATAGGTTATATCATTGACGAAAACACATTTGCGTTTACACCGTCAGGCAGTGTGTTTGAAAGAACAGTGTCAGTGGTTGTTGGTATAGCAATTCTTTTAACGGCTAAAACAAATATCGACAAGCTTCCTGACACACTTTGGTTTGGGTATATACGTTATGCCGTGCTTGGCATAACCATAAGCCTTGTAATACCATATATACTTACACTTGTAAAAAGAATATGGAGGTGCATAAAACGTGAAAGCAGCAATATTTGACCTTGACGGAACACTTCTCGATTCTATGGATATGTGGCGAAATATGACAAGTGAATTTTTGATAAAGCAAAATGTAGCGGTGCCTGAAAACCTCGACAGTCTTATAAACCAAATGACATACAAACAGGCGGCGGAGCTTATATCAGAAAAATTTCTTCCGCTTATGACGCCTGATGAGATTATGGCGTGTTGGGACGAGTATGTAATAGATATGTACAAAACAAAAATACAGCTAAAGCCGTATGTCAGGGAGTATCTTTTAAAGCTTAAGAAAAACGGTGTTAAAATGTGCATAGCCACACTATCTGAGCGCACAAACATAGAAAACGCCCTTAAAAGACTTGGTGTAATGGAATTGTTTGACTTTATACTTACCGTTACCGAGGTGGGAAAAAGCAAGCTTCACCCCGACATATTTATAGAATGTGCAAAAAGGTGCGGGGCAGATGAAACCAACGCAGTAGTGTTTGAGGACAGCCTAACACCTATAAAAACTGCAAAATCGGCAGGCTTTACAGTATATGCCATTTATGACAAAGCCGCCGACAAGTACAAAGATGAAATAAAATCATTATGCGATAAATATATATACTCGTTTGACGAGCTTTTATAAAGGAGCGAAAAAGCTTTGAATTTTCAGTGGAAAAAATCTTATATAGTAATTGCCATACTGTGTATGGTCAGCATATTTACAGGCGTACTTGGAGGCGTGACATATTACAAACTTAAAAGCACAGACCTTATTCGTCACAGCGAACACGGCGACCCTGATGACAAGCTAAATATAATTATCGCCGGCATAGACAATATGGAAAACTTTGCAGACACACTTATACTTGCAACAATAGACACCCCTGCAAAGGAAATTATACTTACCTCTATCCCGTCGGATACCCTTGTAAATGTGCAAAACAGCACGCAAAAAATCGGATCTGTATGGTCGATTGGCGGTGGCGAAATGCTTAAAAATTACGCATCTGCCATTACAAAGAAAAACATACATAATTTTGTTGCGTTTGACTTTGTCACACTTGAGAAAACCTTCGACATACTAGGACCGATAGAATTTGACATTCCGTTTGATATGCACTACACCGATACTAAACAAGACTTAACAATTGATTTTAAAAAAGGTGTTAAATCGCTTAGCGGTGCAGAATGTGTAAAGCTTTTACGATACAAACCATTGGACGAGGCATCAAGACGCGAACTTCAAAATCAGTTTTTAAAAAGCTTTATATCTCAGATGTCAACCGAGGAGGTAACATCAAAGCTTCCTGCACTGTTAAAGGAAATAATAAAACACGTATCCACTGACTTTTCAAAATACTCTATTGAAAGATACGTGCAGATTGTGAAGGCACTTGGTGGTAAAGCCGATATAATCACAAAAACTCTTACAGGTAATTACCAGACAATAAACGATATTTCATATTTTGTAGCGGAATAGGAAAAGAGGTTGTATTTAAATACAACCCCTCAGCCAAAATAAATTTTGATAGCTCCCCTTACACAGGGGAGCCTTTTTATTTTCCATACCTATCCGCAAACGGGACATTTTCTACCTCAATCGTCTTGCCGTTTAAATAGCTAAGCGCGTTTTCGTCCTTAAAGTCGAATATAAGCTTATACGAATAAAGCGCCTGATATTTCATACCAACTTTTTTATTAAACTCGTTGGTTCCGTACTTTCCGTCACCTGCAAGCGGGTGGCCGATTGACGCAAAATGCGCTCTTATCTGGTGCGTCCTGCCCGTAATAAGCTCCACCTCGACAAGTGATGTAAGCTCATTTTCGGCTAAGACCTTGTATCTGGTAACAATCTTCTTACCGCCGTTTTTCGCGTCTTTTTCTATATACACGCGGTTTTGGTCGGTGTTTTTTACAAGATAATCGCAAAGCTCACCGCTTTTTTTCTTAAGGTGACCGCTTACAAGGCACAGATAAAATTTCCTGATTTCCTTGTTTTTTATTTTCTCGTTCATTATGCGAAGTGCCTCGGCAGTTTTCGCCGCAATAACCATTCCGCCTGTGTTTCGGTCTATGCGATTGCACAGTGACGGTACGAAAGACATTTCGCTTTCAGGGTCATACTCACCCTTTTGGTACAAATACGCCTTAATGTGATTTATCAGGGTGTTTACCTTCTCACCGTCGTCCTCGTGGACTATCATACCAGGTTTTTTGTCTACTATAAGTATATTTTCGTCCTCGTACACGACGTTTATATTTACCTTAATACTCATAAACGCGTTTTCCTGAGGTTCACCGCCGAAAAACTCATCATTTATGTATAGCTCTATCACATCGCCTTCGCAAAGCTTGTATGCGATATCGCCTTTTTTGCCGTTTACCTTTATCCTCTTTTTGCGAATGCTTTTATAAAGCATACTTTGAGGCATATTTTTAAGGAATTTGGTAAGAAACTTATCAAGTCTTTGACCTGAATCGTTTTTATTTACAATAACTTTTTTCATATATGCCTCCTTTCATTTAATGCCAAAAATTTTAGTTTTCCGCATTTATTTTTTCTATTTGGGCACGCACTTTTTCGTGGGTAAGCTCGGACAAGAATTTTTCTTCCATATCAAGTGTTCTTGATATCTCATCAATAGCTTTTTCCTTTTCCCCATTTGCATAAAGTGCCATACCGTAGTTGTAGTATGCCTCCATAAATGTAGGATTTTTCTCCATAAGTTCTTCATAAACCTCAAGTGCTTTTTCTTTATCACCGCGAAGAAGAAGAGTGTTTCCCCAGTTGTCTATTATAATGTTGTCATTAGAGTTGTACGCCATAGCCTCTTCGTTAAATTTGTACGCCTTAACTATGTCGCCGTGGATTAGATAAAGATATCCCAGCGTTCCGTACATAACCGATGACTTATAGCCATCGTCGTACATTTCCTCAAGATCTGCAATAGCCTCCCTGATATTTCCGCGTTTCCACTTTATAAGGGCAAGGTTAAGGTTTGCGCTAAGCTTTACGTCAGGCGAAATTTTACCTTTGTAAAGGTATGTGGTCCTGGCTATAAGCTCCTCTGCCTTGTCAAGTGCTCCATCGCGAAGAAGCATATACGCATAAAATAGTGTATGATATGGTCGCATACGTTTAGTTTTGAGCGCCTTTTCAAACCATTTGTATCCGTCCGAGTGGTTTGTGGCAAACTTTCTCTGTGCGATAAGGCTGTATATGTCGGCTCTCATTCGCCAGATTAAGATTAAAACTACTATCAAGCCCAATATCCAGCTTAAAGAAAATGCAATATACAAAATCAGGATAGGTATGATTATATTTAATAAAAGTTCTTTCATATTATCACCTCGTATGTTAATTTGCCCAGAATTTCTTATCAAGGCTTCGGTACTGAATCGCCTCTGCAAGATGCGTTTGGGTTATATTATCACTCTCAGCAAGGTCGGCTATGGTACGCGCAACCTTTATTATCCTTGAATGCGCTCTTGCGCTTAGCCCCATCTTTTCAAATACCATTTTAAGCAGGTTTTTGCAATCGGCATTTAAATAGCAATATTTTTCCATGCCGTCTGTTGAAAGCTGTGAATTAGAATAAATATTTTCGCCTTTAAATCTCTCCAACTGAATTTGACGGGCAGTATCCACTCTCTTTTTAACCTCTGCACTGCTTTCTGCTTTTTTATCCGATGAAAGCTCATCATATTTTACAGTAGGCACTTCTATATGTATATCAAATCTGTCAAGCATAGGGCCTGATATCTTTCCAAGATATCTTTGTATCTGTCCGCTTGTGCAGGTGCACTCTCTTACAGGGTCACCGTAATATCCGCACTTGCAAGGGTTCATACTCGCAATCAGCATAGCGTTTGACGGATATGTAACCGTACCCGACACTCTTGATGCGGTAAAGCTTCCGTCCTCTAACGGCTGTCGCATAGCGTCTATGGTGTCCTTTTTAAATTCAGGAAATTCGTCAAGGAAAAGCACGCCCCTGTGCGCAAGACATATCTCGCCCGGCTTTGGAACACTTCCACCGCTAGTGATACTTACAGGAGATATAGTGTGATGCGGACTTCTAAACGGCCTTGTGGTGATAAGCGGTGCATCGCTTGGTAATTTTCCTGCTATAGAATATATCTTTGTGACTTCAAGTGCCTCTTCAAACGTAAGGTCGGGAAGTATGGTAGGAAGACGTTTTGCCAGCATAGTCTTACCCGATCCCGGCGCTCCAATCATCAGCACATTGTGCGCGCCTGCAGCAGCTACCTCAAGCGCTCTTTTTGCCGCGTCCTGACCGCGAACATCTGAAAAGTCGTCGACATAAACTGATGTGGTTTTAAAAAGCTCTTCTATATCAACTTCTTTTTTAGCTATTTTATTTTCGCCCGAAATGTGAGCTATAACCTCGGTGATATTACCCGCAGGAAACACGTCTACATCTGCCACAACCGCAGCTTCGTATGCATTTTCCTTTGGCACAATAATGTTTTTAATTCCGTTCTTTCTGGCTTCCATTACCATAGGAAGAACGCCGTTTACACGTCTTATTCCGCCATCTAATGCAAGCTCACCAACAAAAAAGTAATTATCTATATCTTCGCACGTAATCTGTCCTGATGATAATAAAAGTGCGATGCTTATAGGCAAATCAAAGCTAGGACCTTCCTTTTTAGTGTTGGCAGGCGCAAGGTTTATAAGGATTTTCTTTGCAGGGATAGTGTATCCGCAGTTTTTAAGAGCCACCTTCACTCTCTCGCGAGACTCCCTGACAGCTGTGTCGGGAAGACCCACTATATCCATAGCAGGAAGACCTGTCACCATATCAACCTCTACAGTAACTATGTATCCGTCTATACCAAAAAGGCTACAGGAATTTACTTTTGATATCATTTAATGTCACCAACTTTTAAAAGTATTCGTATAATAATATAATGATATCACATTGCGACGGTAAATTCTAGAGAAAAGCGAAAAAATTCAAAAATTATTTAAATTTTGTATTTACAAACGTAAAAATATGTGTTAAAATAACTATTGTTGCAAAAACATCATACATACAGGGGTGTAGCTCAGTTGGTAGAGCAGCGGTCTCCAAAGCCGTGTCCCTATGTTGCAAATACTGCATAATAAAAACTTAATATAGCGCTCTTTAGGGGTATGATGTAATGGTAACATGCCGGTCTCCAAAACCGTTCTTGAGGGTTCGAGTCCTTCTACCCCTGCCAATATATTTGGCTCAAACGCTGGGTTTGAGCCATTTTTTATTGCCAATTTTCAAGAGCGGCAATCTTCACTTTTTTGAGCATCAATAGGAATTTTTAGTAATTTAAAATCATATTTTTGATGACGGCGTATGGTCTTGAGACTCAAATCAATTTGTCTGAAATGAGCATCAATTTCGCATACGGTCGCATCCGTTTCTAACGATTCCGTCTGCTACATCATCATTTTAGCATCACTTGATTTCGTCAATTCTATCAATTTCGCCTGTAGAGAACAATTCTGCAATAATATTTTTTAATTCTCGCAGAATATTTTTGCCCAAATTAAA
>JAZQHY010000013.1:0-24362 GCA_045540815.1 Clostridia bacterium | reverse complement strand
TCCTTCCCTCCATATGTTTTATCGTTTATATTATTTCCACTCATTTCCATATTATACTCGTTTTTTTACCACTGCTACCAAAACTGTCATATCGTCTTTTACTCGCTCGCCCGCTAAAGCTTTTGCTTTCTTTATAAAATTATCAGCTATAATCTGCGGGTCTTTGGTGTTTATTTTTATAATCTCCTCGTATATCCACGCATCTCTTGAATCTCCAGAGTATGCGCCTGTCACGCCGTCTGACATCATCACTATGACATCCCCGTCAGATATGTCAAAACGCGATATTTCCGCGTCCACGTTTTTCAGTATACCGATAGGGAGTGATGTGGAATCTATCTTTTTTACACCGTTTTTGTTTCGGATAAACGCTCCTGCCGCACCGATTTTTATAAACTGTGCATTTCCGTTTATAAGGTTAATGCTAAGCATATCTACCGTCGAAAAAGTTTCTTTATTTGCCTTTATGATAAGCGACGAATTTATAAGCTTTACTGTCGTTTCTGTGTCAAAGCCCGACTCTAAGAAGTTTTCAAGAAGTGATACAGTCATTTTACTTTCGTTTGCCGCGCTGTCGCCTGACCCCATTCCGTCGCTTATGGCAAGAACGCATCTGCCGTCTTTTAATTTAAGCTCGGTATGGCTGTCGCCCGATATGCTTTCGCCCGTTTTGGTAGCCTGTGCACACCCGCACACTACCAAAAAGCTTTCCGCTCTGCCGTATACAAGTGTTATGACGTTATCTTCCTCAATTTTGTCCTTTAATCTCACGCCAAAGCCTACTATCTCGGAAATGGCAGGCACTATATCAAAGCTTACTTCATCACTAAATTTTGATGATAGCATTTTTATCTCTACCACTATATCGTTTCCGCCTGTGTTTTTGGCTATTGCAGATAAAAGCTTTATATTTTTCCTGTCAAGCTCTACCTTTATCTTGTTTTCCAAATCTATGTCCATACAGAATCGTATATCGTCCGACAAAGTATTTAATATCCCCGATATGCTTGTAAGCTGCTCTGATGCGAGCATTTTATTTTCCATAACCTTTTCTGCCCACATTTTATTGGCATTATAGGTATCGAGCATACTGTTGAACGAATATATAAACTCGTTTGGCTTCATACACTTGTCTTTAAAGTCCTTTGGCAAATCAACCTCTGTGATATAGCCTGATTTATCGGCAATATCCAGCATAGTAAACATATGCGAATAGTTTTTTGCAAAATCCTTTTCCCAGCATTTGTAACGCATACCGCACTTACCGCACGCGCGCTTTGCCGCAAGGTTAAAAAGATGCACTATATCTTTTTTATCTATGTATCCATATTCAGTTTTTCCCGACACATACGCGTCCGACAGGCAGGTAAGGGATTTTGACAAAGAATTAAGCCGTGTGCACACAGTATCGGCAACCTTTTCCTTTGTGGACTCTATCTCAGCCTCGGCGTAAGACGCGCGTCTAATAAAATCAGAAAATATATTAGTAACATTTTCGGGGATAATATAAAACACGACCGACGCAAGAAGTATCTCGTACACGCTTATAAGCACCTCGGTAGAGCCGTTTAAAAGAAGTGTTATAACCGCGTTCGCAAGTAAAAAAGAAAGGCAGATGCCCGACTTTCCGTATTTTGAAAAGATGCCTGACACAAGGCCTGAAAAAGCATATGTACCAATAATAGCATTGGCATTTACAGTGCCAAGACTGCTTATAAAGCCTACAGTTACGCCAACTGCCGCGCCTGCCCCCACAGTTCCGCCATTATTTATAAGAAACACCATCAGTATGCCGAAAACGCTTGATAGTTTTATACCGCCTATCTCAGGTATTCGCGAAAGGCTTATCATAAGTATGCTCATCACTACCGTTATGCTTATAATCTCATCAACCGACATATACCTTCTGGTTTTGTAATTTTTTATAAGCGGAAGACCCTTGTCCATAACAAACGCCCCAAGAAAGCAAAGCGCACTCTCGCAAAACGATATGATAAGGTCGTACACAAAAAATCCTTGCGCTACATTCTGTACTATTCCCGCCAAAAAAAGAGCCGACGACATAACCAGTGCCTTTACATACACACGCCTCGTTTTAAACATTGCAAAAATAGCAGTATAAAGCACAAGCGAAAACAAATATTTTACTATGCTTATATCCCGAAGAGTTAAAGCTGTGCCGAGTGCTACGCCAATAAAATTATATATCCACATTTTTGAGTTAAATGCATATGTATAAAAGGCAAGCCCGAACGGCGTGGTATTTTCTATCACATTTGCCGATGCCAGACCAAACCCGACAAGTGCAGGTATTATGCGGTCAAGGTAATACTTTTTATCCCTGACCTCATACGTTTTAAACGTTCGAAAAAGCGTTGTGAACGTTTCCGTTTGTATTTTTCCCATCATATGTCCTCCTTTGTATTACCATATATAAATTATACCTGCATTTATGGGCATATTTTGTCAAACTTATAGAGGAAGGGCGCAAAAGTTTATGACATTATTCTACATATTGAAAAATTACAGAAAATTTAGTATAATGATATATGGTGATATTTATGATACTTATAAGCGCGTGCCTTTGCGGTGAAAACTGCAAGTATGACGGCACCAACAATTTAAATGAAAGCCTTAAAAAGCTTTACGACGAAGGAAAAGCCGTGCTTATATGCCCCGAGGTGATGGGCGGTCTTTCCACACCGCGAAATCCGTCGGAAATACTACCTGACGGAAGGGTGGTTATGTGCGACGGCACCGACGTTACGGAAAATTTTAAAAAAGGTGCGAAGATGTCACTTGAAATCGCAGATAAGGTTAAGCCTGAGCTTATCATATTAAAGGCGAAAAGCCCTTCGTGCGGAAGTGGCAGAGTGTATGACGGCTCGTTTTCAAAAACCCTTAAGGATGGAAACGGCATCACAGCCGACCTTCTTATAAAAAAAGGCTACAAGGTTATCACCGAAAATGACGATATTACAAAATATTTAGGAGAATAATTATGGACTGGATAAAGGTTACTATATTTACATCTAAACAAGGCATTGAGCCTGTGTGCGATATGCTCTATGATATGGGCATCACAGGTACACAAATAGAGGACGAAAGCGATTTTAACGAGTTTCTAACCGAAAACACGCAGTTCTGGGACTATGTTGACGATGAGCTGATGGAGCAGAAAAAAGGAGAAACAAAGGTTATAATATATTTAGAGGATAACGAAAGCTTTTCGGATACCGTGTCGGGTATAAAGAGTGCACTTTTGACGCTTAAGGAAAAAGACGGCGATTGGGGAAGACTTGAAACAGAGCTTGAAAACCTAAAAAGCGAGGACTGGGAAAACAACTGGAAGAAATACTTTAAACCAACCGAGATAGGCGAGAAGATACTCATAATGCCCGAGTGGTACGAGAACGAAATAAAAACCGACAGAACAGTATTTACTGTAAATCCGGGTATGACCTTTGGCTCGGGCACTCACCACAGCACAAAGCTGTGCATAGAGCATTTGGAAAATCACATTTTGGGCGGTGAAAAGGTGCTTGACATCGGTTGCGGGTCGGGCATACTTTCTATAATATCACTGCTTCTCGGTGCAGACAGCGCTGTAGCTCTTGATGTGGACGAAAACTGTATTCACACCGCGTACGAAAACCTCGAGATGAACAGACTTGAAAAGGACAGATATACAGTTCTTGCAGGAAACATCCTTTCAGATGACAGTTTAAAAGAAAAAATAGCCGAAGAAAAATATGACGTGGTGCTTGCAAACATCGTTGCAGACGTTATAATAGCGCTTTCGGAATTTGCACACATATTTTTAAAGGAAAACGGCGTATTTATAGTGTCGGGCATTATTGAGGACAGGAAAGCCGACGTTTTAAATGCTATAGAAAATAGCAAGTTTACTGTGGCAGACATAAAGGAAAAAGGCGGTTGGGTATCAATCGTATGCAAACTTTAGATAATATCAAATTATTTTGCTAATATACTTGACTTTACCTATGGGGTGTATGGTATAATATATGATATAGTATAAATCAAAAACTGCGGAGGACGTATGCATAGATTTTTTGTAAATCCTTCAAATATATCAGATGGCATTTGCATTGACGGCACCGATGTCAATCACATTAAAAATGTGCTCAGGCTTAAGTGTGGCGAAGAGGTAAATGTATGCGACGGTCAGAATAACGAGTATCTGTGTAAGATATCCGACATATCGCCAGACAAGGTATATCTTGATATAATATCAAAAGACATATGCAAAAACGAACCGCATTTTTCGGTAACGCTTTATCAGGGACTGCCAAAGTCGGACAAAATGGACTATATAGTACAAAAATGCGTTGAGCTTGGTATAGCGAGGATTGTTCCCGTGGCAGCAAAAAGGTCTGTGGTAAAGCTAAAAGACGATGCAAAAAAAGTTTCAAGATGGCAAAAGATTGCATCGGAAGCGGCAAAGCAGTGCCAGAGGGGAATACTTCCCGAAGTGACAGGTGTTATGAGCTTTAAAGAAGCCATAGCAGACCTTACAAAAAACGATCTTGCATTTATGCCGTATGAAAACGAACGTCAGACATCATTAAGAGCAGTTCTTTCAAAAAAAGATGCAAAAACCATAGGCTTTTTCATAGGTCCTGAAGGTGGTCTTGACGAAACAGAAGTAGATATGGCAGAGAAGTTTGACATTCCTACCGTATCGCTTGGCAACAGAATACTCAGAACAGAAACTGCGCCTATTGCGTGCCTGTCGGCTGTAATGTATGAGCTTGACTGGTAATTATGATAAACACAGAGGAGTAAAGTATAAATGGTTAAGAAAATTTCCAAAGAAAAAATACATAATGCAAAGATGTTTGAAGAACATCAGGTAAATTTAATACTTGTAGCTACTTTAATATCGGCTGTTTCGCTAATGCTTCTTATTTTTGTTAACAGAAGCCTAAATGTAATCGGCGAATCATTTGCAACTACCAGAGCGGTTATACTAGGACTTTCAATAGCATTTGCCGTGGCAGGTGTGGTATTTTTTGTGCTTTCATATGTTAAGTCAAAAACATTTATTGAGTACGGCGTACTTGGAATAGTTCTTGCAATTTGCTACTGGGGCATATACGGAATGCCATTTGTAAAAGCTAACGGCACAGCGCTTATCAGCAGTGTGCATGCAAGATACATTACTGTGGCAGTAAGTATACTTTACCTTATCGTAAGCTACATAGTTCACATAATGATTATCAAAAAAGGTGTTAAGAACATTAAAAAATAATGCATAAAAATATTTAGCCTTACAGAGAATATCTGTAAGGCTTTTTTGTTTGTAAAAATTGGCTATATTTCGGCAATCAAAAGGAGTGCATTATTATATGATGGGAATAATATTTTCAATTATAGCAGGTGCCGCCATGAGCTTTCAGGGTGTTATAAACACGCGCCTTGGCGAAAAGGTAGGTCTGTACGAAGCAAATGCGTTTGTGCAAGGAACTGCATTCATACTTGCTCTTATAGCGATGTTTGTGCTTGGAAAAGGAAATATACGCGAAATACTTTCTGCAGATAAAATCTACCTCACAGGCGGTATACTCGGCCTTATAATAACCATTACTGTTATGCTGGGCATAAAAGACCTGTCTCCCCTTATATCCATATCTATAATCCTCGTTTCACAACTTACTGTTGCCGCTATTATCGATGCGTTTGGACTTCTGGGCACAGAGAAGGTGGCAATTGGCTTTACAAAGATACTAGGATTTGTGCTGATGGTGGCAGGAGTGGTGTTGTTTAAGATTAAAACGTGAAATATTTATTGCCTCCGGCACGGGGCATTTTGGACGGCAAAATGCCAAAAACCGCCGGGGGTTCCGATTCCCCCGGACCCCTAAAACGGCCGGGACACCCGGACCCGAAAACACAGAAGTGTTGATGTTTCAAAAAACTAACAATCGAGCGCAAAACGGTTCGCGCATAAGCTCAAATTGGGCTATAAATCAAAGCGTAGATGGAAGGATTTATTGCAAAAACAAGCGGTATCAATTTCCGCTGCTGACCGCTTGTTTTTAGCGTAACGCGGAATAAGTTTCCGCATTTACGCGTGCAATATAAAATCATTACATCAAGCCTTATGATTTATCCAATTTGAAGCTGAGGGCGACGGCTGGGGGTGTCGGGGGTGCAGCTGCAGGCACCCCGACATATAAAAAATAAAAAGCGGAACGAGCAAGCCCGTTCCCTACAGATATATTTCCTACTTTATTTCCTGTTCTAAATCATCAAAATCTTTCGTTGAAAAAAATTCTCCTAGTGTAATTTCTAATCCGTCACAAAACTTCTTAATTGTCCTTATAGAAACATCTCTACGCGATTTATCCATCATACTATATGCAGTTGATGGTGTTACGCCTGATATGTTCGCAAGCTCATTTATACGAATATTTCTTTCGGCACATAGTTCATTAAATCTCTTAACTATTACATCTTTAACATCCATTTTAAAACACCTCACAAGGTTATTTTAAAACAATTTACATTTTTGCGTATACGCACTTGCGTAATAGATAGATATGTGCTATTATTATAATAGCACAACTCTGCGCAAACGGACAAATTTAAATTTGTCCGTTTTTTTGTGTCCAAGTTTCTTGAACTTTGGACATTTCGGAAATAAAACTTGTACTTTTGGACAATAGAAAAAAATTGCGTTTACATTTTTTGGAATTAAAAAATATTTATAATGAATATTTTAGGAGCTTTTGTCGGGCTTTGGGGCATAATATTGTTATAAAATCAGAATAAAAGTATAATTATATATAGTAAACGAAGTACAAATACTTTTTAGGAGGATTTATTGTGAATAATGAAAAAGTAAGAGTTTTAGTAGCAGATGATAATAAGGATTTTTGCCATATTTTAAAAGATTTCCTATCATCGCAAGACGGCATTGAAGTAGTAGGAGTTGCTTACGATGGCAAGGAAGCCTTTGAAATGGTAATAGAAACCAGACCTGACGTGCTTTTAATGGACATAGTAATGCCTCACCTTGACGGACTAGGCGTGCTTGCAAAGATAAACAAGGCTACTCTCGAGAAAAAACCTAGCACAATTATAATTTCGGCAGTAGGGCACGACCGCATCACTGCATCGGCAATTTCGCTTGGCGCAAAATACTACATAATCAAGCCGTTTGACCTGTCCATACTTACACAGAGGATAAAAGAGCTAAAGCACAGTGCTGCTTTACCTAAAAACGATGTAATAAACGCATCAAAGCCTATAGACATAGAAACGAGCGTAACGCAGATTATACAGAAAATAGGCGTTCCTGCGCACATAAAGGGATATCAGTACATTCGCGATGCCATAATGATGGTAATAGAGGATATGGACGCTATAAATTCCATTACAAAAATCCTTTATCCAACTGTTGCAAAGCATTATCAGACAACATCTTCACGCGTCGAAAGAGCTATTCGTCACGCAATAGAGGTTGCATGGGACAGAGGCGACCCCGAAGTGCTAAATTCATTCTTCGGCTACACTATTCTAAGCAGTAAGGGCAAGCCGACAAATTCAGAGTTTATAGCAATGCTTGCCGATAAAATAAGACTTGAGCTTAAAACAGCAGTATAATTTAAGCCTTACAGGAATAAAAATAAAAGGACTTTTTCACAAGTTACAAACTTATGAAGTTTAAGTCCCGTTACATTAGTCACCCCATCGGGTTTTTGCGAAAAAATATATGGTTTTCCTATCGACCATTTTCGCGAAAGCCCGTTTTTCTTTCTACACAAACATACATATAACAACTGTAATAACGCCTGCCATACATATTGCGATAGAGCTCATAGCGCCTTCTGTTTCGCCAAGCTCAAGCGCTTTTGTAGTACCGAGCGCGTGAGAGCTTGTACCTATGGCAAGTCCTGCAGCTATGCGGTTTTTAATTTTAAACACTTTTATCATTACAGGCGAAAGCACCGCGCCTGTAAGCCCCGCTATAAACACTGCCGCCGATGTAATGGATACATCTCCGCCACGCACCTCTGCTATACCAACAGCTATAGCAGTTGTAACCGATTTTGGCAGTATGGAATTTAATATTACCTCATTTAAGCCAAACACCCTTGAAAGCGCAAGCACACTTATCACACTCACGATTGATCCGACAAGTGTCCCACAAAAGACAGGCAGAAAATATTTCTTTAAAGTATCGAGCTTATTGTATATTCCTACCGCAAGTATAGCGGTTGCAGGTGTCAGACACATAAAGAGTATGTTTCCGCCTTTTTCAAAATATTCAAGCGGTATTTTAAAAATCTTCAAAAAGCAAATTATAAACACTACCGAAAATAAGAGCGGATTTGCAAACGGTGTTTTAAACCTAGAGCAGATTTTTCTGGCAAGCAAAAACACTGCAATGCTCATAAACACACCAAAAAAATTGTTGTTGAATATATCAGTCATTTTTCTTGCCCTCCTTATTTTTCATAAGCTTCATAACCAGCATAACTGTATATGCAGTTGCTAAAAATGTGATTACCGTTGTGATAAAGCACACAAACACAAACTGCCATAGATAATCTTTAAACACATCATAGCTTTTTATTATAGCCACTGTTGGCGGTATAAAGAATAGCGCCATATTTCCTGTTAAAAATGATGTAATACTATCAAGACTTTCTTTCTTTACTGTCTTTGACACAAGAAGTACAAATAAAATTATCATAGCTATTACGCTTGCTGGAAACTGCACAGGTAAAAGAAAGACAATAATCTCACCCGCAAAACAAAGTCCAAACACAAGCGATATCTGTCCTAAAATATTCATTTTTTCAACTCCATACAAAAAATACGGTGCGTCTGAAGATACGCACCTTTATTTTACACTATTTTAATTAAAACAAACCTGGAATGTTCATTCCGCCTGTAAGCTGACTCATCTTTGACTGGTTAATGTCGTCTACTTTTTTAAGCGCGTCATTTACCGCTACAAGTATAAGGTCCTCAAGCATCTCAACGTCGTCTGCATCTACAACCTCAGGTTTAATCTTTATCTCCTCAAGCACTTTTTTGCCTGACATTTTTACGCTTACTGCACCGCCGCCCGATGTAGCCTCTACGCTTTGCTGCTCAATTTCTTCCTGCATTTTAAGCATATCCTGTTGCATCTTCTGCGCCTGTTTTATCATATTGTTCATATTACCCATGCCACCCATAGGTCCCATATTAAACTTTCCTTTTGCCATAACTCTAAGTCCTCCATTTATTTTGTAAAATATAAATATTCGCCTGTTCGTGCGTTATAATAATACTCACATCCGTCTTCAGTCATAATCCTTACCGCAGGAACGGCAGGAACAGACATATGAACTGCACCTGTATCATAATTTTGCACACTATATCCTATATCAATACCTGAAATAACAGTTTTTTCTGTGATTTCGCGGTCGGCATTGCTCATAAAATCTACAAGGATGCTTGTAATATACGCCATATCCTGACCTCGGGATTTGGATTTTTCAATCTCGATATTTGGCGTGAACCAGTAACCCTTTATATTAAAACCGTTATCCTCTTTATAAAAAGCTATATACGGCTCGTAAAACAACATTTCGTCGTCCTCGTAACGCACCTTAGCCCATAGGCTATCGTCCTGTCCGCTGTGAGTAATAACAACGCATTTTATATTTATAGAAAGGTCTTTTAATATACCTTTTACGGTTTTATCTATATTCTCCTCGTTTACATTCGATACGTCATAATTATAAAAAAATTCAAAATCCGAATCAGTAACCTTAAGGCTGTCGCCCGCTTTGGCTTTAAACTTCTCGTCCAAAGCGATATTATACACGTCAACATTATCGTATTTCGGGATTGATGTAGGAACTATATCGGCATCTACTGTGACACCGCCGGATTTAAGCACATTTACTGTGCCAAGAACAGTTGTCCTGTCTATTTCGGTAGTCTGGCTGATGCTCATAAGCATAAAGCCAACAAGAAAAATATTTATCGCCAAAAACAGAAATATAAGCACTGTTTTTACTCTTTCCCAGCTCATCTGTCAATCCCTCCTTTTTTTCTTTATCTTATTATTTCATATATTCCATCCATAACTGCGCCCCATGTGATTTTACCCTTGCCATCCTCGTCCAGTACATAGCACGGAAACAGGTCTGTTAAGTGGGCATATTTTTCAAAATCTGAGTCTTCAAAAAGCACATCAAGCGCGTCTATAGCCGATACATTTGTTGACACATCGTCTTCCACGCGGAAATATGACATCATCTGTCTGTAAGAAACTATCTTTGAATTTGTTATAATAATCTCCACTGCACGCTCAATTCTATCACGCGAAGGTGAAAAATCATTCCAGCTGCTTGCAAGTACTCCGTTTATATAATAATCAAATGTAATTTTAACAGTTTTCTCCTTCTCGTCTACAAGGTCACTGGTTACACGGATATCTGTTTCACGATCGTCAAAAACTGCTTTCGTCATAGTATTTACCATATCAACGGCAAGCGCAACGGTATCATCGTATGTAAGATTTGATTTATCGGATAAAGGTATCCCCTTATCCTCGTTAACGGCTTTGTATTCCACAAGTCCGTCCGCGTGTACTTTTACTGTTCCGTAATTTTCCACGTACACGATAGAATTATCATTTTCCACATAACGCTTCGCATTCGCTGTGTTAAAACCAAATGTAGAAAGAATATTTTCTATACTCTCATAGTCATAATCGCCGTTTCGCTCTACAAGTGCGTTTCTGCGGGAAATATCGTTATACGCTTTCGGTGCAAGTGCAAGCTGTACGTCAGGCGCTATAACAAACTTTTGTAATGATGCGTCCTCTTCCTTTTTATCAAAATTAAGCTCAAATGAATACGGAACTGTACCCACGCTGTCTTGTGCATACTGGGCAATCATATCCTCAAACTCTTGTTTTTCCACGTTTGTAAGCGCTTTAAAAATTTCTCCCGACCTGTAATCCTTTATAAGCACATATATGCTTGACGATACTGCGTCACCCGAATAAACCACATATTCCTTTATAGCCTTGCTATCACCATTAACATCTGATATGTTTAACGTCTTTGCAAGTATTGCTGAGTCAAACGCAACAGGATATGCTATATGAATGGATTTTGATCTTAATGCGTTTGTCCACTGCTTTTCATCTACTGACTCAAAGCTTTCGTCTGCTGAGTCGGAATATGCCTTTTCGGCAAGAGTGCGAAGCTTTTCATAGTTTTCAGAAACGTCCGAATACACACTTCTTTTAGGTGCGTTAGTAACTGTTATAGAGCTTGGCTTTGTTATATGCTCAAGCGATATTTTGTCATAACCTAATCCTGAAAAGAATTTTTCTGTAATATTAGAAAAAAAATTATAGCCATCAGGCCATAATTTTTCACTAAACCATATCTTAAAAGTCAAAACAACACTGCTTGTAACTAATAAAACAAGTATAATATTTTTAAGGGTTCCTTTTTTCATAATTCACCTATCAGTTAAATAGATTCTGCGCAAAAGTCTTTATCTTTGATAAGAAGCCTTTTCCAAGCACGTTGATTTCAAGGTAGAAAACCTGAACTTCGTTTTCATCTCTCTGTGCTCTTACCATTATTTTATTTGAACCCTGATTTAGGCCGATTTCCTGTGCATAAAGACCGCTTGCGCCTACTTTTACTTCAAGCGGATTTCCGTTTTCGTCGTACATTCTAGCGTAAACGTTACTGTTTGGCGAATATGTGTATAGCGCTACAGTAGTATCTGCTAGTGCTACTGCAGAAATCATATATGTCTGGTTTGATGTAGTAGTAGTGTCCGACTCAGGATTCTTTATCTGCATAAGATAAGAAACACTGCTCTGCGCACCGTTTGCAATTATCTCCGGTGCTGCCATAGACAATACCGGCATAGTCATTATGACAAGTGCGATAATCACACTTACTATCTTTCTTTTCATTTTATATCACTCCTAATGAAGATACTTTCCTAATATTACTATGTATATTATACACCATTAATGTTACAGTAGCATTACAGACACTTTAAGAAAAAATAACATATATTACTAAAATTGTGCACATGTAAAAGGCAGGCAACTACATATTGTATTCGTGTCAAAAAGTGCAAATTTTGCTGTAACAATTGTTACATTGGCAGCTAGTAAAACAACGCACAAGATTAATTTACGTTAACGTTGTTAAAAAATTTCACATCACACATTAAAGCTTACAACAAATTCTGTACCTTTATTTACCTCACTGTTTACATTTATAGTACCGCCGTATTCTTCGACAATTTCCTTTGCAATGGCAAGTCCAAGTCCTGTTCCGCCCTGCTTACGCGAACGCGCCTTGTCCACGCGGTAAAACCTCTCAAACACGTGTGGCAAATCCTCTTTTGGAATACCTATACCCGTATCCTTTATCTTTATATAGATGTTGTTGTACACGTGCATAGTAGTTACAGTGATGTTTCCGCCCTCTGGTGTATATTTGATAGCATTTGAAATGATATTCACTATAACCTGTTCAATTCTTCCGCGATTGCATTTAAATGGCGGAAGGGCATTGGTAGGCTCGTATATCAGGCTTTGATTTTTGTTTTTCGCCGTAATCTGAAGGCTTGACACAATATCCTTTACTATCACTGCAAGGTCGTGCTCCGACTGCTCTGCGTGCGCCTGGTCGTGGTCAAGCTTTGACAAAAGAAGAAGGTCTTTTATAAGTGTGGTCATTCTGTCCGACTCGTTGTCTATTACACCAAGGAAATTCTTGAACATTTCCCTGTCCATCTCGCCGTCGTCTATGCCAAAAAGCATAGTTTCGGTGTAGCTTTTTATAGTTGTAATAGGTGTACGAAGCTCGTGCGACACGTTTGCAACAAACTCACGACGCGAATTGTCAAGCTTTTGCTGTTTTGTAACGTCCTGCACCACTACAACTATTCCGCCAAGCTTTTCGTTTATTTTAAGCGACGCAAACGATGCCTTTAAGTGCATATCCTTTGTTACAATTTCCTTTTCGACAGGCTCAACGCCTTCCATAAATCGCATCTGTGTGATGGTAAGACCTACTTCCGCAAATATCGAGTCGAAATTTGCGTTTTCTGTATCATCTATGCCAAGCATACGTACTGCTGCGGCATTTATATGCATTATCTTTCCGTCAAGCCCAAACGCGATAACACCGTCCGACATATAAAGAAGGATATTTTCTACTTTTTCTTTTTCATTTTTAAGCTCCGCCATTATGTCCTTAAGCTCGGATGCCATAAAATTAAAGCTGTTTGTCAGCATACCGATTTCGTCACTGCTTTTCGCCTCAATGGTGTCCTCAAAATCTCCGTCTGCCATTCGCTCTGCTTTTGCGGTAAGCGATGATATAGGCGAAATGATGGTCTTTGATAAAAGTATACCAAACAAAAAAGACAGTACAAGACCAAGACCAAGAGCTTCAAATATGATATAAAATATATTTTTTACAACCGAGTTTGTTTCGGTTTTTATATCCTTTACGTAAACTACGTACTCACCGCCGTCAGAAAGGCTAACAGGCACGGCGTAATCCATATATTTAGAATGAGTGTCCACCTCGCCTCCGACAGAGCCATTCATAGCAGTGATGACGTTTGGTGTCATCTCAACAGTCTGTGTAAGGTCGCCCGAAAGCACCTTTCCGTTTCTGGCATCAAGTATGAAATAATTTCTAAAAGAGTCTATCCCCATCTGACCTGAATGAGCCGAAATGTTTGTAACAAGCTGAGAAAAGCTATCCTCACCGTTAATGGCAGAAAGACGCCCTATGTATTCATCGCTGAACACATTGTCCATCAGGTTTTTAAATTCCTCATCGTAAAAGCTCTCGGTTTTGTTTATCATAAAAGTACCGATAAGGATAATTACCGACACAGTAAGAAGCACAAACATAGCAACGATTTTGTAACTGATACTTTTAAACATTTAACCCTCTCCAAATATACGAAAGAACTTTCGCTGTATTAAAAATGCCGGGGGTTCCCGGCATATTATATGCTAGTGTATGTCGCACTATCTGCCAAAATAGTATCCGACACCGCGTTTTGTGATTATGTAGTTCGGCTCGCTTGGATTGTCTTCAATCTTTTCGCGAAGTCGTCTTATAGTAACATCTACCGTTCTTACATCGCCGTAAAATTCGTAATCCCACACCTTGTTTAAAAGGTTTTCACGACTGAATATCTTGCCTTTTTGTGATGCAAGGAATTTTAGAAGCTCAAATTCTCTAAAGGTAAGCTCTATCACCTTGCCCGACTTTTTAACTTCGTATCTTTCGGCATCTATCTCAAGGTTTTCGTATCTAATTATTTCCTTGTCCTCGCTTGTTTCCTCGGGCACCTGTATTCTGCGAAGGTTTGCTTTAACCCTCGCCATAAGCTCTCGAAGGCTAAACGGTTTTGTCATATAGTCGTCCGCACCAAGCTCAAGACCAAGCACTTTATCAACCTCTTCCTCGCGCGCGGTAAGCATTATTATAGGCACATTTGATGTTTCGCGGATTTTTCTGCACACGCCAAACCCGTCCATTTTTGGAAGCATAACGTCTAAAAGTATAAGGTCTGGATTACACTCCTTCGCCTTTGCCACTGCACTTTCGCCGTCGTATGCCTCTATAACCTTGTATCCGTTTTTTGTAAGGTTTAATTTAAGAATATCCACTATCGGTTTTTCATCGTCAACAACTAAAACTAATTTTTCCATAACAATCCTCCTTAAAGAGTATTTCACTATTATTTTACCAAAGTTCTTTAAATTTTTCAAGTATATAATAAAAAAGGATGCGATTTTCATCACATCCTTAAAAAGCTAAGTTTTATCAGTCACCAAATGAAATGCCTGTGTTTTTAGCAAATCTTACAAGCTCGCAGTCAGGGTCAACATTTTTGGTCTTCTGCCCGATAACATTTTCAAGCGAATCGTATTTCATTTCGCTGCCGCAAAGTGTAACCATATTGCCGAACTTACCTTCCATAGCCATATCAACAGCGTACGCGCCGTAACGCATAGAAAGAATTCTGTCTGCAGCAGTTGGGCTTCCGCCTCTCTGTGTATGACCAAGAACAGTTGCTCTTGCCTCAAATCCAGTCATTTCCTCAAGCTTGTCAGCAACGACACTTGCTATACCGCCAAGTCTTACAGGGTCAGGACTGTCCTCTCTAATCTTAAGGACTACTGCCTCACCATCTTTCGGCTTCGCACCTTCAGCAACCGCAACGATAGTGTAATCTCTGCCGTTTTTTCTGTCCTCTTTAATTTTTTCTGCTACCTTATCTATATCATAAGGAATTTCAGGTAAAAGTATAACGTCAGCACCGCCTGCTATACCGCCGTGAAGGGTAAGCCAGCCTGCACCTCTGCCCATAACCTCAACGCACATAATTCTCTCGTGAGAACGTGCAGTTGTTCTGATTCTGTCGATAGAATCTGCAACTATATTTATAGCAGTATCAAAACCGAATGTAGTATCGGTTGATGCAAGGTCATTATCAATAGTCTTAGGTACGCCAATTACATTAACGCCCTTTCTGGAAAAATCTCTTCCCGAAGTAAGAGTACCGTCACCGCCAAGGATAAACAGTGCGTCTATGCCTTCTCTCTTAAGGTTTTCTACAGCCACGTCCGATACGTCGTGGTACATAATTTTACCATCTGCATCCCTTAAAATGTTATCATTCTCATCTCTCATAGGGTAAATAAAAAGGTTGTCCTTGTTTGAACTTTTTAAAATAGTTCCGCCCTCTGTAAGAATTTCATCAACTGTATCAAGTGTTAGCGGTACAAAATCACTGTGGTAAAGACCGTGGTATCCTTTTTTTATACCAACAACTTCAAGATTGTACTTTAAAATCGCTGTTTTTGTGATAGCTCTGATAACAGGATTTAGTCCCGGACAATCTCCTCCGCCGGTCAAAATCGCAATTTTCTTAATATCGCTCATTTATTCTCCTCCGTCTCCTCAATATAACAAAAAATGGGTTTATTATAAAATTTTTCACTATTATACATTTTATAACATATTTAAATCATTTTCAACATTTTTTATAAATTATTTTTTATTATTTTCAATTTTGTATAAAATATATATATATAAATTAAAATTCCTACAGAAATATATGGTATCAATAAGGATTTTGCACTATATGGGAGCATTTTTAAAAATATACATTTTTAACAGATGATATGGATACGTGAGAAAACGATATCACAAATAATAAAGTCACATCAAGTTTGCAGGCGCCTCCTTTTTCAGGTATAATAGCAGGGTGCGAAGGTAAAGGTCACACGGCAATCACAAAGGAACAAACATATTTCCCGCAGTGAAAAAACTCTTGCTGTATGACCTTAGGCAAAAAGCCTTAAACCAACTAAAAGGAGGTACCTATTATGAGAAAAATCATAATATCTACAGCATTATCCTTGACCTTGGCGATATCAGGCATAAACGCATTTGCATCAGGGCTTCTGAAATTGGGGGTACAAAATGAAGAAGTTGCCACCGTCCAGGAATTACTTTTGGATAGGGGATATTTTAAAGCGAATGTAACAGGTTACTACGGCACAATTACAAAAGCCGCAGTAATAGAATTTCAAAAAGACAACGGACTTTCGCCAGACGGAATAGTGGGACCCCAAACCCGAAGCGCCCTTTACGGCACTTCCGACTATGAAACAGACCTTTACTGGTTGTCAAGGTTAGTCGAGGCAGAGGCTGAGGGCGAAAGCTATAAGGGTAAAATAGCGGTTGCAAACTGTGTACTAAACAGAGTGGCATCGCCCGATTACCCAAACACAGTAAAAGGTGTAAT
Source organism: Clostridia bacterium (assembly GCA_045540815.1). Lineage (GTDB taxonomy): Bacteria > Bacillota > Clostridia > UMGS1810 > UMGS1810 > JAZQHR01. The sequence continues at coordinate 7,508 of JAZQHY010000013.1, read as the reverse complement.
ATTTGATACAAAATATGGTGTTCAGTACACACCAACCGCAAACGGAAGAATATATAATACCCCCTCTGTCGATAGCATTAATGCAGCAAAAGACGCGCTTTCGGGTGTGAATGTTGTAGGAAAGAGTATGTTTTTCTACAACCCTAAAAAATCAACTTCAAGCTGGATAGCAGCAAACAGGGTGTATTACACAACCATAGGAAATCACAAATTTCATTTATAAAATTAAAAATTGAATATCTTTGCACGAAAGGGCAACGAAATGTCGTTGTCCTTATTTTATTGTTGATTTTTGGGATGCAAAAAGGTATAATTAAAGTGTAATAATATAATTTTGTAGAATTATGAGAAAAGGAGAGCACTATGAAATTTATTACCGAAGATTTTATGCTTCAGTCACCTGTAGCAAAAAAATTGTACGAAGATTATGCAAAAAATATGCCCATCATAGACTATCACTGTCATATACCGCCAAAAATGATAGCTGAAAACCACAGATTCGAAAACATTACAGAGCTTCTCCTTGGCAGTGACCACTACAAATGGAGAGCAATGCGCGCAAACGGCGTTGACGAAAAATACATAACAGGCGATGCCACTGACCTTGAAAAGTTTCTTGCGTGGGCAAGGACTGTGCCGTATTTAATAGGCAATCCTCTTTACCACTGGACACACCTTGAGTTAAAGAGGTATTTTGGCATTGACGAGGCGCTTTCCGAGAAAAACGCTCACGACGTATGGAAAAAAACAGCTGAAAAGCTTAAAAAAGATAAATTTACTGTGCGCGCTCTTATAGAAAAGTCAAATGTTGAGGTTATTTTTACTACAGACGACCCTATGGACTCACTTGAATACCACAAACAGATAAAAGAAAGCAACTTCAAAACAAAGGTTCTTCCGACGTTTCGTCCTGACAAGGCTATCGAGATAAAAAAAGATACATTTTTACCATACATAGAAACGATGGATGTGCGTTCATTTGACGAATTGTGCACAAAATTAAAAGAAAGAATGGAATTTTTCCACGAAAACGGATGCCGTATTTCCGACCACTCACTTTCTTATGTGCCATACATTGAAGGCAACGCAGAAAGTGTGTTTATGAAAGCTCTTCGAGGTGAGGAAATTACCGACAAAGAAGAGGCGATATACAAGACATATATGCTTAAAATGTGCGCAGGCGAGTACTTACGACTTGGTTGGGTGATGCAACTTCACATTGGCGCTATGAGAAATACCAACACGCATATGTTTAAAAAGCTTGGCGCTGATTCGGGCTACGACTCAGCAAACGACCTCTCAATAGCCGAGAGTCTTGCAAAGTTTTTGGACAGCCTTGAAACAGATGACAAGCTTCCAAAAACCATACTATACACATTAAATCCAAAGGACAACTATATAATCGGCGCTATTATGGGCAGTTTTCAGAAAGGTCCTGATGCAGGTAAAATCCAGTTTGGACCTGCGTGCCTATTTAACGACCACCGCGACGGAATTGTTGAACATATGAAATGCATTTCAAACCTTGGGCTTATAAGCCGTTTTATAGGTATGCACACCGACTCAAGGAGTCTTGTGTCATATTCCAGACACGAGTATTTCAGGCGTATTATGTGCAACGTCATAGGCGAGTGGGTTGAAGCAGGGGAGTATCCAAAGGATTACGATATGCTAAAGAAAATAGTAGAGGGCATTTCGTACAAAAACGCAAAGAAATATTTTGGATTGTAATATAATAAATACAAAAAAGCCGTAGCTTAAATGCTACGGCTTTTAAATTTCAACCTTAAATTATTCAGTTGTGTAAGGAAGAAGGGCAATGTGTCTTGCTCTCTTGATTGCAGTTGTAAGCTGTCTCTGGTGCTTTGCACAGTTACCGCTTATTCTTCTTGGAAGAATTTTACCACGTTCTGAAACGTATCTTCTAAGCTTTGCAACGTCCTTATAATCTATTTCCTGAACTTTGTCCACGCAAAATGAACAAACTTTTTTCTTAGGTTTTCTCTTATAAGCTCTCTCTTCGCTCATCGTATGTTACCTCCTTTATTATTTTTAAAACGGTAGGTCGTCGTCTGCAGGGATAGGCATAAAACCGCTATCCACGCTGAAGCCTGCGTCTGAATCGTCAGACTGTCTGGAACCTGTGCTATCCGAAGACTTGCTGTCAACGAAATATGCTTCTTCAGCTAAAACCTCTGTAGCATAACGTCTTTCGCCGTCTTTTTCCCAGCTTCTGGTCTGTATGCTTCCGCTAATTCCTACCATACGTCCTTTTGAAAAGTATTTTGACAAAAATTCCGCAGTCTGTCTCCAAGCCACACAATTTATAAAGTCTGCCTCGTACTCTCCGCTTGCGTTTTTAAAACGTCTGTTTACCGCTATGGTAAATGAGCATACGCTTACGCCCTGTGGAGTAGTTCTAAGCTCGACATCTTTAGTCAACCTTCCAACTAGTACTACTTTGTTCATACAAAATACACCACCTATTATTTTCTAACTGTGATGGTTCTAAGAATACCATCTGTGATGTTGTAAACACGGTCAAGCTCTTTGATGAAATCAGGCTCGCTTGAGAAGTTTACTAGAGTGTAAACGCCTTCAGTCTTGTCATCGATTTCATAAGCAAGTCTTCTCTTGCCCCAAGAATCTACTGACTCTACTGTGCCGGCATTACCAATCATTGTTGTGAACTTTTCGACTAATTTGTTTACTGCTTCCTCTTCTAAAGACGCATCAATAATAAATATAGTCTCATACTTGTTAATGATTTTTTCCATCGTATAGTCACCTCCCTTTGGACTTTGGCCCTGAAAATATTTTTCAGAGCAAGGATAAAGCCGGAATTAAAAATTCCAGCTTATCCATTATACCACAACTTTTTTATTTGTCAAGCTTTTTTACTTTCAGCTATAATTTTTTCTGCTACGTTTAGAGGAACCTCTTCATATCGTTCAAACTTAAATGAGAATGTGCCTCTGCCGTTTGTGATAGCTCGAAGGTCTATCGCATATGTAGCCATTTCTGCCTCAGGCACTTCCGCTACAACCTCTGTATGATTTTCGCTTATAGGATTCATACCAAGAATTCTGCCTCTTCTCTTGTTGATATCACCTACAACGTCACCTGTGCAAACGTTACGGCATCTAACCTTAAGTGCACCTACAGGCTCTAAAAGCACTGGATTTGCCTCGGCAAGACCTGCTCTGTATGCAAGACCAGCCGCGGTCTTAAACGCCATTTCCGATGAGTCAACAGGGTGGTATGAGCCGTCAAGTAGTGTTGCCTTTAAGTTTACTACAGGATAGCCTGCAAGAACGCCCTGTGCGGTTGCATCTTTAAGCCCTTTTTCTATAGCAGGGGAGAAATTCTTTGGCACGCTTCCGCCAAATACCTTCTCTTCAAATACCAATTCTTCTGAGTCGCAAGGCTCAAACTCAATCCAAACGTGTCCGTACTGACCGTGACCGCCTGACTGTTTTTTATGCTTTCCTTCTGCTTTTACTTTCTTTTTAATAGCCTCTTTATAAGCAATCTTTGGTGCGATTAAGTCTACCGCTACGCCAAATTTTGAGGCAAGCTTTGCAGTGATAATGTTAAGGTGCTGTTCGCCTGTACCCGAAACGATAGTTTCGTTAGTAACCTTGTTTTTCCACACCTTGAACGCAGGGTCTTCTTCCTGTAGTTTTGTAAGACCTGTGCTTATTTTTTCCTCGTCACCTTTTGCCTTTGGAACGATAGCAAGAGAAAGAACAGGCTCAGGGAACTCTATCTTTTCAAGGATTACAGGGTTTTTAGCATCGCATAGAGTGTCCGATGTATCGGCATAAGCAAGCTTAGTTGTGCAACCGATATCGCCTGCAGATACAGATGCAACCTCTATCTGCTTTTTACCCTTTAACATATAAAGCTTACCGATTTTCTCGTTTTCGCCCTTATTTGCGTTATATATTGTGCTGTCGGCTTTAAGTACGCCCGACACGACTTTAATCATAGACATCTTGCCTATGTATGGGTCAACCACTGTCTTAAACACAAGTGCTGCAAGGTCGCTGTCAGGTGTTACTTCAACTTCAACAGGGTCGTCTGTCTTTGCATTTACACCAACAGGCTTTTCTACCTCGTCAGGAGATGGGAAGTATTCAACGATAATGCTCATTATCTTGTTGATACCGATAATAGATGTAGCACTTCCGCATACGCAAGGTGCAACAGAGCCTTCCTTTACACCTATTCTCATAGCAGCTTTGATTTCTTCTGTAGTAAAATCTTCGCCTGCGAAGTATTTTTCCATTAGCTCATCAGAAACCTCTGCAACCGCCTCCGAAAGCATATCTCTCTGACCTTTTGCAAATTCCATATATTCAGCAGGGATATCAACGTAATCGTTGTTTGTGCCGTTAAAGAATTTCGCTTTCATTCTAACTATATCAACAAAACCGATAAATTCGTCACCGTCATTTATAGGGAAGGTAAACGGTGCAACCGCCTTACCGAAATTTTCTTTAAGCTCGTTTATACATCTTTCGTAGTTTGATTTAGGGTTATCCATCTTATTTACAAAGAACGCTACAGGCATATTTTTTGCCTTTGCCATTCTCCATGCGTTTTCAGTACCAACCGACACGCCAGACTTACCACTCACTACGATAACAGCCGCCTCCGATGCAGCTATTGCCTCTATCTGCTCGCCCACGAAATCCGCATATCCCGGAGCGTCAAGTATATTTATCTTCGTATCTTTCCATTCAAGGTGCGAAACAGATGTGTTAATAGAGATTTTTCTTTTGATTTCTTCAGGGTCAAAATCGGAAACTGTATTTCCATCAAGTGTTTTGCCCAGTCTGTCTATAGATTTAGCATTATAAAGCATTGCCTCGCAAAGTGATGTCTTTCCTGCATTACCGTGCGCTATAAGGCACACATTTCTTATATTTTTTGTTGCATAATCACTCATTTCCATTACCTCCTAAAAATACGTTGTCAGGCGTTTCGGATATACCGCCGTTTTTACGATTAACTGCGCCCTCAAATTACGCCTATACTAAGTATATTTCTATTTTTTAGCAGGTAATTCCTTTATTTTTCAAATCGCATAATAACCAATATTATTCTTAATTTTATGTGCAACTTGCACAAAAACTATTTTTATTTGGAGTTTAATTGGATAATTTGAACAAAAAATAGGTAATTCAAACAAAAAAACTCCCCTTCATAAGAAAGGGAGTTTTAGGTTTAATTAAACTTATTACGCAAAAAATTTTGAAATATATCCCTGAAGCCATACGTAGATAAGGATTACAGGTAAAATGTATTTGCAGTAAATTCTAAGCTTTTCAGGGAATTTAGCGCCCTTGCCCGCGTTAACCTCTTCCATAAATGCCTTCCAACCCCAACCGTATTTTTCAGATGTGCAGAAAAGCACATATACAAGAGAGCCGAGCGGTAAAATGTTGTTACTTACGATAAAGTCCTCCAAATCAAGTATGGTACTGCCTTCGCCAAGCGGCATTACGCCTGAAAGCACGCTAAAACCAAGCGCACAAGGGATAGAAAGAATAATAACCGCAAATATATTTATTATACACGATTTCTTTCTGCTCCAGCCCTTTAAATCCATACCAAATGAAACGATGTTTTCAAATACCGCCACAACTGTTGAAAGTGCAGCAAACACCATAAACAAGAAAAATAATGTTCCCCATACTCTGCCGCCTGCCATAGCGTTAAATATATTTGGAAGTGTTATAAACACAAGACCAGGGCCTTCGCCCGGATTAACGTTAAACGCAAAGCACGACGGAATAACTATAAGGCCTGCAACAAATGCAACAAATGTGTCAAGAAATGCTATAGACATACTTTCACCAAAAAGACGTCTGTCACGGCTTATATAACTGCCAAACACCGCCATTGAGCCCATACCGATAGATAGCGTGAAAAACGCCTGACCAAGCGCAGCAAACACCACCTCGCCAAAGCCGTATTCCATCATTTTACCAAAATCGGGAATAAGGTAGTATTTAAGACCTTCTGCCGCACCAGGAAGGGTGATTGCACGAACAGCAAGTATAGATATGATGGCAAGCAGTGCTATCATCATAAACTTTGTAATCTTTTCAACGCCGTTTTTAAGACCTTTTGAGCATATTAAAAATCCAAGCACTACTGTGATTACCATAAATATCACAACTGTATATGGATTTCCTGTAAGCTCTGAGAACTGCGCGGCAACCTGATCGGAATTCTGACCTACAAAATCACCTTTAAGCATCTTGAAGAAATACGCAAGCATCCAACCTGAAATTGTAGTGTAAAACATCATTAGAAGATAGTTTCCAGCCATTCCTACATAGCTGAAAAGATGCCATTTGGTGCCTTCCTTCTCTATAGCACGAAACGAATCAGCTATACTTTTCTGACTTTTTCTGCCAACAGAAAATTCCATCGACATAATAGGAAGTCCGAATATTATAAGGAACAGCAAATAAATAAGAATAAATGCCGCTCCGCCGTATTTACCAACAATGTACGGAAATCTCCATACGTTTCCAAGACCGATTGCGCATCCCGCAGATATCAGGATAAAGCCAAGTCTTGAACCAAACTTTTCTCTTTGCATAAAAAAGTCCTCCTTTAATTAAGCTGTTTTTATTGTAACAGATGTTTTGAATGTTTTCAAGTATTAACCTGTATTGACTTTGATTGTATCAAGTGATAAACTATTTTTAAAAACACGGAGAGATGCTAAAATGAGTAAAACCATTATATATTTTATAAGGCACGGCGAATCGCAGGCAAATAAGAGAGATGCGTTTATCGGACACACTGACCTTGATTTGACTAAGCTCGGACACCAGCAGGCACAAATGGCTGCCGAGTATTTGAAAGATATCCCCGCGGATGTTATTTATGCCAGCGATTTAAAAAGGGCATACAATACCGCTATGCACACAGCCGAAATGAAAGGCATGAATGTAATTAAAAATGAAAACCTTCGAGAAATATACGCAGGAAAATGGGAGGACAAAACCTTCAACGAACTGGAGAATACATTTAACGACTCATACAGCGTATGGCTTAATGACATAGACAAAGCAAAATGTCCTGATGGCGAAACTGTAGAAGAAATGAAAGAGCGAGTTGTGTCAGAGGTTATGAAGATAGCTGAGAAAAACATCGGTAAAACTGTATTTATATTTTCACATGGCACTCCTATCCGCGCGGTAAATGCAGTATGCAAGAGCTGTACTTTAAAAGATGTTCCGTGGGCGACAAACGCATCTATTACAAAAGCTGAATATACAAATGGAAAACTTGATATAGTCGAATATGCCAACGACTCATACCTTGGAGATATGATAACATATCTTCCTGATAATGTATAAAAATACAATAAATTTAAATAGTGAATAAGTAAAAAAATCCTCATTCTTACGAATGAGGATTTTCTGGTAGCGGCAGACGGATTTGAACCATCGACACTGCGGGTATGAACCGCATGCTCTAGC
>JAZQHY010000012.1:0-1544 GCA_045540815.1 Clostridia bacterium | reverse complement strand
TTATTCTTACATAGAAAACACCGTCTGTATTTTAACAGGCGGTGTTTTTGTATGTCAAAAACATATGATGTTTTGTCAGGCTACTCGGTACTAGGAGAGTGACGCTAAAGCCCGAATGGGTAAACGCAGAGTTTTTAAAAGCGCATATAATAATCTCTCTACGCTACGCGTGGAAAGGTTGCAGGGAATAAAATGGGGAAGAGGCTTTTCGTTTAATACAGCCTAAAATAAGAAAAAGCAGAAGCGTTTTGCTTCTGCTTTTTGTGTTTGTATAATTAGAAATACTTGCTTGAAACTTTCTTTCCGTTCTTCTTCTTTTCTTTAGCGTTAACAACAGCGAATGTAACGCTCATAACAACTATCATAACTAAGAGCCAGAAAATGAACTGGAAGTTGTTTCCGTTTGAATCAGCCTCAAAGCTCATTGTGTCAGCGATACCAGCTAATGCTTTTTCAGAAAGCTTGTTAGTTTCAACAGCTACCTCTGTAGCAGGAGTACCTTCTGTAGCGTGGATAACAGCAGGATTTGAGTTTAATGCTGACTCAGGAATTTCAGAATCAACAACCTCGAGAGTGTGTGATTCTTCCTCTGGTTCAGGATTAGCAACTGCATCTTCAGAGTAGAGAACACTTAATGTGAACTCATCAGCTTCGCCTGTCTGTGAGATACCGTTAGCAGCCTGGAAAGCAACGAGTGCTTTCTCTGTCATTGTACCAAAGCTTCCGTCTGCTGTGCCAACATTGTAGTTGAGCTCGTTAAGACGTTCCTGAAGCTTAATGATTTCTTCGTGGAAGTCGCCGTTCTTAAAAGAAGTAGGGGTGGAGTCGTCTTCGTCGCTGTCATCCTCAGAAGCAGAAACAGAAGCGATTTCCTCGTCCTCTTTATTGTTAACGATTTCGAATACATCTTCATCGTCTTCATCATCTTCGCTATCGTTTGATGTCACATATTTTGGAGCATCACTAGCGTAAAGGTAGTTAACGTCGTTTCCTGCTAAACCGTCAACATAAAGACCTGCTGTCTTCTGGAAAAGCTTGAAAGCTTCTTCTGTGCCACTGCCGAAGTCGCCGTCGATAGAGCCGTTATAGTAACCGAGCTCCTGCAATCTCTTCTGAAGCTTAATAACTGCATCGCCCTGTGAACCTAACTTAAGAGTAGAGCTTGATGTTGAGCTACTTGAGCTTGAAGAACTAGAACTTGATGAGCTTGAGCTACTTGAGCTTGAACCGCTGTTTGTACATTTACCGCTTGAGTTAAATGTATAAGACACGCCATCAATAGTCTTTGTTGTGTTAACAACATACTGACCGTTTTCGTAGTAGTACTTAGAACCGTTTACTTTAACCCAACCGTTAGAAGGGTAGGAAACACCAGGAACCTTGAAGTATTTAGTCCAGCCGTGTGAGTAAACTGATTCGTAACAAACGCCGTACTGTGAGCCTCTTGCGTCAACAGCCATACCGCCGCCAACGTAAACGCCAACGTGACCAGGCTTCCATAAGCCTAAACCGTGGATTCTCGGAACACCGTTTGAAACGTTACC
>JAZQHY010000011.1:0-14130 GCA_045540815.1 Clostridia bacterium | reverse complement strand
TATTAAAAAATATATAATTGTTTTTAACTTTACAATATAAAATGACTTGTACCTATGCAAGATTTTTCTCCTTTTTAATTTATTTATATGAAAAAATTAAAAAAATATAACTTGTCTTAAAAGACAAGTTATATTAAAAATCATTTTATAATCGCATAGCTTCGCGGAGGCAAAATAATCTTATCGTCCTCTACAAAAGCATTTTTCATATAAATAGCTTTATCAATATCAAAGTTATATGTTTCATCGCCAAGGTTAACAAGCATTTTAAGTGCTTCATTATCTGTTTGTCGAATGATTTCCACAGAGTATTCGCCAACATCTCTTACAAACACATTACCAGTTTTTAGTGATGTAAAACTATTTTTAAGTTTTGACAATTCTTTGTAGTGTAATAAAATATCGCTATTTATATTATCCCAAGGGAAATACCTTCTGTTAAGCGGATCGTCATACCCTTGTAATCCTACCTCATCACCATAATAAATACAAGGACAACCTGGCAGTACAAACTGCAAAAATGCTGCTGTCATTTCCATGCTGATTGCATTTTCAAGTTTTTCACCTGTAAGGTATAATCCCGCCTTTTCCTCTTTGGATTTATGTTCTCCTTCACTCTCGAGAACATTTAATATTCTTGCAGTATCGTGAGTTGACAAGCTGTTCATAACGCAATCCAACACAGGCTTTGGATAATGTTCTGCTATGTTCATTATATACTCTTTAAAGGTTTTTGCATTAATCCTCTTTCTTACAAAATCTATAATAGCATTTCTATAAGGATAATTCATAACAGAATCAAGCTCCGAATCAACAAAATACCTTCTGCGAACACTATATGCCTCCTTATTTGATGCATCTTCCCAAACCTCACCTATTACTATTGCATCAGGCTTAACCTCTTTGACCTTATTTTTTAGCCTTAAAATAAATTCATCAGGAAGTTCGTCAGCAACGTCAAGTCTATATCCGTCTGCACCGAGTTTAAGCCAATGTTCAATAACGCTGTCTTCACCCTCGATTATATAATTTAAATAATCTTCATTAAGCTCATTTACGCAAGGAAGAGTTACTATACCCCACCACGAAGTGTATTTTTCTGGATAATTCTCAAACTGAAACCACGATTTATATGGCGATTCAGGATTTGAATACGCACCATTGCCAAACACACGGTATTTGTCAAAATAAATACTGTTACAACCCGTATGAGAAAACACACCATCAAGAATTATCTTAATTCCAGATTTGTGGGCTACCTTGCAAAGGTTTACAAAATCCTCCTCACATCCAAGCATTGGGTCTATCCTCTTGTAATCTGCTGTATCATATCTATGGTTTGAAAATGCCATAAAAATAGGATTTAGATAGATAGTTTTTACACCAAGCGATGAGATATAGTCCATTTTATCGGCTATTCCTTTTAGGTTTCCGCCATAAAAATCGTTGTTTAATACTTCGCCCTGTTCGTTTGGTTTAAAATGCGGAACCTCATTTGAATCTTCGTGTATCCAATAAGGACCAAGCTTATCAGAAAGGTCAACTTCGCCCGATTTATTAAATCTATCTGGAAAAATCTGATACATTACATTTCCCTTAAAGCTTTCAGGAGTGTCATACTCTTTATCAAAACACGTAATCTGCCATTTATCCCCTGCTCCCATATTTGTTTCAGCATATCCACATTTAAAAAGGTCAAATTCACCTTCAAATGTGACAATGTGGAAATAATAAAAATATAGTCCGCACATAAACAGAGAAAAGTCCACTGTATAGACATCATAATCATCGTACTTTTCTTTAAGGGTCATTGGTACCTTCATAGAAAGTCCATCTTCTGAGTCAAGGCAGAAAAAAACTTTTTTTGTACCACAACTTATAGGAATATGAATGTTTATTTCACATTTTTCATCCTGTCTTAAACAGCCAAATGGTTTTTTAAATTTTTCAGATTTACTGTCGTGCAAAATTCGCATAATTATTCTCTCTTTCCACGTAGAATATGCCATATACTACGATGTAATATATGGCATATATTATTTATTACTTTAAGTCTATATTCCAGATGTTATCAGCATACTGCTTTATAGCTCTGTCTGATGAGAAAATACCTGCTTTTGCAATATTTACAAGTGACATATTTGTAAATCTTTGCTTATCTCCATATGCAACAGCCACATCGTTTTGTGCTCTTACATAATCCTCAAAATCTGCCATAATCATATATGCATCTGCAGTACCGTAGTTACCTGATGTTAGTGAATTTGCTATATCGTCAAATCTTGCACCCAAAACATCTGAACGAAGCATATTAATAATCTTTTGAAGTTCTGGACTTCTGTTAATATACACGCTTGGGTCATAACCCTGACGCCATAATTCTTCAACCTCGTGTGCCTTAAGACCAAACAGGAACATATTATCATCGCCTACCTGCTCGTGTATCTCAACATTTGCACCATCAAGTGTACCGATAGTAACAGCACCGTTTATCATTAGTTTCATATTACCTGTACCTGATGCTTCTTTACCTGCTATAGAAATCTGCTCAGAAATTTCAGCTGCAGGAATGATAATCTCTGCAAGAGATACTTTATAGTCCTCGATAAAGATTACTTTTATCTTATCTCTTACCTGAGGATCAGAATTTATAGTGTTTGCAACCGCATTTATAAGGCGTATAACCTGTTTTGCCATAAAGTATCCAGCAGATGCTTTTGCAGCAAATATAAATGTACGGCTTGGCATCTCTATATTTGGGTTTTCCTTTATAACATTATAAAGGTGAAGAATCTGCATTACGTTTAGAAGCTGACGTTTGTACTCGTGAAGACGTTTTATCTGTACGTCAAACAGTGAGTATGGATCAACTTTTATACCATTAGCTTTTGAAATATAACTTGCAAGCTGTCTTTTCTTTTTAAGCTTTATTTTTCTAAGCTCTGCAAGGACAGTTTTATCATCGTAATATTTCATAAGGTCTTCAAGATACTCGGAATCCTTTATAAATTTATCACCTATAAGCTCTGTTAAAAGGCTTGTAAGCTCTGGGTTTGACTGGCAAAGCCATCTTCTGTATGCAATACCATTTGTTACATTAGTAAATCTCTCAGGAGTGATGTTGTAATAATCCTTAAAGATACTTTGTGTAAGTATATCACTGTGAAGCTTAGATACACCATTTATTTTGTGACAAGCAGCAAGGCAAAGATTTGCCATTTTAACTTCGCCGTTTGAAATAACTGACATATAGTCGATTTTAGCAATATCACCGCCATATACTTCATTAAGCTGAAGCACAAGACGTCTGTTAATCTCCCATACAATCTGGTAAACACGCGGCATCTGTTCATTAAATAACTGTTCAGACCAACGCTCAAGTGCTTCACTCATTACAGTATGGTTAGTATACGAAAGAGTCTTGCAAGTGATATCCCAAGCCTCTTCCCAACCATAGTCGTGGTCATCTATAAGTAGACGCATAAGCTCAGGTACACAAAGTGCCGGATGAGTATCATTTATATGGATAGCAACTTTATCAGCTAGATTATCAAGTGTTCCGTATTTATTAAGATGCTGCTTTAAAATACTCTGTAGTGATGCAGACACAAGTAGATACTGCTGTTTAAGTCTTAATCTCTTACCATCAATATGGTCATCAGCAGGGTAAAGTACTTTTGATATAACCTCTGCCATAGTATTCTGCTCAAGAGATTTTACGTATTCACCACGTGAGAATGCAGACATATCAAGACATGCAGGAGATTTTGCACTCCAAAGCACAAGTTTATTCACTGCTTTTGTATCGTGACCTGATATATACATATCATATGGTACTGCAATAACAGGGCTGTAATTCTGATGTGTTACTCTTAGTTTTCCGTCTTCGTCAAACCACTGAACAACATCTCCGCCAAATTTTACTTCAAATGACTCATCTTCTCTAGGAAGCAGCCATACATCGCCCATATTTAGCCAGTCATCAGGGAATTCCATCTGCCAGCCATCAACGATTTTCTGTTTGAATATACCAAACTCATATCTTATAGAAAATCCTGTACCGCGCATACCAACAGATGTCATAGAATCCATATAGCACGATGCAAGTCTGCCAAGACCGCCGTTTCCAAGTCCAGCATCAGGCTCGATGTCGTAAAGTTTGTTTATATCGATACCAACTTCTTTAAGTGCTGATCTAAAGTCTTCCTCAAGACCAAGGTTATAAAGGTTGTTTCTAAGTGAAGTACCAACAAGGAACTCCATAGACATATAGTAAACCTGTTTGCCGTCTTTGTTTTTAAAATCCTTACTGAATTTTCTTCTTTCTTTGATAAGAATGTCTCTTACTACTGTGCATAGTGCTTTGTAAATCTGCTGATTTGTAGCTTCTTTGAGCTCACAGCCCATGCTTTTTAATGATTCCTCATTAACAAGTGATATAATTTCTTTTGATTCCAATTTCTCTTTAGTCCTCCTAGTATTGTAATGTATTATTATAAAGTTCCATATATTTTTTTACTGATTCTTTCCAACTGCTGTCATATTTCATAATGTTTTCAGTATGTTTATGGAGTTTTTCTTTATCATAGTAAAAATCTATGCTTCTTTCAATTGCACCAAGCATATCGTGAGCATTAAATCCTTTAAAAGTGAAGCCTCTGCCCTCTAAAGTCTGGGTATTAAGCGGCGGAACGGTATCACACAGTCCGCCTGTTTCCCTTACTATAGGAATGGTGCCGTAACGCATTGCGATAAGCTGTGCAAGTCCGCAAGGTTCACTCTTTGAAGGCATTAAGAACATATCAGCTCCTGCGTATACCTGATTTGCAAGTACAGGATCAAATTTCAGACTTATTGATACTCTGTCTGGACGCATATACGCCATATAATTAAATAATTCTTCAAATCTCTTGTCGCCTGTACCAACAACCACAAACTGCATATTCTTTTCCATAATATCGTTTGCAACGTATTCAACAAGCTCAAGTCCTTTATGAGCAACAAGTCTTGTAACCATAGCAACCATAGGAATATCCGGATTTACAGGAAGTCCTAGCTTTTCCTGCAAGAACATCTTGTTCTGAATTTTTTTATCATATTCACCCGGAGCATAGTTCACATGCAACTTTTCATCTGTTGCAGGGTCATAAAGCTTTGTATCAATACCATTTACTATACCCCACACCTTATGTTCATTGCGTTTTAGCACGCTCTCAAGCCCGTGAGCAAAATATGCATGCCTGATTTCATAAGAATAGGTATCAGATACTGTAGACACCCTGTCCGAAATCTCAATTGCACTTTTAACAAAGTTTATGCAATCCTTGTGGTACATAACGTCGTGCCAATCGTCCGAAAGTCCTATTACCTCTTTTAAAAATTCTTCAGGTACCTTGCCCTGATACTCTATATTGTGAATAGTGAAAATTGTTTTTATTTTCTGATATTCAGGTATAGCATTGTAATGACCTTTTAAAAATGCAGGAATAAGAGCAGTCTGCCAATCATGACAATGGATTATATCAGGATAAAAACCAATATGCATTATTGCTTCAAGAACGGCTTTGCTAAAATATGCGTATCTTTCGCCATCATCATAATAGCCATATGCACCGTCCCTATTGAAATAATACTCATTGTCTATGAAGTAGTATGATAGTTTCTTGCTTCTGCTAACCGCTTTAAATACACCTACATATGCACTGCGCCACGCAAGCATTACATTAAAGCAAGTAACAAACTCAATTTTGAAATCCGGATTGTACTTGATAGATTTGTAATACGGTAAAAACACACATACCTCTGTATCCTTATTTTTAGCAAGCTCTTTTGGAAGAGCCCCGATTACATCTCCAAGGCCTCCGGTTTTTATATACGGTGCTGCCTCACTCGCTGCCAATAATATTTTCATAATAAATCACCGTTTCCTCTTAAGATATTTTATACTGTTTCGTTTTTGTTAATTATAATAGGAGCAGATTTAGCGCCTATAAGTGTAGTGCCGTCTGTAATCTTTGCATCTTTATCAATTATCGCGTTTTCAACAACAGCATTTTCACCAATTGATGTACCCTGGAATATAATTGAATTTTTAACAATTGCACCTTTTCCTATTCTAACATCACGGAAAATAACTGAATTTTCAGCATTTCCGTGTATGGTACAACCATCTGCTACTATACAATCATCTACCCTTGCAACACTGCCGTATCTTGTAGGAACTTCATCCCTTACCTTCGTATAGATAGGTCTTTTTACATTGAACAAGCTGTTACGTACATCTTCATTCATAAGCTTTAAGTTGTTGTCAAAGTAAGATACAACATCTCTGTTTCTTAAAACATAATCAGAAAATTCATAAACATTTATAGATATCTTTTTATCCATAAATTTTCTCTGCAAGAAATCTCTCTCAAAGTGGTAAAGTCCTCTTGCAACAGAATCTTCTATCATATCAATCATATCCTCGCGCTTCATAATGAACATTCCCATACCGGTAAGATCACCTTTTGAAGCTGTTGCATCTACTGCGATACCTGTAACCTTGTTATTTTTTTCAGCATCAAGAACTAAATCATATTTTGCTCTTTTTTCTGCTCTATTTGCAATAATAGTAATATCTTTTTTAGACTTTATATGTTCATCAAGTATTTTATCATAATCTATGTTACATATTATTGTTGAATCACTTAAAAGCACATACTCGTCTTTATTACCTTTCAAAAATGACATAGCGCCATATAATGCTTCGATTTTTCCTCTGTATATACCAGTGTGACCTGTACTAAAAGGAGGAAGGATATAAAGACCGCCTGTTTTTCTGTTTAAATCCCACTCGCTTGATGAACTTAAGTGGTCCATTAGTGACTGATAGTTGTATTTTGTGATAACACCGATATTTGCAATATCTGAATTAACCATATTTGACAATACAAAGTCTATCTGTCTGTATCTGCCTCCGAACGGAAGCGAAGCAACTGTTCTTTTTTTAGTAAGTTCGCCCATAGTTGCATCGTAAATATTTGAAAATACAATTCCGACCATTCTCATTTATAATCACCCTTTAAATTAAACTATCTCATTTACTTTTACAACACCGTTTTTCTTAATTGTCTTGCCTTTACCCACAACGCTTATACCCCACTCCGACTCATCGTAAAATTCTGGTTTGTCGCCGACTTTAGCGTTCTGGCATACAGTGCTTTCTTCACCGATAATTGCGTATTTTATGTTGGCGCTTTTTTCTATCTTACTATTTGGCATAACGATACTGTCTGAAATTTCTGCGCCTTCTTCAACTATGCAACCTGTAGAAATGATAGAATTTGTTACCTTACCTTTTATAACGCAACCTTCTGCTATATATGAATTTATAATATCAGAGCTTTTTGAAATAAAGCTTGAAGGCTTAGCATAGTTTCTTGCATAAATCTTGAAATCACGGTCTTTAAGGTTAAACGGAACATCAGGATTTAAAAGATCCATATTTGCTTCCCATAAACTCTTAATAGTTCCAACATCCTTCCAGTATCCGTCAAACGAATATGCAAAAAGCTTCTTATTATCGCGAAGAAGTGCAGGGATAACATTTTTTCCAAAGTCATTTGATGATTTTGGATCCTCTTCATCCATAATAAGATACTCTTTTAGTATCTTCCAATTAAATAGATATACACCCATAGATGCCTTTGTACTCTTTGGCTTTTTAGGCTTTTCTTCAAACTCATATATCTTATCATTATCATCTGCATTCATTATACCAAATCTTGAAGCTTCTTCAAGCGGTACATCTAAAACGGCTATAGTACAGTCCGATTTTTTCTTCTCGTGAAATGCCAGCATTTTTGAATAATCCATTTTATATATGTGGTCACCAGATAAAATAAGTACATATTCAGGTTCATACCTGTCTATAAAGTGAATGTTCTGATAAATCGCATTTGCCGTACCTTTGTACCATTCTGTCTTTTGCGATTTTTGATATGGCGGAAGTACGTGAACACCGCCGTGGTTTCTATTAAGTCCCCAAGGCTGACCATTACCAATATAGTCATTTAGTTCAAGGGGCTGATACTGTGTAAGGATACCAACCGTATCTATACCCGAATTTACACAGTTTGATAGCGGAAAATCTATTATTCTGTATTTACCGCCAAAAGGGACAGCTGGTTTTGCCGTTTCTTCTGTGAGTACCATAAGTCTGCTTCCTTGACCACCAGCCAACAACATTGCTATACACTCTTTACGTCTTTGCATAATACTAAACTGCCTCCTTTATATTTTTCATCATTTTTCAATCACATAATACACTGTAGACATCTGCGGAACTGTTACTGAAATGCTCTGCGAGAATCCGTGGAAAGGTATTTTTTCGCTCTTTTTCTTTCTTAAAATCTCGCCGTTTCCGCCAAATCTTTTGTAATCTGTGGAAAATACCGGTTTGTAATTACCTTCGTACGGAACACCAATTCGGTAATTTTTACGTGTTACAGGGCAGAAGTTACATATCACTATAACTTCTCTGCCTTTTTTATCAATCCTTCTAAATGATACGATGCTCTGATCATTATCGTCATTACTTATCCAGTTAAAACCGCTCCAATCATCGTCAATCTCCCAAAAAGCAGGATTTTCTTTATAAAAATTATTTAGCTCCTTAACAAAGCTTTTCATCTTTTTATGCTTATCAAATTCAAGCAAATTCCAGTCAAGCTCAGTCGCGTAATTCCATTCGTTAAACTGTGCGAACTCATTTCCCATAAACGACAATTTCTTTCCCGGATGAGCCATCATATATGCATAAAAAGCTCTAAGGTTATTAAATTTTTCATCGTATTCGCCCGGCATTTTATTTATCATCGAGCATTTACCATAAACTACCTCATCGTGTGAAAGAGGTAATATGAAATTCTCCGAAAAGGCGTATGTCATAGAGAATGTAAGATTATTGTGACTGCCCTTTCTGTACAATGGGTCAAGCGACATATATCTTAGCATATCATTCATCCAGCCCATATTCCATTTCATATTAAAACCAAGACCGCCTGCAAAATCAGGCTTGGTTACAAGCGGAAACGCTGTCGATTCCTCTGCAATCATAAGAACATCTTTTTTGAATTCAAAAGCAGCTTTGTTCATTTTTCTTAAGAACTCTATTGCGTCAAGATTTTCCTTGCCACCGTATCTATTTGCTCTCCACTCGCCGTCCTTCTTGCCATAATCAAGATATAACATAGATGCAACAGCATCTACTCTTATACCGTCAATATGATATTTATCAAGCCAGAAAACAACATTTGATGCAAGGAATGATACAACCTCATTTCTGCCATAATCAAATATCCTTGTACCCCAGTCCGGGTGCTCATTCATAAGGGGGTCACCTGATTCGTAACAGAATCCGCCATCAAACTCATAAAGACCGTTTTCGTCTTTAGGGAAATGTGCACCTACCCAGTCGAGAATAACACCAATACCATTTTCGTGACATTTGTTTACAAAATACATAAAATCATATGGTGTTCCATATCTTGATGTAGGAGCAAAATATCCTGTTACCTGATATCCCCACGATGGGTCAAACGGATATTCACTTACAGGCATAAGTTCTATATGTGTGTATCCCATATCAAGCACATACTCTACAAGCTCGTCTGCTATTTCTCTGTATGTGTATGGATTTCCATCATCGTGAACTTTCCACGATCCCAAATGCATCTCGTATATATTTATTGGCTTTTCAAGTACATTTGTTTTGGCATTATTAGAAAGATAATTTTTATCCGTCCACTTAAATCCTTCTATGTCAAAAACTTTGCTGGCGTTTTCAGGTCTGGTGCACATATGATATCCGTAAGGGTCGCTTTTATAAACAAAACTTCCATCCGGTCTTTCTATATAATACTTATATGCATCGTAAACCTTTGCGTCATTAACGACAATCTCCCATATACCACAGTTTAATCTATTCATCACAGGGGAATTAACATCCCAACCATTAAAATCTCCCAGGACTCTTACGCTTCTTGCATTTGGCGCCCACACTCTAAATGTGTAACCGCTATTCCCTTCTTTATCATTTTTATGACAACCTAAAAAACTATATGCTCTATAGTTTTGACCTTTTGCAAAAAGTTCGATTTCATCAGATATACATATACCGTTGCCAGATGATCTATCGTGATTTTTCTGTACGCTTCTCATAATATCACTCCTGATGATTATTTAAGTCAATTACATACACGTATGACTATCCCTGATGAACTATATAATTTAACTTATGTACATTATAACACAGAAAAATGCGATTGTAAATGGTTTTTTGGTTTAAAAACCTTATATTCCAAGCTTTTTAATGTTTTTTACATATATTTCCACTGTTTTTTAGAATTAAAACATTGACAATTAAAAAGTTTTTAAAAAATAAAAATAAATGCTTGGTTTTTGTCACATTTTATGTTAAAATAGAGTGATATAAATATCGAAAGGATACATATGGTTATGACTATTGTAGATTTACTAGCAAAAAATGCCGAGCAATACCCTAATGATACCGCACTCGTTGAGATTGCTCCGCATATGATGGAAAAAGCAAAAATAACTTGGAAGGAATATGCCCTTATCCAGCCCAACCCCGAAGAAAGTGGCAGGCAGGAAATTACCTGGAGTGAGTTTGACAAAAAAGCAAACAGATTTGCAAACCTTCTACTCAGCCGCGGAATCAAAAAAGGCGACAAGGTTGCTATACTTCTTATGAACTGTTTAGAGTGGCTTCCAATATATTTTGGTATACTTAAAACAGGCGCGCTTGCAGTTCCGCTTAATTATAGATATACCGCATCTGAAATAAAATACTGTTTAAACCTTGCTGATGCCGATGTGCTGGTATTTGGCCCGGAATTTATCGGACGTATAGAAGAAATTTGCGACAGACTTCCAAAGGTTTCGCAGGTTTTCTATGTTGGCAAAAACTGTCCTACATTTTCCGAAAGCTATGATAAGCTAGTTACATACTGTTCTTCGAAAGCTCCCGAAATCGAGCTTGCTGAAGAAGATTATTCAGCTATATATTTTTCATCAGGCACAACAGGATTTCCGAAAGCTATTCTTCACAAGCACGAAAGTCTAATACATTCAGCACGTTGCGAACAAAACCACCACGGACAAACAAAGGACGATACATTCCTATGCATACCTCCTCTTTACCACACAGGTGCAAAAATGCATTGGTTCGGAAGTCTTATTTCAGGTTCAAAAGCGGTTCTGCTAAAAGGTATAAAACCTGAATGGATTATAAAGGCCGCATCAGAAGAGGCTTGTTCTATAGTTTGGTTACTAGTTCCTTGGGCGCAGGATATATTAGATGCTATCGACAGAGGCGAAATCAACCTAGAAGAATACGACCTGTCAAAATGGCGCCTTATGCACATAGGTGCACAGCCTGTACCTCCAAGTCTAATAAAACGTTGGAAAGAAAAATTCCCTAAACACGAATATGACACTAACTATGGTCTTTCAGAATCTATTGGACCTGGTTGTGTGCATCTAGGAGTTGAAAACATTCATAAAGTTGGCGCAATAGGAAAAGCAGGATATGGCTGGCAGGTTAAAATCATTGACTCAAACCTTAACGAAGTTGAAAAAGGCGATGTCGGCGAACTTGCAGTATATGGTCCTGGTGTTATGACTTGTTACTACAACGACGAAAAAGCCACAAATGAAGTGCTAAAAAACGGATGGCTTCTTACAGGCGATATGGCAAAAATGGACGAAGACGGATTTATATATCTGGTCGACAGAAAGAAGGACGTTATCATATCTGGCGGTGAAAACCTATACCCTGTTCAGATTGAAGACTTCTTAAGACAGCATCAGGCAATAAAAGACGTTGCAGTAATCGGTCTTCCTGATGCAAGACTTGGCGAAATCGCTGCTGCTATCATTGAAATCAAAGAGGATTTTAAATGCAGCGAAGAAGATATAAACGAATTTTGTCTTGACCTTCCAAAATACAAACGTCCTCGTAAAATAATATTTGCCGAGGTTCCAAGAAACCCAACAGGTAAGATTGAAAAACCTCGTCTTAGAGAAATATACTGTGGCGAAAGCTTAGTATCGGCACAGATTAAATAATTATTAATGAAAGGAATTAATGCTATGAAAAGACTTATGCTTGGAAATGAAGCGGTTGCCCGCGGTGCATATGAAGCAGGTGTTAGCGTTGTTGCGTCATATCCGGGTACGCCAAGTACAGAAATAACTGAAAACATAGTAAAATATGACGAAATATACGTTGAGTGGTCATCAAACGAAAAGGTTGCAGCTGAAGTTGCTATTGGCGCATCTATAGGCGGTGCAAGAAGTATGTCTTGTATGAAACACGTTGGTATGAACGTAATGGCAGACCCGCTATTTACTGTAAGCTATATAGGTGTAAACGGAGGACTTGTATTCTGCGTTGCCGATGACCCTGGTATGCATTCTTCACAGAACGAACAGGATTCAAGACATTACGCAGAGGCATCAAAAACAATGATGCTTGAACCATCTGACAGTTTGGAATGTCGCGACTTTACAAAAATAGCATACGAATTAAGTGAAAAGTTCGACACTCCCGTTATCTTAAGACTTTCTACAAGAGTATCTCATTCACAGAGTTTAGTCGAAGAAATGCCTCGTAAAGATGTAGAACTTAAACCTTACGAGAAAAACATTGCTAAAAACGTAATGATGCCTGCAAATGCTGTAAAAAGACACGTTATCGTTGAAGAAAGAATGGCAGCATTAAAAGAATATGCTGAAAACTCCGAATTAAACAAAGTAGAAATAAATTCTGACAAAATAGGTATTATCACATCGGGTATTTCATATATGTATGCAAAAGAGGCGCTTGGCGATAGTGTAAGTTATTTAAAACTTGGTATGGTCTACCCTCTTCCTGATAAACTTATAAAAGATTTCTGTGCAAAGCACGAAAAAGTATATGTTATAGAAGAGCTTGACCCGATATTCGAAAGACATTGTAAATCACTTGGCTTAGATGTAATTGGCAAAGAGAAATTTACTCTTCTTGGCGAATACACTCCGTCAATGATTAAAAAAGCAGTTACAGGTGAAGAAAGTGCTGATAAGCTAACTGTCGACGAAGCAATTCCTGTAAGACCTCCTGTAATGTGTGCAGGATGCCCTCACAGAGGCACATTCTATGTACTTAAAAAGCTAGGTCTTGTAGTATCAGGAGATATCGGTTGTTACACACTTGGTGCTGTTGCACCTCTTGCAAGCGTAGATACTACTGTTTGTATGGGTGCAAGTGTCAGCGGAGCAATGGGTATGGCAAAAGCCCGCGGTAATGAGTTTAACAAAAAACTCGTTGCGGTAATAGGTGATTCTACATTTATTCATTCAGGCATCACCGGCCTTATAGATATAGTTTACAATAAAGGTAACAACACAGTGATTATCCTTGACAACTCTATAACAGGTATGACAGGACATCAGGATAACCCTACTACAGGTTACACAATAAGAAAAGAGCCTACTACAAACGTAGACCTTGTTGCTCTTGCAAAAGCGGTTGGTGTAAAAAGAGTTGTTGTAGCTGACCCGTTTGATTTAAAACATTTTGAAGAAGTAGTAAAAGAAGAGGTTAATGCAGACGAGCCTTCGGTAATTATCGCTCAAAGACCTTGCGCACTGCTTAAAACTGTTAAATACACAGGACACTGCAAGATAACTGATGATTGCAAAAAATGTAAAATGTGTATGAAGCTTGGTTGCCCTGCAATATCAATTAAAGACGGCAATATCCAGATAGACAAAAATCAGTGTAACGGATGCGGGCTATGCATAAACGTTTGTCCGTTTGGCGCGATTAAAAAGGAGGACTAAAATATGGCTAAAAATATTATGATAGTCGGCGTAGGCGGACAAGGAACACTTCTTGCAAGCCGTATTTTAGGAAACGCCGTTATTAATGAAGGCTACGATGTAAAGGTATCGGAAGTTCACGGAATGAGCCAGAGAGGCGGAAGCGTTGTTACATATGTTAAGTACGGCGAAAAGATATACTCTCCTATCATTGACCAGGGTGAAGCTGATATTATACTTGCATTTGAAATGCTCGAGGCA
>JAZQHY010000010.1:0-9660 GCA_045540815.1 Clostridia bacterium | reverse complement strand
ATAATATATGTTAGCATAATTAAAGTTTATATAAAATTTATCTAAAGGAGGCGTTGTGCTTGAAAAAATACATAAAAGGTTTTGGCTTTTATGCAATTTTACTGGTTGTTATATTTATTATCTATTTTATGCTTAATTACCAGACCGGACCTGTAATAAAAGAGTTTTCAGAGCTTGTAAATGATATTAACTCAGGTACCGTAAAGGAACTTATCATTATAGAAAACAATGCAGTTGCAACACTTAATGACGGAACTAAAATATCGGTTGATATTCCGTCTATTGAAACACTTTACACTCATGCAGGAACAGCTATTTCATCACAGGTTACAGAAGGTACACTTACCCTTTCTACACCTCAACCTGCAAATCCGCCTTGGTGGCTTTCCATGTTACCATCGCTTATACTTACTATCATCATAATTGCGTTCTGGGTTATATTCTTTAAGCAATCTCAGGGCGGTGGCGGCGGCAAAGCTATGTCATTTGGCAAAAGCAGAGCTAAAATGCACACTAAAGACGAAAACGAGGTTACGTTCAAAGATGTAGCTGGTGCAGACGAGGAAAAGGAAGAACTTGTCGAGATAGTTGAATTTTTAAAAGAGCCTAAAAAATATGAAGCACTTGGTGCGAAAATTCCAAAGGGTGTTCTACTTGTAGGCCCTCCGGGAACAGGTAAGACACTTCTCGCAAAAGCCGTTGCAGGCGAAGCAGGTGTACCATTCTTCTCTATTTCAGGTTCCGACTTTGTAGAAATGTTTGTCGGCGTTGGTGCATCAAGAGTAAGAGATTTATTTGAAAAAGCTAAAAAAGAAGCACCTAGTATTGTATTTATAGATGAGATTGACGCGGTTGGTCGTCAGAGAGGTGCAGGTCTTGGCGGCGGTCACGATGAAAGGGAACAGACACTAAACCAGCTACTTGTTGAGATGGATGGTTTTGGTGCTAATCTTGGTGTAATCGTTATAGCGGCTACAAACAGACCTGACATACTTGATAATGCGCTACTAAGACCAGGTCGATTTGACAGACAGATAGTTGTAGGCACTCCTGACATAAAGGGACGTGAAGCAATATTAAAGGTTCACGCTAGAAAAAAACCTCTTGGAAAAGATGTTGATTTATCGGTTACTGCAAGAGCAACCGCAGGCTTTACAGGCGCAGACCTTGCAAATCTTTTAAACGAGGCGGCACTTCTTGCAGCACGTAAAAACAAAAAAGAAATAAATATGACTGAGATAGAAGAAGCCATGGTTAAAGTGGTGGTTGGTACAGAGAAAAAATCACACACCATCACCGAAAAGGAAAACAGACTTACTGCATACCACGAGGCAGGTCACGCGATTGCTACAAGGCTACTTGAAACGCAGGACCCTGTTCACCAGATATCTATCATACCTAGCGGAATGGCAGGCGGCTACACTATGCACCGCCCTACTGAAGATAAGTATTATCACACAAAACGTGAAATGCTTGAAACTATAGTAGTACTTCTTGGCGGAAGATGTGCTGAAAAAATCGTTCTTGACGACATAAGCACAGGTGCATCAAACGACATTCAGCGCGCATCAAAGATTGCACGCGAAATGGTTACTAAGTATGGTATGAGTGACAAAATCGGTCCTATATCATTTGGCTCGGAAAACGATGAGGTATTTATCGGCAGAGATTTTGTTCAGTCTAAAAACACAAGTGAAAGCGTCGCTGCAGAGATAGACAGCGAAGTAAGAAGCATCATAGAAGGTTGCTATAAAAACTGTATAAAGCTACTTGAAGATAACATTGAAAGACTTCATGCAGTTGCAAAGGTACTTCTTGAAAGAGAAAAAATTACAGGCGAAGAATTTGAAACAGTATTTAACGGTGGTACTCTCCCATCACTTAACGAAAACGCAAGTGATGTCACAGAAAACAGCGAAGATGTTAATACTGAAGAAAATAAAGCACCTGAAACAATACCTTCTGAAATTAAGGCTGATGTAAGCAAAAATATTGCAGAAAATGCGGAAGCTGACATTGACGAAAAAACTGAAGAATAATTTCAAAAAGCTATGCGAAAATAACGCATAGCTTTTTTACAATAAGGAAACCCTTCTCCTCAAGGTGAACCCATTTATACGGCTCATTATTATTGACGAAATCTACAAAATATTGTATAATAACTTTTGTTGATTTTTTAAGCTTAGGAGGTAAATAACAAATGTTACAGCCGATAAAACCCGTTGTACTGCTTACAATATCAAATATTTTTATGACATTTGCGTGGTACGGACATTTAAGATTTAAAAACAAAGCGTTATGGATAGTTATACTTTCAAGCTGGGGACTTGCTTTTTTTGAATACATATTTCAGGTACCTGCAAACAGACTTGGAAGCAATTATTTTACAACTGCACAGCTTAAGATTATTCAGGAGGTAATTACGCTTACTGTATTTTCAATCTTTTCGGTTGTATATTTGAAAGAAAAATTCACTATGAACTATCTATATGCATTTATCTGCATACTTGGAGCGGTATTTTTCATATTCAGAAAATAGTTTGCATCGAAAGGAAATATTATGCTTAGAAAATTTATTGGTGACAAAGAATTTTACAAAAGAATAATAGCTATCACAATACCTATACTTATTCAAAACGTTATCACAAACTTTGTAAGCCTTATTGACAATATAATGGTCGGTCAGGTAGGCACAGAGCAGATGTCGGGTGTTGCGATAGTTAACCAACTGATATTTGTATTTAACCTTGCGATATTTGGCGGAACTGCAGGCGCAGGCATATTTACTGCACAGTATTATGGAAAAGAGGACCACAATGGCGTTCGTGACACATTCAGGGCAAAGCTTGTAATAGTATTTGCGATAACTATACTGGTTGCTTTCGTTTTTGCATTTTTTTGCGAGCCATTAATATCTCTTTTCTTACACGAAGGTGATGAGGGACTTGACCTTGCCAAAACTCTTTATTACGGGAAAAAATACATTTATATAATGCTATTACAGCTCCCTGCGTTTGCGCTGGCACAGGTTTATTCGGGTACGCTTCGCGAAACAGGAAAAACGGTTGTACCAATGCTGGCGGGTATAGTTGCAGTATTTGTTAATGTTACGCTAAATTATGTACTGATATTTGGACACTTCGGCGCACCAGCTCTTGGTATAGAGGGTGCTGCAATTGCTACTGTTATTGCGCGTTATTCAGAGCTTATTGTAGTAGCACTATGGACACACAACAGATGCGACAAAAATTTATTTATCGAAGATGCGTATAAATCACTTAAAATCCCAAAACCACTTATAAAAGACATCTTTAAAAAGGGCACTCCGCTTATGATAAACGAAATACTATGGTCACTTGGTATGACTACACAGCTTCAATGCTACTCTGTACGAGGACTTGAGGTTGTATCTGCGTTTAACATAAGTCAAACTGTGTCAAACCTTTTCTTCTGCGCGTTTTTCGCGTTTGGAACATCTATTTCAATAATAATAGGTCAACATCTTGGCGCGGGTGAGATAGAAAAGGCAAAAGATGAAAACACAAAAATCATTGCATTTGTAGTTGTGATATGTGCGATAATAGGCGTTATAATGGCTGCTTTAGCACCAATCATACCGGAAGTGTACAACACCATACCTACTGTTAAGAGGCTTGCGTGTGAGTTTCTGCTCGTTTGTGCAGCGCTTATGCCGTTTATAGCATTTGCGCACTGCACATATTTCACCCTTCGTACAGGCGGAAACACAGTTACTACATTTGTATTTGACTCGGGATTTATGTGGTGTATTTGCATACCTCTTGCATACGGGTTATCCCGATTTACAAATATGCATATACTTATGCTGTACACCATTATTCAATCACTCGAAGTAGTGAAATGTGTGATTGGATATATATACCTCAAAAGAGGTAAATGGGCCAAAAATTTGGTTGAAAACATATAAAAAGTCATAAAAAAGGCTTAACGAAATTTCGTTAAGCCTTTTTATTCTATATTGTCACATTCAATGTCATAAATATCGTCTAAATTTATGGGTGTTTTAACGATAGTCAAATATCTTCTTTCTATATCGATATCTGTTAAAATACCCTCTACGACCACATAATCGCCGTTTGAATAGTATGTGACTTTTACCATCATACCTTCAGCTAATGAAAGAACCTTTCTTGAGAGAATTTCGGCGTAATCTTCCGAAAGCTCTTTTTTGGGAACTACTACCCTCTCTTTGGTTCGAATAAGCTCATAGTAGCCTTTAAGCGCCGCAAACGGCATAAACTGTCTTGCTCTGTCACTCACCGTTATGTCCTCCTACAAGTTTATTTCGCTCACGCGTTGTTGCGTTATCAAGTAAATTCATTCCGCGAAGGATGGCATTTTTTCCATATTTGTTTTTAATGCCGACAATAGCTTTTTGTACTTTTAGTTCTTTTTCGTCTTTTAAATAGTCCGAGAACATATCAAGGTTTACATACTCCTGATGTGTTAGATGATTAAAACCAATATTGAGCTTTCTGATTGGGTAATCAGGGTTTGCAGTCTTTTTATAATACGCGGTAAAATAGTCAACAAGTTTTCTCGAGGAGTTTGTAGGCTCAGGAATCTTCATAGTACCTCCAGTTGACTTAATAGTATCTTTTGAGTATCCTACTCTGAGTGAAATTGAATCTGTAACAAGGTCTTTATCCACCAAATCAAGCGATAAAACGTCGACCATTTCTTTAAGTGCTAAAAGCGCGTCATCGTAATTATAATCGTGAAAGAGTATCTGACCATTTGATATGGAGCTTGTTTCGGGAACATACTCTTGAATTTCTTTGATGGTACACGG
The DNA here is from genome assembly GCA_045540815.1 of Clostridia bacterium. Lineage (GTDB taxonomy): Bacteria > Bacillota > Clostridia > UMGS1810 > UMGS1810 > JAZQHR01. The sequence goes on along the minus strand of JAZQHY010000010.1, from coordinate 4,829 downwards.
CTCGATGCCGTGTGCGTGGTCAATAAGAAACTCAGCATTTACACCAAACTCTCTGTAGAGTATCTTCTCATCCATATGTGCAACACCACACAGGTCATACACTCCGTATTTTTCAAGACGTTTTGCTATACCTCTGCCTATATTCCATATATCCGTAATAGGTCTATGATACCATATGGTTTTTTTAAATGTTTCTTCGTCAAGATATCCTATATGATCGTCCACGTGCTTCGCGGTTATATCTAGTGCAACCTTTGCAAGAAACAAGTTTGTTCCGACTCCTACTGTAGCACATATACCTGTTTCTTCAAACACTGCATCTGTAAGCATTTTCGCCATTTCGCGCGGTGTCTTCTTATACATTTTAAGGTATGACGTTATATCGAAAAAACACTCATCTATTGAATATGGATGTATATCTTCCTTACTGACATATTTTAAATAAGTGGCATAGATATTTGCCGAATACTCCATATACAGTTTCATTCTTGGAAGTGCAGTGATATACTCTACTCCACGTGGTATTTCAAAAATTCTGCATCGGTTTTTAACTCCAAGTGCTTTAAGCGCTGGTGTAATGGCAAGGCAAATAGCCCCATTTCCGCGCGAGGGGTCTGCAACAACAAGGTTGGTTTTAAACGGGTCAAGTCCCCTTTCTACTGCTTCAACGGATGCATAAAAGCTTTTTAAATCTATACACAAATAGAACTTATTTTCCATTATATTTGTTCTCCGTATTCACTCCAAAACATTTTTACAAGCAATACTAATTTATAAAACCTTATTTTACTTCTATAAATTTTGTCTTCGAAAATTCCTTTTTTATATCATCTGAAAAAATATAATCTGTAATAATACCGTCAATGCCATCAAGTGAAACTAGATTGTTTGGCATAGTGTTACCTATCTTTTCGTGGTCAACTAAGTAATACGATTTTTTAGAGTTTTTTATCATTACAGTATGAATCAGGTCATATGATGGCCATCCAAATATAATTCCGTCCTCTGACATTCCGCCTGTAGAGAAAAAGCACACGTCAGCATTATATTTCATCGCATTTTCCGCTGTTAAATTACCGCCAAGCATTGAAGGTGCTTCTATTATTTCACCACCAAGACATATGCAATTTATCTTATACTGACTAAGATATGCAATAAGCGAAATATTATTTGTTATGACTGTAATATCTTTTTTTGAAGTAATAAATTTACCAATATACTCAGTAGTTGTTGTACCATCTATAAATATAATATCACCATCATTTATAAGTTCTGCTGCAGCACTGCCTATTTTATTTTTCACGGGTTTCATCAAGTGATATCTAAATGGCAAAGCTACTCCTTTTCTTTTTATTAGCTCAACACCACCATATGTCCTGGTAACAAGATTTTGTTTTACCATTACATTTAAATCACGGTTTATGGTAGCGGTACTGTAATGAAGCTGCTCGGTAAGATATTTTACCGACACATAACCATTTGATTTTAAAATACCAAGGATGTTATCTATTCGTTCTTTCTGGTACATACCGTACATCTCCTTGAAAATTCTTGAGAAAGTTTCAATAATCTGAACAAACTTGAAAAATTCTTATTATATGATACACTTATTATACGACAAGAAAATCAATTTTACAAGATGTTTTGGAGGGGTAATTATGAAGGATTTAACAAAAGGCAACATTTACAAAACATTTATACTATTTGCCATACCACTCGTACTTTCAGGAATACTTACAAATGCGTTTGGAATAGTAAACTCTATTATTGCAGGGAAATTTTTAGGCGCAGATGGTATTGCTGCTACAGGAGCAACATCAGAGCTTGTTACATTTATATCCTCTGTGTTTTGGGGATATTCTACGGGTGTATCTGTATATACTGCCGTACTTTTTGGTTCAAAAAACTTCGAACAGCTTAAAACCAGTTTGTTCAGCAATACAATAATACTTACCATTGCAAGTATTATTGTAAGCTTGACAGTAATATTTTTTAGAGATCCAATTTTTAATTTTTTAAATGTAGACCCTTCCATTAGAAATGAGGCTATGAAATATTTTGTTATTATATATTTAGGCAATACTGTAATAATATTAAACACATTTTTCAACTTTACAATGAATGCTTTGGGGCTTAGTGAATATCCATTTAGAATGTCTTTAATATCTACTTTGCTTACAATTTTGGGGAATATATTTAGCACAGCGGTACTTAAGTTTGGTGTGGCAGGTATTGCAACAACAACTGTTATAGCCAACGGCGTGGTATTTGTATTTTACATAAGAAAGCTTATCAGATGTTTTAAAGAGATGGAAGTTGATGACTATCCATTTGAATTTAGCATAAGAACTGTGGGAAAATCGGTGTCATTCTCCATACCTACTACTATTCAGCAAGTTGTAATGTACACATCATCGCTATTGCTATCTCCTATTATAAACGGTATAGGAAGCAGTGCGACGGCTGCTTATTCAGTTGCAACTAAAGTATATAACATAAATGCAAGCATTTACCAGAACTCAGCAAAGACTCTTACAAACTATACTGCACAGTGTATAGGCGCAGGAAAGCACTCTAAAATAAAAAAAGGATTAAGAGTTGGGGCACTTCAGGGAGTGGTACTTCTTATACCTGTTTTAATTATTTGCGTTATATTTGCAGATGTCATATGCAAATCCTTCTTCCCTGAAGGATTCGTTGGTGAAAGCCTTACATTTTCAGTTGTATTTGTAAAATACTTTTTACCATTTATTGTACTTAATCTTATAAACAACCTTTTCCACGCATTTTACAGAGGCACAAAGTCAATGGGACTTTTGATGTTCTCAACTGCGCTTGGGTCTGTAGTAAGACTTATATCAAGCTTAATCCTTGCAAAACATTATGGTATATATGGAATATATTTAGGATGGGTTGTATCGTGGGCAATTGAGGCTCTATTCTCGGTTATAACATACTTTATGGGAATATGGAAAAAGCCGTTAAAGGATAAACTTGTAAACATTTAAGAGGAATTTATATATGATTATAAAGGAAAAATATTTTACAATGTCCGATGGTATTAAGCTATATACACGTATAGTTTTACCTAAGGAAAACAAAAAATTACCAATAGTATTTATTCGCACACCATACGAGGAAAAACGATGTGGCGTTCCCTATCCTGAGGAAAAATACAAAGATGATTTGTTTATTAAAAACGGATACGCCGTGATAGTGCAGCACGTAAGAGGTCGTGGTGACAGCGAGGGAAAGTGTATACCGTATAAAGAGAGAAATGATGGACTCGAAACGCTTGAAATAATACGCACTCTGCCTTTTTACAATGGCGAAATATACATAACAGGCGAAAGCTATCTTGCTACAGTGCATCTATGCTATCTAGACACAAATCCATATGATATAAAAGCCGCTGCTCTTGGTATTCAGTCAGACAATCTTTTTAATAAAAATTATCGCAACGGATGCTGTTATGATTTTTGCAATTTAAAGTGGTGGCTCAGAATGCTTAAAAATCGCTACCCTATTCAAAAAGAATATGAAAATGAATTATACAGACCGTATCACAAAGTTATGGAAAGAGTTGTTGGGGAAGATGTAAAAGGATATAGCGATTTTATTTTAAATGACTCATACAATGATTTCTGGAAATCTCAGGAGCAAGTCCATGCAATAGATAAGCTCACTATACCTATCCTGTTTACGGAAGGCTGGTATGATTTTTACGTTGACGGAATGTTTTCTATGTGGGAAAGATTGCCTAACGAAACAAAGAAAAAATCTGCATTTGTAGTGGGGCCTTGGGGACACGCTACAAAAGTTACTGATAAAGCTGAATATGACTTTGAAAACGGAAATGCACCAATTGATTACATAGTGAACTACTTTAATAGTATACGTGATAATACTAAATATACCGATTTTGAGCTTGAAAAAGTAAATTATCACTCTATTGGCGGTGACTTCTGGACTACAGCCGAAAGAAAAACTAATTATAAAAAACTTTACTTAACTTTTGATGAAAAACTTCTGGAAAAAACATCAACAAATGGAGAAAAAAACTTTATTTACAACCCCGATAAGCCACTTGATTTTTACAAACACAACAATATATTTAAAGCAGAAAAAGAAGACACAAATAAAGGTGTATTATCATTTGTATCTGAAACTTTTAAAGAAGATACTCATTTTTATGGAAAAATAAAATGGAATATGAAAGTGAAAAGCGACTGCGACGATACGGCGTTTTTTATGCGCTTATATTTTGTAGAGAATGGTATTTCGTATAATCTCACAGAAACTATTACTTCTATTTCACATATAAACAAAAAATATGTTGCAGGAGATGAATGTTTAGTCAGTATTTTTACACCTCCTGTTGGATTTACGATAAAAAAAGGTAATGCAATAAGAGTAGATATTTCATCGCACTCGGATATTTATGTTCCTCATTCTAATGTAAAAGGACATTGGGCAAAGGAAAGCAAAACAAAAATTGCCACAAATACAGTTATATGTAACGATGAAGCTTATGTTGAATTACCTGTAGTTATATAAGAATTTTAAAATTACAACAAATTATTAATACTCTTTTGTAATTTTTTAGTAAGCGTGCTTACTCGTTCTACATTAACAAAAAACTATGTTCTTTTTCAACAATATAAAAAGTCTTAATAATAAGTAAAAACTTAATGAAATAATAAAGCCTTGAGAATTATCTCAAGGCTTTACTTTGTCTTAGCGACTTCCTACCTTCCCGGGCGGTCTCCCACCAAGTATTATCGGCACTACAGAGCTTAACTGCTGTGTTCGGTATGGGTACAGGTGTT
>JAZQHY010000009.1:0-18321 GCA_045540815.1 Clostridia bacterium | reverse complement strand
CCTACTTAAAAGGCAGACGTCAAAATAAAAAAGGTATTTCGATACATAATATAAATTGTGAAAAAGATTTTGAAAAACTTCTTCCGTTCACGCTTACTGATTCGCAGTCAAATGCAATAAGCGAAATTTTATCCGATTTATCTGGTGACAAACCTATGAACAGGCTTGTTCAAGGTGACGTTGGCTGCGGTAAAACGGTAGTTGCTGCAGCGGCAATTTATACCGTATGTAAAAACGGATATCAGTCGGCACTTATGGCACCTACAGAAATACTTGCCACACAGCATTTTAACACGCTTAAAAATATTATAAGTGATAATTTAAATATCGCCCTTCTTACAGGCTCAACCAAAGCAAGAGAGAAACGCGAAACTTTTGAAAAAATAAAAAACGGCGAGATAGATTTAGTAATCGGCACTCACGCAATAATAGAGGATACTGTAGAGTTTAAAAATCTCGCGTTGTGCGTTACCGACGAGCAACATAGATTTGGTGTAAACCAAAGAGCAAAACTATCTGAAAAATCAGATTTTGCGCACGTGCTTGTTATGTCAGCAACACCTATTCCGCGTACACTTGCGCTGATACTTTACGGCGACCTTGATATATCGGTCATAAATGCTATGCCAAAAGGAAGACAGCCTATTGAAACATATCAGGTAACAGAAGCCCTAAGACAAAGAGCATATAATTTTGTAAAAAAACAATTAGACGAAGGACGTCAGGGGTACATCGTGTGTCCCCTAGTTGAGCAATCAGACAAAATTGATGCACGTTCAAGCATAGAAATATACGAAAATTTAAAGGATAATGTGTTCCCAACATACCGCGTAGGACTTCTTCACGGCAAGATGAACGCAAAAGAAAAGGACGGGGTTATGCTTTCGTTTAAAAACGGCGACATCGACCTACTAGTTTCAACTACTGTTATAGAGGTTGGCGTTGACGTACCAAACGCAAATATTATGGTTATAGAAAACGCAGAGAGATTTGGACTTTCGCAGTTACATCAGCTTCGCGGACGAGTTGGCAGAGGCAGTGAAAAATCATACTGCATACTGTTTACCGACTCAGATAATGAAATCACACGCGAGAGAATGGATATAATGACATCAACTACCGACGGTTTTAAAATTTCGCAAAAGGACTTAGAACTTCGTGGTTCGGGCGAGTTTTTCGGAACACGTCAACACGGACTACCTGAACTTAAAGTAGCAAACCTGTTTACCGATATGGAGATATTAAAAGAAGCGCAAAAGCTTTGTCAAAATGTACTTGAAACAGACCCTAGCCTATCCGACAAATCGCATCTTCTAATGCGACAACGCATAGCAACACTTTTTAAAAAATTTGAAAATAACGATATTTTCAATTAATTTTCAAAACATTTGATTATAAAAATTACCAGTTTATTTTTCACCTATCTGCACATATTAAGTGTGTACCAAACAGGAGGTGAAAATGATGAATAAAGGAAACGGACATGTAGTTCCAGAAGCTAAAGAAGCTATGGAAAGATTTAAAATGGAAGCTGCTTCAGAAGTAGGCGTTAACCTAAAACAGGGTTACAACGGTGACCTAACATCTAGACAGGCAGGTTCTATCGGTGGTCAGATGGTTAAAAAAATGATTCAGGATTACGAAAGAAGAATCGCTGGTCAGCAGTAATTACTAAACGATAATTAGTATTATACTTTATTAAAAAAGACCTTTTACTTTGCTCATTTTAGAGCTTTGTAAAAGGTCTTTAACTATTTACTCAAAAAATTATTTGTTAACATTTCTATTTTTTCTGACTTTATATCCAATTAAAAATCCTACTGCAGCTATTACTAATATAATGATTATAGCAAAAATCACATATGCCAAGGTAGAATTATATATAAACCAATAAACAAAGTTTGCGTAAAAGTTTTTTAGTGGTGGAAGATTTGGTTGTGATTCTTCAGGAAGTAATGCGCCTAGTTTCTTATAATCTTCTGCCCTGATTATATAATCGCCAGTAGGCGCACTATATGCAGAAACGCGACTTCCCGAGACCATGCAGTTATTCCATATTGTTAACTCGTAAACATCTTTTCCATATGCTCTTATAATCAGCGCATCGTCAGTATCCATCACAAGAGTGTTTTCAATATCCGTAAGAACTATTTCATCTGCAACTTCATAAAATTTATCTTTGTCAATTTCAAATTTATCCTGTTTTCCAAACAAAGAAAATTCTATTTTGTCACATTCTAAGTCATCAAAATTCAAAACAGATGTTAATAAAGCTGTTTCACCTACAACTGTTAAATCTGCATTTAACTTGTCTATCCTTTCCTGCTCGGCTTTTTCATATTTTCCTTCATTAAGGTACTTTTCAAAACGCCCCCACATATCTCCTGTAACATTTTTAAGTTTTAATGTTTTGGTGTCATAGCTTGTAACCTCAAAAATGTCTGTCGGATTATTCTCGTCAAAATATGTAAATAGATAAACATTTCCGGGCTTAATATTAATATCACCAACAGGATTTGCATTATCGTATCCTTGTTTCGTTCCCAATTTTATATCGCCCTTAATTTTCTTTACAGGGCATACCGAAACGTGGGGATTTTCTTTATTAGGTGAATAATCGATAACCTCGCCAAAGAATATTTGCGCTTCATCATAATGAAGCAAATCCTCAGGAACACTTCCGGCATACGTTGTAAATGATAAAGCAAATATAACCATAGTTGCGATTAAAAAGGTATGTGCTTTTTTCACAAATATTCCCTCCTACTCAATTGTAAAATAAACCTTGTAAACTTTCTCGCCAAAATCACCTGGTGCTCTTAAGTCCATAACCTCCTTACTAAGTCTGTACGACCCCGCAGGAAGCTCACCGTAGAGCCATTTCCAGTCGACCTTAAGCTCGGTTATATCGTTTGATTTAATTATATACGCCACGCTGTTCCACACAATATTTATTAAACGATTTGTATGCACCGTCTGCCACGTATCATCTTCCAATTTTTCAAGTTCATACCAATCACCAGTACTCAGCTCACCCGTAGGATTTCCGCCAAACTGCATAAATTTAACGGTCATCCCTGTATTTGTCACATCATCAGCATAAAGCGTAAGTCCCCATTTATCGCCTGATGTAACCGTATTATGTGAAACAAATGGAACACTCTCGCATATTGGTCGTTGTGAGCTTAACAATGGCTCATAAACTTGACTGAAAGTTATGTCCTTGTTATCTGTCAACACCACTATTTCGCTATCAATCGCTGCATTATTAAGATGTCCTTTTATATAAAAACAATATTTATAATCATCAAGATTATCAGGTTGATTTTCATATTTTTTAAATATTACCCACTCACCGTCTATGTTAACCTCTTTGGTAATACTTGTAGCATGTTGATAACCTTCAACATCAAAATTTGCCTCGCCGTTCTTTTTTGGAATTTTACCTTCGCTTGCACTTTTTTTAAAGTATCCGTCTAGTGTTCCGCAACGAGGTGTGGCATCACTGACAAGTCCCGAGTCGAAGTAAAGCTCTCCGTCAATGTTAAACATTCTAATGGGTCTTTTTTCATATTGTTCGCCAAACTGACCTTTAACGCGCTGGTTTTCACCCGAAACAAGTATAGCTGTAGGTCCGTCTGCACCGCCTATTACTCCTATACTTGTAGCATTGCAAGCAGTTAAAATAAAAGAGCCTACCAAAATAAACGCCATAAATATTCGTTTCATATATGTCACCTCACAGGATATATTTTACATTATTTAGACGAATAGATATATCGGAAAGTTCCATTCACCTCATATTTGCAGGTGTGTATATAAATAGCGGTGATGTGGTGTAATCCTTTGATGCCACTCTGTCTATTTTGTTGTTATTTGCAAGGTAAGACAAATCAGTTGCCATTACATCATATTTAAACATACTGTCATCGTCAGGCGCAAAATCCGCTACCTTTGTTACGATAGGATATTTAGCACGTTTATTTGCTTCTTTTAATAGCTCTCTGCCCTTTTCTGTAAAGCCGAGAACACGGATATAATCCATTTTTTTGTCATCACGTATTCCCAATAATGCGCAGTAGCATATTCTTTTTATTCTGCTGAGTGTGTGACGTTTGCTTGTAAGCGCCGAGAAAAAGTCGCTTAAGCTGTTTGATGTTTTTGCGATGCTTATAAATCTGTTCGCAAGTCCGTCCTCCATACCGGGTACATTTTCTATCTCTTCGGGAGTTCTCATGCGGAAATATCCTAGTATAAGGCTTTCGAGCTTTTCATCCGAAAACTTATCTGCATCATTTATAAACTTCATACTTTCGGGCACATAGTCAAGTATACCTTCACCTTCTTTGATAGCATTTCGTATGCCCGACGCCGACGCAAAGCGGTCATTTAGAAGATCATCGTGATACGCACTTCCCACTCTTTTTACAGTAATTGGCTCAATTTTAGAGCCAATTTTGTTAAGCGCACACACATAATTTATGCCAAGGGTGTTGTTTGGTGAAAACAGCTTTTCACCCATATCTTCAAATCCAGGTTCCATTGAAATAGCCGTTTCAAGTGCCATAGGATAGCTCATACCCTCTTTTAATGATGCGTTAAGGTTTTGCTTGAAGGTTTCGGTTTCATCGCCCATAAGAGATGCGATTTTCTTAATTTTTTCCACGTCGCCCATTTCACTGCCAAAGCTTAGGTAGTTTACCACACCAAGCGAATCAAGCACCTTTACTCCGCCATATGCAAATGCATTTGCATACTGAAGCACATAGTACGAAGGAAGCTCAAGCACCAAATCAACTCCATTTAACAGTGCCATTTTAGTCCTTGTCCACTTATCAAAAAGCGCAGGTTCACCTCTCTGCACAAAACTACCGCTCATTACGGCAACAACGCAGTCAGCACCTGTTATTTCCTTTGACCTTTCTATCTGGTACTTGTGTCCGTTGTGAAACGGATTGTACTCCGAGATTATTCCCAATACTTTCATAACCTTAGCCTCTCTTTATCAGATAATCGAAATTAGCTTTTCAACGATAAACACTACCACACAAGCGGCAATCGCAACCTTTGTAAGACTCTTTTCAAAATATGCAAGTAATACCGCTACCGCAAAACCAACTATCGCAGAAATCTTACTTGCCGTTGAATAAAATATCGCAGGTATAGTCATTACGCTTAGCACCGCGTATGGTATGTAATATAAAAAAGATAGTAAAAATTTATTTCTTATCTTAGATTTTACCAAAATAAGCGGAAGCATTCGTATAAGATACGTTACTCCTGCCATCACAAGAAGGTAGATGTAAAAGTTCATTTTCATTTTTCTGCCTCCTCGCATATTCTAACAGGTGAAACAATTGCAAAAATTATGCTTGCCACCGCTGCACAAATAATTACCACAAAGCCGTTTGGTATAACCTTCAAAAACGGTACATAGTAAAAAATACAGCTAAGTACTATAGCCGTTAGCACACACAAAAATGTAGGTCTGCTTTTCTTTATAGGCGGAACTACTATAGCTACAAACATCGCATATATAGCTATTCCAAGCGCCGACACCACCTCTGTCGGAAGGAAATTCCCTGCCGTAGCACCGATAAGTGTGCCAATGGTCCAACCAAGAAACGGCGTAAGTATAAGGCCAAACATATAGTTTCTGCCTACATTTCCATTTTGCCCCGATGCCACCGCAAACACCTCGTCGGTATTTACAAATGCTATTATAAATCTGTCTATCATACGTACGCTTTTTCCAAGTTTTTGCGAGAGCGATACGCTCATAAGAGCATACCTTAAATTTATCACAAGCTGTGCAACCGCAAGCTCTATAAGCGTGCCGCCTGCGCAGATTATAGGCACGCCTGCAAGCTGGCCTGCAGATGTGACATTCGTCATGGAAATAAGTACCGCTTGAAGCACACTAAGTCCACTCTCTATTGAAAATATTCCAAACGCAAAAGACACCGACAGATAGCCAAGACATATTGGAATACCATCTTTTATCCCCTTTAAAAATGAATTAATTTCCTTCATAAAATCACCTGTTACATTTTATCACAATTTGACATTTTTGTAAAGAAAAAGGGCAATCAATGATTGCCCTTTAAAATCAATTATAATCTTACTTTTGCCTCTCCGTCTTCGTTATAAATAATTCTCTCGCCGTGACTTTCAATGCTATCAATATATGTTAAAAATTCTTCTTTTGATTTAAAGCGTGGTTTGAATTCTGATATAACTTTTTTTGCACGTTCTGCACCGTTTGTTAGTAGTTTCCACAACATAAGTGTCTGCCATTTAGCACAGTCAACACACGCGAGATCAACTGATTCAATCTGATAATCATCTCCATGAGCCTTTCCTTTTCCACCAGGTGCATACGGATGAACAACCGGCATAATACCTGACAAATCACCCATATCGGTGCTTCCTGTTGAATATATCTGTCTGCGTTTAAATTCCATATCAGGGTATGCATATTTTGACATTTCCTCTGCAATATCCAGCATATTCACATCGTTTATAAGTGGACTGTAACCTGGTGTATCGTCTATTTCTATATGCGCACCTAAAGAAAGTGCCCCACCTACAAGTGCGCGGTTTACCTTTTTATTTGCATCAGCTATCGCCTCAAATGTAAGACCTCTTACAAAGCTTTCCATAGTAACAAGCTCTGGGATAGCATTTACTACCTCACCGCCGTGAGTGATAATGGGATGAACTCTTATGTGTTCATTATCTTTAAAAGTTTCCCTTATTGAGTTTATAGCGCTTAATCCAAGATTTGCCGCATAAAGAGCATTAACACCTCTCCATGGACTACCACCTGCGTGTGCAGATACACCTTTATAAGAGATTTTCTTTGCCATACAACCAATCGAACCAAGATTAGCTGAAGGTTCAATTGAAGTATGCACCATAAATGCAATATCAACTCCGTCAAAATATCCTCTGCGTAAAAATTCAGCTTTTCCGCCGAAGTATTTTATTATACCTTTAATTTTAAGTTCTGTTCTGTATTCAACCTCAATAAGCTCTTCTGCAGGAACAGCACAAAGCACAATCTTACCGCAAATATCGTCAAGTATACCAGGCTCTTTAAGCGCTGCAGCTATGCCTAGAAGCGCCGCACTTTGCGCACTGTGACCGCAGCAATGCACCGCGCCTGTTTCAGGGTCGGAATCAGGATGATTAGGGCAGATAAGCGAATCTAGTTCGCCCAGTATCATCACCTTCGGGCCTTTCTTCCCAGTATCAATCTCTGTATAAAATCCAGGAATATCCCCTGCCATATTAAGCTTGTATCCTAGTTTTTCGTATTCTTTCTTTAAATATTCCGTTGTCTTCCACTCGCGATATCCTGTCTCAGGATTTGCCCAAATATAATCATGTGCTTTAATTATAAGGTCTTTGTTTTTTTCAACAGCATTAATAATTTTTTGCAACATATCTCTGCCTCCAAAATATTTAACTATTGATAATTATCTTATCATACTATTTTTTTAAATTCAACTGAATAATTTGAAAAACAAAAAAAGCATACCAATGGTATGCTTTTGGTGCACCTTCAGGGGCTCGAACCCTGGACACCCTGATTAAGAGTCAGGTGCTCTACCAACTGAGCTAAAGGTGCATTTGTTTTTTTAACACGAAATATATTATATATCTTTTTTCGCCATTAGTCAAGAGAAAATTTAATATTTTTTATTTTATTTTTATTTAAAATAAAATTGTATTTTTATTGTATTTTTTAAAATAGTGTGTTATAATCTAAAAATACAATAAAAATACAATGAAAGGTTATGAATACATATGCTAAAAAAATTAAATGAATTTATTACAATCACATTAGGTACACTTCTTGTATCTATTGGAGTATACTTTTTCAAATTTCCAAACAATTTCTCCACTGGTGGAGTAAGCGGTATATCAGTTATACTCGGCGCTATATCACCTAATATTTCTGCAGGTACATACGTGCTCATCATAAATATAGCACTACTTATAATCGGTTTTCTGTTTATCGGAAGGTCATTCGGGATAAAGACAGTATATTCAAGTCTTCTTTTGTCGTTTTCAATATACATATTTGAAAGAGTTTTTCCGCTGTCTTCCCCACTCACATCACAACCAATGCTTGAGATACTTTTTGCAGTTATCCTCCCTGCATTTGGAAGTGCACTTTTATTTAACCTTGGTGCTTCAAACGGCGGTACGGATATAATAGCGATGATACTTAAAAAATATCTTTCGCTTGACATAGGCAAAGCGCTGTTTTTGGCAGATGCACTCATTGCGACAGTTTCAGGTATGGTATTTGGCATTGAAACAGGACTGTTTTCAATATTTGGACTTCTTACAAAAGCACTTTTAGTCGACAATATGATAGAAAGCATCAACCTTTCAAAATACTTTACTATCATAACAAGTGAAGCAGAGAAAATTGCATCATATATAAACGTAGAAATTCACAGAGGTGCGACCATTTGCAATGCCTGCGAAGGCGCATACTCACACGATAAACGCAGTATGATACATACAGTTCTCAGCCGTTCGCAAGCGGTAAAGCTTAGAAAATATGCAAAAGAGGTTGACCCTCACGCATTTATCATAATAACCAACACAAGTGATATCATAGGAAAAGGCTTCAGACAAGTCGTGTAAATTTTTAAAATATTAAACCGCCATTTTTATGGTTAATCCAAAAATGGCGGTTTTGTTAAATTGCTTTTAAAAAAGGACTAACGGGTAATTATCCCATTAGTCCTTTTTAATTTATTAAACTCTGTCTTTTATTTCTGTCTTTATCTTAGCGATAAACTCATCTACTGTCATAGTAAGAGTTTCACCGTTATCTCTGTTTCTGATAGAGATGTTGTTGTTTTCTATTTCGCTCTGACCGATAATAATCATATACGGAATACGGTCTACAACCTGTGCCTCTCTTATCATATAACCTATTTTCTCGTTACGTCTATCTATTTCAACACGTATACCGGCTGCTTTTAATTTCTCGTACACATCATTTGCATAATCAGCACTCTTTTCAGATACTAGAAGTACCTTAGCCTGAACTGGAGCAAGCCATACAGGGAACTTACCCGCAAAATGTTCTGTGATAATACCGATAAATCTTTCGATAGAACCGAAGCATACGCGATGAATCATAATAGGTTTCTGCTTTTCGCCGTTTTCATCAGTGTATTCCAAGTTAAAGTTTATAGGCATCTGGAAGTCAAGCTGAATAGTACCACACTGCCAAGTTCTGCCAAGTGAATCCTGTAAGTGGAAGTCAATCTTTGGTCCGTAGAATGCACCGTCACCTTCGTTGATAGTATATGGAAGCTCAAGCGCCTCAAGAGCACTCTTTAAGCCGTTAGTAGCTGCTTCCCAATCCTCATCGCTACCCATACTGTCTTCAGGTCTTGTAGAAAGCTCTACGAAATAGTTAAATCCAAATTTTTCATATACTTCGTTTATAAGATGAACAACGTTTACTATTTCATCTCTTATCTGGTCACGACGCATAAAAATGTGCGCATCGTCCTGAGTAAAGCATCTTACTCGAAATAGTCCGTGAAGTGCGCCCTTAAGCTCGTGTCTGTGTACTAATCCCAGCTCGCCTGCACGAAGAGGAAGCTCACGATAGCTGTGCGGTTTTGATGCATATACCATAACACCGCCCGGACAGTTCATAGGCTTAACACAGTATGTTTCCTCATCTATAGTAGTAGAATACATATTGTCTTTGTAGTGGTCCCAGTGACCGCTTGTTTCCCAAAGGTGTCTGTTCATAATAAGCGGGGTGCTTATTTCTACATAGTTCTCACGAGTGTGAATTTCTCTCCAGTAATCAATAAGAGCATTTTTAAGAGCCATACCTTTTGGTAGGAAAAATGGAAATCCTGGAGCTTCTTCGCTCATCATAAATAATCCCATTTCCTTGCCTATCTTTCTGTGATCTCTCTTTTCAGCCTCTTCAAGTAGTTTAAGGTGATCCTCAAGCTCCTGATTTGTAGCAAATGCAATACCGTTTACACGAGTAAGCATAGTGTTATTTTTATCATTTTTCCAGTACGCACCCGAAACGCTCATTATCTTAAACGCCTTTAATGCCTTTGTATAGCAAAGATGCGGACCTGTACACATATCTATATACTCACCCTGCTGATAGAAGCTAATCTGGGCATCTTCAGGAAGGTCATCAATATGCTCAACCTTATATATTTCTCCCCTGTCTTTCATAAGCTTAATAGCTTCTTCTCTCGGAAGAATAAATGATTTTATAGGAAGGTTTTCCTTTGTGATTTTCTTCATTTCCTGCTCAATTTTAACTAAATCTTCCTCTGAAAGCTTAGCATCGCCAAGGTCTACATCATAGTGGAAACCTTTTTCGTTTGCAGGACCGTAAGCAAATTTAGCATCAGGATAAAGTCTTAAAATCGCCTGCGCCATTATATGAGCAGCACTGTGGCGTATTACGTGTAATTCTTCTTCCTTAGGACATTCGTCTACATGTCCGTCGTTGTAAATTATTTTCATAACCGTCTTTCCTTTCGTAAACAATCTATATCATAAAAATTATATACCTAATCTATGATATTATATAATATTTATCTGTTTTTGTCAATTTCTTTTAATGGATTTAACTATCCACCCAAAATCCTCCATACCTATGCACTTTAGCCCAACAAGGAGCATTATATATAATGTACAAATCACCAGTGCACCAGTAATCAAAAATGATATTTCTCCGTATATAGCTGTCCTTGATACAAATGCATATCCAATAGCACACGCTGTCAAAACTGAAACAATCGGCTTTATGAGATAATCTAATATATTTATCTTAAGTCCGGTTATGCTTGCAAGCTTAAATAAATATGCCGACGGAAGCAGTATGTTGCTTAAATACATCACACCAATAAGCCCATTAAATCCATACCTTGGTATAAGCACATACATAAGTATAATTCTACCCACCGAGTCTATTGTGTTATATAAAAAAATGCTCTTTTGTCTGTCAAGTCCCATAAGTATTCCTGTAATCGACCCGTCAAGGTATATAAAGGGAATGAGCGGAGATAGAATTTTTATAATATACCCTACCTCGCTGTTTGAATACATTATATTTCCAAGCTTATCAGAAAACACTATAAAAATTCCGCATATTAGCACCGACACTATCATTGTAAGCTTGCACACTCTGTCGGTAGTATAGCGTATAAGGTTATGCCTTCCTGCCACCTTTGCCTTTGTTATTTCTGGCACTAATAAAGTAGAAAACGCAGTTAAAAGTGCTGATGGAAAAAGTATAAGCGGAAGCGCCATACCCTTTAACATACCATACTGTGAAAGCGATTCGCTTATGTTCATTCCATATACCTGCAGTGACGACGGAATAAGCATATTTTCTGCAAGCTTAAGAGTGGATGTGATGTATGCCGAGCCCGCAAGCGGAAGAGAAATCCTGAGAAGATTTCCTAAAATATTTGACGGTGGTTTTTTATTTGACCTTGTTATCTTTCCTTTATCAAATACATATAGAATCCCAAGATATGTCCACGATGCAATCTCAGAAAGCGCTGTGCCAATCGCAATTGCAACGCAGGTTTTATCAAGACCTTTGTCTATATACACATCAATTATCACAAATATTATCGCAATCTTTACTATATCCTCAAGTATTTGTGCAGTGGTTGTTTTTATCACCTTGCTTTTGGCTATAAAAAAACCCTTAAAGCAGGAAGACATCGCTATAAACGGAAGACTAAGACTAATCACCTTAAGCGCCGATACAATGCGTGTATCTTTCAAAAATATACTGCATAGCATTCCCGATACCACATACAGTATAGCCGCCGTAATAAGTCCGACACAAAGCTGATACATAAGAGTTTTTGCTACAATTTTATGTGAATGATATCTGTCCATATTTTCCGAGATTAGCCTTGTAACGGATACACTTATACCCGCATTTGCAAATGAAATAAAAACCATATACACCGACAGTATCAGCTGATATAGCCCCATACCCTCTGTGCCTATTTTGTTTGACAGATATATCCTGAAAAACATTCCTACAAGTCTTAAAAATATCGTTGTAAATGTAAGTAAAAATGTATTTATAATAAAAAGTTTTTTGCTCAAAACATACACACATCCTTTATAATATGTATATGTCCCTAAAAACAAAAAATACGTTTGTCACCCAAACGTACTTTTATTATTTACTTTAATTTCAACAGCGGATTTTCACAATCAAAAAATTCCTTTGCAGTATTTACAAATTCGCATATAAGCCTATACGACGGTGAATCTTCAGTAGCCGAGTAAGCAAGCGAAAAATGCTGTTTAGCATTTGGGTTCTCAAGCACGAAGTACATACAATTATCATTGTCAGGCATAATAGCAACCGCTGAATCAGTGGTTAAAAACGCTCCAAACCCAGACAGCATAAGATTGTAATTAAGTCTTTGGTTTGGTGAACTTACACCGACTAAATGCGCAGAATCTGTATCACCGAAAAGCATCTTTTTCTTTTTAAAAACCATGCTCTTTGGCGGAGAATATATAAATTCTATGCCGTGAAATATACTCATATCCTCTATCTTTTTTTCGCCTGGATAATTTCTGTTTACTACATCATCATAAGAAAGTGCATAAGGATAAAGATTTTGAGCATCTTTGAAATCTTTTCTTAACGCTACGATTATATTTTCCTCCAAAAGTGGCACAGTAAATAATCCCGGTGCATCATTTTCCGTCGGCATAAAAACAATATCTGCAGTGTTGTTATAAAGTTGTCCTGCAAGCGCCTCTGTACTGGCGGTAGATATGTTTATATTTACATTCGGATGTTTTTTGGCAAATATTTCGCACACTTTTGGTATAACAAAATACGCAAGATATGATGATGTTGAAATGTTTAAAAGTCCACCCTTTATCTCGGATATATCGTGAATTTTCTCAAGTGTTTCCGTTTCAAGCTTCATAATTTTTTCTATGGATTCTATGTATATCTTCCCTTCTGCAGTAAGCGTAAAAGGAATGGTTTTTCGATTAAAAATCGCTGCACCAAGCTGTTCTTCCGCCTTTCTAATTGATGCACTTAAAGCAGGCTGCGATATAAATAGCTTTTTTGCCGCAGCAGATACACTCTTTGAACGATAAACCTCATATACGTATTTTGATAAGTTGTCAAGCATTTCCATCACCTATAAATTTAAATTATATCTTTCATAAACTTATTTGTATTTGATTATATCACTAATGTGTAATATAATCAAGTCGATAGTTAACATACTTATCAAAGTGGAGAGAATATTATGAAATGCGAAGAATTATTCAAAAAAATTGACGAGCTGTTCCCTCAGTACGTTAAAGTAATGGAAGATGTATGTAACATAGAAAGCCCTACCAACTATAAAGAAGGCGTTGACAAGGTCCTATCCTACTTTGTGGATATGGCAGAAAAACGAGGCTGGAATATAGAAATATTTAAACACGATGTTGCAGGTAATGCTGCATGCATTACTTTAAACCCTGATGCAAAGGGCGAGCCTGTGTGTCTATCTGGACATATGGATACTGTTCAGCCTCTGGGTATATGCGGTTATCCGCCTGTTAAAATAGAAGGCGATATAATGTACGGTCCTGGCACCACTGACTGTAAAGGCGGATGCATAGCTGCATTTCTAGCTATGGATGCACTTTCACAGGTAGGCTTTACTGCTCGTCCTGTAAAGCTTATATTACAGTCGGACGAAGAAACAAGCAGTAAACAAAGCGGAAAGAAAACCATTGAGTTTATGTGCGAAAAGGCAAAAGGCGCAGTAGCATTTTTAAATACAGAAGGCTTAAAGCCTGAAAATAAGAATAAACTTGTACTTAAAAGAAAAGGTATACTTCGCTTAAAATACAATATCACAGGAAAAGCAGCTCATTCGTCAAGATGTACACAAGGCATAAACGCTATTGCCGAGGCATCGCACAAAATACTTGAACTTGAAAAAATGAAAGACGAAGATTCTATCACCTTTAACTGTGGCGTTATAGAAGGTGGTACGGTTGGAAATACCGTGCCTGAAAAATGCAGTTTTATACTTGATATACGTTTTTCAAATGACGACGAAGAAAAAGCCGCACGAGAATTTGCACAAAAAGTTGCTGACACCTCATACCTTGAAGGTACAAAATGCGTTGTTGAAGAAGTAAGTTATCGTCCTTCAATGCCGTATACAGACGCAAATCTCGCACTATTTAACAAGATAAATGAAATATTTGAAGAGGTTGGACTTTCTAAACGTGAAATCAATCATTCGCCTGGCGGAAGCGATGCAGCTTATATAACGCGAAAAGGTATTCCGTGCATTGATAACACAGGTGTGATTGGTGACAGAATACACTCACACGAAGAGTATACTATTATATCATCCCTTGCAACATCAGCAAAACATATGTCAGCAATTGTTATGTGCATATAAAATATAATAGTCTGTGACTACACCTACCCAACCGGACAGTCGAGAACTCCTGTCCCTAAAATATGATATAAAGAAGGCAGAAACGATTTGAATTTCGTTTCTGCCTTTTAAAATTACTCTGCTATTATTACCCTTATTCTTCCACCGTCTGACGGCTCTCTGTCATAGTATGCAGATATAGAATAATTGCCGTTTATAACATCGTCCAGATATATACTCTCAAAAGAATTGTCATAATTCTTATAATATACTGATGCATTGTTTCCTATGAGATACGAATCTCCGTTTGATGCAGTTATTTTTGTGTAATCAATCGATTTTATTCCGCCTAAAACTCTTTTTAGCCCACCAAAATATCCGATTACCGAATTGTTTTTAACCAGTATTTTTGCGGTTGATTCAGAAGTTATATTATATGCCTTTCCGTTTAGAGAATATACACTTCCGCCAACGTCAAACATATAGCTTCCGTTAAGACCCGACATACCCGTTGTATTTGAAATTGCACTCATTACATATCCATAGCTGTACGCATCGCCTGTAACGTCGTTTAGGAAAAGCGCATCTATCTCGCCCATTGCGTTTTTGGTAAAGTACAATATATCATTAACCGAAAGTGAAATCCCGTCTATTCGGCTAAGGTATGTTACAATAGCCTTACCATTGGTTGAACTACTGTTTGCGATGTCCAGTATCTTGACATCTTCTGAAAGCTCGTTCTTTCCAATTGTGTATTTAGATGCTGATACCTTTCCATAAACAGTACTTTGTTTTCTGGTTGGGTTTATACTTGCCTCTCCGTTTTTAAAGCTAACCGATACTACACTGTTAACATATGGCGAATAATCCTTAGAAGTAATATACTCCTGCATTTGTCCGTTTGCAAGCATTATACTTACGTAGTTTGAAGTATATGTATTACCATTTGTGCCTGTGTACTGCTTTGTACCAACCCCGTCCAAAAGTCCGTATACCACACTGGCGGTAGACGACTGTGCCGCTACTGCTGCTATATCACCTGTTCTTCCAAGAAGAAGCGTAACAGTATCACCAAAATTATAGCTTCCGTTAGAAGATAATGCATTGTATGCATCTGCGCCCTCTATATTATAAGTTTTCCCCGATATTACGACACTTGTCGGCATATCCTTGTTAGGCGATGCAGACTCATATACGCCTGTTACAATGTTGTTGTATGCCCATACAGTGCCAAGGGATTTTGAATAATATATTACATCGTTCACAGCTATAGTCCCCGAAGAAACCTTTGAGCCATTTCTTATAAACGTACTCATATTTTCAAGTCCGTATGTACTTACCCAGCTAGTGTTTCTTACAATAAACGGACCTTCTGTTTCGCCGGTTTTAACAAGCGCATAGTCTATTACACCATTTGCATTTCTGTATGTGCTTATCACATCACCGGGTGCCATAGATGAAAGCACGCTTTTTAGATTAGTCTTATTCGACTTATTGTACACAGTAACTGACGAATCAATGCTTAAATTTTCAAGCACACCACCGTTTGATACTATTACATCATCAGCCATTACCTGATATACACTGTATTCTTTTACTATCTGGTTATCAGGCATAAATCCTACATATTTACTGCCGTTTTTAACAACCAAATCACCTTTTCTGCCAACTATTGAGTAGTCAAAATCTTCATCTATCTCAAATGTACCTGCAGAGGTGTATACCTTGTCGCTTCCAACTGCAGTATCCTCATTTGCAGTAGCTATAATAGTACTGCCTTCAATGATATCATAATCAAGAAGTGTGATGTATTTTGCAGCCGACCCCTTGGAACGCGTTTTCATAAGGTTTGAAATAAGCCTTGCCACATCGCGCCTTGTAAGCGCCTCACCAACTACTCTGTCTATATCATCGGTAAGGTCAAGATTGTTCGCCATTCCCATCTGTCCGTATGGCCACGACGAGCCAAAATCATCGCTCGTATATCCAAGCATTTTTAAAACTATTGTAACGGCTTCTTCAAGCGATACGTTGTTTTCAGGTCTGAATGTAGAATCCTCGTACCCATTTACAAGTCCATTGTTTACCGCTACGCTTACATACGGAGCCGCCCAATGAGTGTATGTAACGTCGGGATAAGGTGAAACAGTAAGACGTGATGCCACACTGTTTTTGTGTACAGACGCGGCTATTGCCACCTTGGTAAACTCTGCTCTTGTCACATAGTCGTCAAGCCTGAAATTACCATCAGGGTCACCCTTCATAATATCAAGTGCCGATACAAAGCTTATAAGGCTGTTATCATCACTTACCGCAGCACTTACTCCAAACGGTATAAACACAGATGTTACAAGTGCAAATGCAGTTAAAAAAGAAATAAATTTCTTCATATATCTTCCTCCGTTATTAATCATATCTTAGTGCATCTATAGGATTCATTCTTGCCGCCTTTTTAGCTGGCATATATCCAAAGCCTATACCTATAAGTGCCGACACTGAAAAAGCTATAAGTATTGCCGGAATGGAAATCTTTGTTTCCTCAATCCCAAACAGAGGTGATAAAAACGACCCGGCAATACCAAATGCAATTCCAATAAGTCCTCCTATGCAGCTTGTGGTAATAGCCTCTACTACAAACTGGCTCATTATATCCCATGGCGATGCACCAAGTGATTTTCTTATGCCTATTTCCCTCGTTCTCTCGGTAACAGATACAAGCATTATGTTCATAATACCTATACCTCCAACAAGCAGCGACACACCCGCAATACCTGCCATTACTATCGACATCATATTTGTAATTTTGTCAATTTCAGCTATTACGCTTGACATATTTATTATAGTAAAATAATCGGTGCTTGCAAATATTTTTAATAAATACTGATTTACTACACCTTCAGCCTCCTGCGCCACATCTTTTGATACAGCATTAAATGTGTATGTGCTTATGGTGAAATTGTACGCAAGCTTTTGCGCAACAGTATATGGAAGGACTATTAAGTCATCTCCCGTTCCTTCTTTACCGTCTGACTTTTCCTCGTATACACCTACTATCTGAAAATCAACACCGTTAATCTTAATTTTCTCTCCAACAACATTGGTGCTTCCATAAAGCTCGTTTGCTACATATGTACCAACTACACAGTTTTTAAGTCTGCCTTCGCAGTCCATATACGAAAGGCCCCTGCCCTGTTCAACAGTTAAATCCTTTATTCTGTCGTAATATTCATTTACGCCCACACAGTTTGTAGGATTTATATTTATATTTCCGTTTTTTGCAGTTGAGCCTGCTATAGTTATGTTAGGCGTCATAGAGTCAAGATACTGCGGATTATCCTCCACAAGCTTTTGCATATCGTCTATATCTACACTTCTGTTTCCGCCTCTTCCTCGTATGTTTACAGAAATTGTCGTTGCACCTATGCTTTCAAACGACGATATAACCTCATTTGTAAGTCCGTTTACAAGGCTTACTATTATGATAACCGCCGCAACACCTATTACTATGCCGAGCATAGTTAAAAACGAACGCATCTTACTTGCGCTAAGGCTTTTTAGCGCAAGGGTAAATGCCTGCTTAATTCCCATTCAAACTACCTCCTATCAAACTATCCTTAGTAATATCGGAGATAATCTTTCCATCTTGAATTCTCACAACTCTTGGTATCTCGTCAGCTATTGAGTTATCGTGCGTAATTAAAACAACTGTCGTTCCTTCGCGGTTTAGTTGTTTTAAAAACTCAAGCACTTCCCTTCCTGTCTTTGAATCAAGCGCACCTGTCGGCTCGTCAGCGAGTATTACAGGCGGATTTCCTGCAAGTAAGTCGGAGGCCAAGCGGTCTTAGGAAGACAAAAT
>JAZQHY010000008.1:0-30793 GCA_045540815.1 Clostridia bacterium | reverse complement strand
ACTTTTGCAGAAAAAATAAAGAAGCACTACAGGTAGGAATTCCATCTGTAATGCTTCGCTTTTATAATCTAATTTCCTAATGTTATTAAGTTTTAAGTTTAGTCTGTATTCTTTGCTTAATGCGGGTCAGATTTTGTTTTTGTATATAAACCCGCTCGATACGTCAATTTATGCTTTCATTATAATCGTTTGTTTTCACTTGTCAATACTACTTTTAAAAATTATTTATAATCTTTACTGCTGATTAGATCCTGTTCCCATTTCTACGAGGATAGCTTCTTCGACAGTAAAATAATCTTCTGTGTTACTGCTGAGTCCTGCCGCTTTCCACGCTTGATCAAAGGTTATTTCTTCAAGATTACTGAGATAGACATAAGTTGAATCAGCAACGGCGTTATGTAACCTTCCTGTGATTTCATGTCGGTATTTATAAGTGTGGCCATCTACTTGCCAGGTACCGTCACTCATTTCATAGTATGTTTTCAAGTTACCTTCAATAGTTTTCACGCTATCTGCTGGAGCATCAGAGCAACCCACAACAGTCAGTATACAAATCAAAGCTACAACTAATGCTACAAACTTCTTCATACTTAAAACCACCTTTGATGATTCGACCTTATATCTTCATTATAAACGTTAGTTTTCACTTTTCAAGATAGCATATATAAATTATCTGTGAACTTTTTCTTCTGCAAATTAGAATTTAAATTACATCAACTTAAATGTTATCAACTTTACTGCTCGACAAATTGGAATTTGTCGTGCTGATAAGCTGATATTTGCAAGTGGGTTGAAGTAACCTAATTTTGAAGTAGTTTCTTTACTTCTTCTGCAAACAACATTGGCTCATCAATTTGTGGTGAATGACCACACTTTTTCATAATCACTAGTTTCTTATCCGGTGCTATAATTCCATCATAATAGTTTTTAAGTAAATCAACGCGACAAGTCTTGTCATATTCTCCCGAAACAAAATACATAGGAACAGAATACTCATTCCCAATATGATAGATGTTAGCAGACATCGTATAATCCAAAAGTTTTTTGTTCCTGGTATAGTGTGCCTTTACGTTTAGCATTCTCATTAACCATTTAATGTCATTGAAGGATAAATCCGGTGATGATAATATGAGCTTTATTTGATTAGTCCGCTTTAAATCAGGCATATTTGCAACAAAACAGGGCAATGTTATTCGCTGAAACTTCATAAGGTTTTCAGGGCTAAAACTCTCTTGCAAACCTTTGTACGCCATTGCGAGTTTGTCACTTTTTGCCCTATTATCCTTGAGTAAGCAAGCGGCTTCGTTATAGTTCATTTTCTGTGTGTCTTTAATGGATATTGATTGTCCTATACCAATATATCTTTCAACCCTCTCAGGATATTTTGCAACATAACTGGCACCCAGCAGTGAACCGTAAGAATGTCCCATAATGACTATTTTCTTTTTCTTGAAACGCTTACATAAATAATTAACAAGCTCATCGACATCTCTAATGGCCTGTACAAAATCTGTTGACTCATTTTTAGGGTCAATATGTTTGTTCTTATAATATGTTCTGCCACAACCCCTTTGGTCCCACGAAATATATGTAAACTCATCAGTTATCGCTTGTGCAAATTCATATGTCAAGAAAGCATCTGGATTCGCAGGTCCTCCATGAATGTTTAGAATAATAGGGTTATTAATATCTTTTCCCCTAATAAAAACATACTGGTTATGCCCATTTATGTTTATATATAGCTTTTCGTCTATTCCACTGGAAGAAAGTATTCTGTATTTCCTTTTCACCCTTGCATTCCTCCATTCACTTCAATACCAAATGTGTAAACTTCAAGTTTGTTCAGTTAATTGTAGCACAGTACATCTTAAATCTCAACAACGTACATAGTAAAACAAAATGCAACATCGCAAGTTTCCCACTTACAATGTTGCATCTAAAATTATTTATTAACTTTTACTCGATAAATTGATGTTTATAATTCTATTAAATTTGTATCGCTAGAGTTTTACCACATTATCTATATTTCAAATAATCTATAAAACGTTTCACCGCAAGCGAGGCGGTTTTCTTATTTCTCAAAGCAAGTCCTATATTACGGAAAGCTGGAACATCGAGCTCTTTTGCAAGGATTTTATACGGCACTCGCTTTAATATCAGTTCTGGCAGTATCGCAATTCCAAGTCCGCTTTCAACCATCGACATTACTGCATAATCATCCCAAGTGGTGAACTTTACATTTGGTGTAAGATTATTACGCTCAAAGATTTCAGAAATCTCCGCCTTTGCACCTTTTTCGAGAAGCATAAAAGGTTCATCGCACAGAGCGGTTACAGGAAACTTTTCGCAGTCTTTCAAAGGATGATTTTCAGGGATAATAGCCATAAGCTTATCTTCCTCTAAAAAGATGGTTTCAAAGTCTGAATGTGTCGGCAATCTTAAAAAACCGCAATCCACTCTACCAGTGTGTATCCATTCCTCAATCTCAGTGTAATCACCGAGCAGAAGCTCATAATCAATGTTTAGATAATCTTTCTGAAACTCTTTTATAATATTCGGCAACCAATGAGTAGCCACACTCGAAAATGTACCAATACGAATTAGTCCTGACTCAAGTCCGTTGAGTTCATCTACCTGCATTTTTAGTTTATCAAAATCAGCACATAGATTCTGAGCGTATGGTAACAACTTTAAGCCGTCACTTGTCGGTTTGACTCCGTTTTTACTTCGTTCAAGGAGCGTTACTCCCCACTCTTTTTCAAGATCAGCTATCATTCTGCTGACACCTGATTGTGTGTAGTTTAATATCTCTGACGCCTTTGTAAAACTACCGTATTCTACCGTTTTCACAAAGGAGAGATACTTTTGCAGATTCATATCCATAATAGCACCTATTCCAATTTGTGATTTTCAACATCACAAACATTCGCTTTTGTTATATTTAATATTATGATAAACTATTTCCAGTTCGAAAACAAGGGGTATCATATGAATAACAAAGCATTTTTCAAATACATATTCGCTCTACTGCTGTTCGGTTCAAACGGAATAGTTGCGAGCTTTATTGATTTAAGCAGTCAGAACATCGTACTACTTCGCACACTTATCGGTAGTATTCTGCTGATTGCGATATTCTTTTTAAGTGGTGGCAAATTGACGTTTTACAAGCATAAAAAACAATTTGTTTTCCTTATGGTGTCAGGAGTTGCAATGGGAACAAGTTGGATGTTCCTCTACGAAGCATACGCTAGAATCGGTGTTAGTATCGCATCACTATTATACTACTGCGGTCCTGTTATCGTTATGGTTCTTTCTCCATTACTGTTTAATGAACGTTTGACCGTAAACAAAGTGCTTGGTTTTCTTGCGGTAGTTGTTGGAGTTGTTTTAATAAACGGAAACGCTTTTGATGGAAACGGCGATGTTTTCGGTATTGTATGCGGTCTGCTTTCAGCAGTTATGTATGCCTTTATGGTTATATGCAACAAGAAAGCAAAGGATATTGTAGGGCTTGAAAATTCCACCTTGCAACTCACTATCGCATTCTTAACTGTAGCTGTGTTTGTAGGAATAAAACAAGGCTACGCTATGCAGATTGAAACTAACAGCATCCTACCTATACTCATACTCGGTTTGCTTAACACAGGTATCGGTTGCTATTTTTATTTTTCGTCTATCGGCAAGCTGAAAGTACAAACTGTGGCTATCTGCGGATATTTAGAACCGCTATCGGCTGTATTGTTCTCAGTAATCTTCTTGAAAGAGGAAATGCTGATCGTACAAATTATCGGTGCGGTTTTGATTATTGGCGGAGCAATGTGCGGTGAACTCATAAAAACAATTCATCATAGCAGTTAATAATCCTCTGTAACAATATTTTGCAATAATCACTGTCAACATACCGCTAATATTATAAGTGATATTTTTACAATAAAAATGCAACACCGCAAGTCCTTACCTTACAATGTTGCATCTAACTTTTGATTTATTTAGCTGTAATTCTTCCAACTTTCTTAGCATCTATGATAATTGAAACCATACCAAGCTTTTCGAGAGAATTTCTTGTATCAAATCGAAGTGAGCGTCCAATTTTTCCGTCAAGTTCATTCCAGTATTTGTAATGAAAATTTCCATTTTCATCGCAGTACTCAAGTAACTCCACGTCAAATCCAGCTTGCCTAAACACCTCACAAAACTGTTTGTAGTCATACACTATTTTATGAGTAAATGCAGGGTGGTTTGGATCTCCGTTACCACCAACTTTAACCATATTCTGATACCAATCATTACGAAAATTCTTATCTGGTACAGCAGCACGAATATATCCGTCATCTTCTAGGAAATCAAAGCAATTCTTTGCTGCAATAACACCATCTTCTAGCGTCATATGCTCCCACACATGTTCTGCGAGAAATGCTGTTGGTTTTTCTTTTTTGAACATACGCTCAAAATCTTCTCTGTTTAATAAATCAAGTTCTGTTTCCTGAGTGCTTATCCAACCATCATATTTTGTTTTTCCTGCACCTATTACTATTTTCATTTTGCACCTTTACCAAATTAGCTTACTAAGACAAGCAATAAACTATAATCGCCTGCTGAACATTAAGCAGATCCTTTTTGAACTCATATCCAACAAAATAATCCGAATCAATTACATCGGCAGACACTTCTTCTCCACGATAAAAAGGTGGACAAGGATTAAGTATTGAACCTTCGTTTGCCACTTTCATAGCTTCCAATGTAACCTGACAATCCTTGAAGTCATCAAGAACATTTGAGGGCAACGAATCTGTGCATATAATATCTTTACCGATAACAGCTTCTTGGATATTATAATGTGCTACTATACCTTCGATTTCATAACCTTTACCGCAACACTGCTGTAAATCAAAACCCATAACAGTTGATGCTTCTTTCCAAGCTAATCCGATATTACCCTTCTTACCGCAAAATAAGAATTTATCTTTCAAAAAATTCTTACGCATTTTAGAAAGAGAATACATATCAGTAAGCACTTCACAAGGATGGTTTATATCTGTCATTGCGTTAATCACAGGCACAGATAAACATCGTGACATCTCCTCGACTACCTGTATATTTTTATGACGGACAATTACCATATCTGCCCAATTGTTCAGATAACCACAAACATCTTTCAAATCTTCCTTTTTATCGAGAGTTTCTGTCGGAAATAAGATAGGTTGTCCTCCTAGCAGATATATACCTTTTTCAAAGGTTACTCTTGTACGAATACTCGAATTAGGAAAAAACAGAACAACACTTTTCCCTTTTAGAATATCGCTATATTTTCCTTGCCCAACTTCGTCTGCTATTTTGAAAATATCATAAATATCATCTTTTTGATAATCTGTTAACCTTATTAAGTTCTTCATAGATATTCAACCCCATAAATTCAAATTTTACAAGCCTAGATACACACGTTATCTATGCTCTAATAATTGTTTTCGCCATCCATCCGCCTTACACAAAATCATTTCGATGAACGCACTTTTGCTATTTGTATATCCAACTCTATCCTCTGGATACTCTTTTGCTAACTGTTTCTTCAAATCTGAATACTTCTTTGCTTCATCTTCGTGAGCGTTCAAATAATCACGCAAATTCACATAATTGCTCCACGCTTTTTCTCCCCAAATTACTACGTGTATATAATGCGTCTGTATATTATTATCCAAATCGCCACAAACATATAGGTGTTGCCCTATTTGGTCTTCTCTTCTATATACAACTCCATTTCTCTTCAACTCTTCATTGTGTTGCATTATCTTATCAAAACTACTCACACCCACAACTATATCTATGATAGGTTTGGCACAAATGCTTTTTATAGAAGTACTGCCAATATGTTGTGCATCTATAATGTCATCTTTTAATATATTATTGAGTTTATCAATAAGCTCCTGTGCAGATGTTTCCCATTCAATGCTGTGTGGTTCAACAGCAACCGTTCCAATTTTTAAACCAATCGACATCTAAACACCTCCACAAATTTAAATCTTCGATTTTTACTATCGTAATTATTTATCCAACTATATGCTATCGATACAAAACATTTATGCACTTATCTTTAGTTGCCTGATATAATGTAAATCCACATTTCTCCTGAACTCTTTTTGACTGATAATTATGGGCAGAATGACAACAGATAATAAAATCAAGTTTAACTTTATCGAACAGATAACCTATAACTCCATTTACTGCCTCGGGCATAAATCCTTGTCCCCAATATTCTTTAGATAATACAAATCCTATTTCTCTACCAGATTTACCAGCAAACTCTTTAAGAGCTTCTTCGTTGTATTTTTCGATACCAACAGAACCGATGACCTTGCCGTTATATTCAATAGCAAAAGTTTTCTTTTCTCTTAAAAAGATGTTCAGAATCTCTTTTGAATCTTCGATAGTTTCGTGATGACTCCAACCCGCCATCTCACCAACGCCGTCTACCTTTGCATATTCAAAGAAATCCTCTAAATCATCTTCCTTGAATGGACGTAGTGTAAGTCTTTGTGTTTTTATAACAATATCAGATATATCTATTTTTGCATTCAATATAAATCCACCTCTGCAAACTCAACTTCATCTAGTTGATTATATCACACTAAACATTAAACCTCAATTACTATGTATAAATCAAAAAGAGTATAGATGCACAAGTCACCTACACTCTAATCTTTGATTACAGCAGGTCAATTTTTGATGTACTTATCCGTAGCAGAAGTAGATGTTATACTCGCCATCCGCTTGCTTTTCAGCGTAGCAGTTGAAGCTTATCTGACTGTAGCTTGTAGCATATCCGTCCAGTGCGAGTATCGAATCTATGTCTGCATCTAAGCCTGATACTGTCCTGTTCAGCTGTTCTTCGTATGTACGATTTGCTGTCGTATTAAGACAGCCTTGATATGCGAACAACCAACCGCTGTTGCTTGTGTTGAGCGTAGAATCGTATATCATGCCTTTACTTTGATTATGGCTGATTATGTAGCTAACCATATTATGAATATCTTGCTCGCTGTTATTGGAGTTTGGTTCTTCTTTAACTGGTTCTTGTTTTGCTTTTTCTGTTGGCTTTTGTATCGATTTTTGTGTTGGCTTTTGAGTAGGTGCTTGAGTTGGTTTTTCAGCGGGTGCAGGAACTTTTGTTTTTTCTGCTCGCTTTACGATTTCGACTTCATTTTGCTGTTCAGTTTTAGTTGTAGCAATTAATGTTTCAGCTTCAGCAGATTCAGTAGATTTCTCTGTTTGTGCTACTGTTTCTATAACAGCTTCTATCGCTTGCGTTTCAACGATTGCTGTCGGCGTGATTTCATCAGGTGTTGCGTTTGGTGTTTCGCTACTGCATGCTGTGAGCATGAGTAGACTGAATATTAATGTACACAGTATTCTCTTTTTCATATTTCTTCTCCTCTATAATTTTGAACTTCTATCATTATTTTTGTTGCTATTATGAAACCTTGTGCGAACATGTCTCGTTCCAAGCAACAGTATAGTTCGTTGTAAGCATCTTTGAATTTTTCTAAGGTTTCCCTTTGCTTTTGAGTGAGCGTTGGGTTCAGCTCTTCTTCATATTGACATACCAGAGTTTGAAGTTCATCAACTTTCGAACCCCGTCTGACATCTCTGTCGCACGGACTTACGTTTCCGTAGTATAAATCTTCTAGTATGCTCATCTAACCACCTCACATAACAAGAGAGCGACCCTCTTCGAAGTCAATCGATAGAGAATCGCTCTCGGTTTAATATTTGTATTCTGTTTTATTTTCTCTCTGACTTTCCGTGCCATCTCAGCACCTCCTTGCAGTACAAACATATACCACAAAGAATTCCATAAGTCCAGATAAATATATACGTTTTTCTTCAACACTCACTAACATCTTCTGTAACTGTAAGTTCAATATAACAATCCTGATTTTTGCAGTATCTACGCAGATAATAGCAGCCACCATCAACTGCACACGAACCACAACTACATTCTACATAGTCGTGGCGATAAGTTGATTCTATAACATCACCACATAACTTGCATTGAATTGCATTCCTGATAATTCTTCTCATACATTCACCACTTTTGTAGTACAAACACATACTACAAAGATTTTCACAAGTCCAGAAAAATTATTTACCCTGTCTTAAATAATTATCATCAATTATTATTAATAATTCTGTGCCACTCTTTCAACATATCATCATGCTTCTTTTCAACAAACTTCTTCGCTATTCTTTTCTTACTATTACTTTTAAAACTACCCGTGATAGCAAAATCCGTTAAAGATATACTTATTTCCTCTCCACTACACTTCACATGAACATGGGGATACTCCAAATGTGGTTTTTCGCTCGTATTAATATAGTAAACCAAGCCATCTTTTCGACAAATTTCATAGGCATTATTAAGGGCTATAACCCTAGAGTAAATAATTGTCGCTTGCGTTTCACCTAATAAACAATCTGGATCAAATGATCGCCATTCGTTAGTAAGAATATGCAAATCATCAATCGTAGGCTCTACATAACCGTGTGATACAAAAGTATCAATTACCTCTTTAGTGAACTCTTCAATTGAAATCGACCTTTTAACCTCAATAGTCCCCACAGTTACTCTATTCACATTGTCCATGTAAATCAATGTAACAACAAGGACTGTATCATCCGTTAATGAGTCACTAAGTGCAACAACAGGTATTTTTTCTTTCAACTATGTCACCTCTAGTTAAGTTTTATATCAACACGCCATTACAATGGTCGATTTCGTGTTGGATAATCTGTGCGGTGAAGCCGACGTATGTTTTGGTCAGCTGCTGGAACTTCTCGTTCTGATAACGGACTTTTATGCTCTGATACCGCTTACACGGACGCGGGTCGCCAAGCAGCGACAGACAGCCTTCCTCTGTGTCATACTCACCGCTACACTGGATAATTTCAGGGTTAAACATAACGGTGTACTTACCGTTATCATCAAAGACGATGATACGCTTGTGCACACCTATCATATTAGCAGCCATACCAACACAGCCTGCACGATTTGCTATCAGCGTATCAAGTAAATCCTGTGCAACCGGTAAATCTAAAATTGTTGCTTTCTCTGACTTCCCACTCAAAAACAGTGGGTCGTGGATAACTTCTTTCGCCATAACAACTCCTACTTTACGTATTCTAATATTTAGTAGAACAATAATATATCTGGTACCATTATGATATAAATAATCATTTAATAAATGTACAATCAGTACGTACATCCATAAAATCAATTAACCAAGATGAACTTATATTTCCGTCTAGACCAATCTTAACCTCATTATTAGAAGAATAGAACAAATCTAAATGATGTTCGGGATGCAAAGTGCCATTTTGGTGCTCAACATCGTGATCATAACGCAAGTAACCTGGTTCAAACAACACTAAATGTTTGACAATTTTGCATGCATCATCTAGATCAATGCTATCCCATTCATTTTCGATCAAATGTTTAAGAACAAATTCATCCATATTAGATAGTGATGTATCGAACATAGCAGAGTCCAAGACTATCGATAAAACCATCGACGAAATAAGGCTATCTATTGTTATACCATGAATTTGCACCTTCAACGTCTCTCTCTCCTTGTCTTCACTAACGACAAAGGGGAACTGAAAAGAAAAAATTTTATCATCAACAAGAAATAATATCCTGCTCATTTTATCAATATGTAATATTATTTTCCTAGAATTATCAACAGTATCATCTGTTTTGGCTGGTGTAGAAATCATTATTTTTATTGTGTAAAAAAGCAGTCTAATTATATCTTCTTTCTTTCTAATTGGCTGACATGCTTTTAAATACACATCATGTGTCATTTCATAACAAAAATGTTTCATACAAGCCTCATCAAATAAAAGCACTTATCATTTTTTGAGTTCTATCTTGGATTTCATATTCTGTCATAACGCCCTCATCTCCTATTAACTCCATCATAGCGACAAGTATTCTTTTTCTATTTTTGGCTGACAATTGAGGGAATTTATTAATTACTCCTTCAACGACATCTTTTGCTGAGCGTTGCTTTGTGACTGCAATAGAAACCTTCTGATTTTGCTGTTCCTTTTCGCTTTGTGGTGGTTCTCTCAACTGCATAATCCCTGTAGAACAAATAGACTCAGCTGCTTTTGAATATACATCTATGAATTCACCATTGAAATTTTCCTCAAGCAATGATTGTTGTGGACTATAATTATTTATTACTAAGTATGAAGTAATAAACGAACGTGTTAACATCATATATATTGTGTTTCTTGAGAACACGTTATCTGTTATTCTACCTCGAACAAGACAAATCACAAATGGAAATTCTAATCCCTTTATATTATTACGATTACTAATAAAAACAGCATCTGTAACCTTATCTTTAACCTCATAACCTTTCACTGCTTTCCAATCATATTTACTATCGATTTTCATCGCTAAATAATCAGCCAATTGATAATTTGCTCTACTAGAACCTTCTAAAAATACAATTGCAATATCTCCAGCTTCTACCGTTGGATTTTTATCCCTAATGTCATCAATTATCTCAAATATTTTCTTTTCTACAGAATCCATAGGATAACCTATAACCTCGATGCTATTAACTTCTGTTAAATCAACATCTTCAAAACGTCTCAGCGGAATACGGGAAAGCGAAAAATTATTATTTTGTCTGTTAACAATGTATCCGCATGATTCCCACTCTTCATCATTCAACCAACGTATAACGGGTTTTTCATAAAGCCCCATACCAACAGCGTGAGCGAACATAAGTGTTCGAGGATCAGTTCTATAGCATTTATTCAACAAGTAATCACTTTTTACAGATTTATCTATCGAACAATCGTATATATCCTGAAAAATGTCGCCAGCAAGATAAACATTTTTCTTTGTCACCTTTTCACATAATTGAAAAAAACTTTCAGGAAAATCTTGACTTTCATCGATTAATACATAATCAAAACAGCAATCATACTCAGATTTCTTGTGTAATTCTGATAAGGCTATTTTACATACATCATCAAAAGTTCGATTATACGCATACGAGTGAAATTTCAAACCGTAAAACGAACATATATATGCGTATACCCCTGAATTTAATCTTCCTTCAGATCCCCAGCTAGACATTACCCATAAACGTTTATCCCATTCTATTTGTTCCTCCACCCTCATAAAGTTAAAAAATTCTGGAACTCGTTTCTTCATACTACGTGCAAGAATCCTGTTAAAACATGTAAAAGCAATTTTGCAATCCTTATCTTTTAGATATAAATCCTTTAGTTTGTGCAGTAACAATTCAGTTTTGCCAGTACCCGCCAGTCCTTGAATCGTTATTCTCTTACTAGTAGATGAGTCTGAATAAATAAACCTACTTTGATCTCCATCAAATAAAATAATCTTCTTTTTAACCTGATCTAACAATGTATCAGGATACTGACCACCTATACGATTAATATCATTAATACTTCCTATAAGTAGAGAGATCAAATAATCCGCATTTCTCTGATCTACCACACTATCTAAGCTCGACTTATTGATAATGTCTTCAATTGAATCCAACTCTGAAACATTTACTGATTCAACCAGTTTGTTTCGCCATAATCTAGGTCTACCTAATTGCATTTTATAATCATATTTCTCGGAAAGATAACCCAGGTCTTCTATAAAATCTTCGCAATAATCTTTAAACTCATCACAATCGTTTGAAAAATCAACAAGTAAGATCTTATGTTTTGGTATTAAGATTGCAGCACCATATTTATAATCATAGGCATCATCTTCTACATTTAATGGAGCATTGATAATGTAAACCTGGGAAGATGAAGATTGAGCGTATTCCGTAAGTAGTTCAATTACCCCTTTAGTCGAGTCATTGCTTTCAATATCGCAATAAAACATATTATTTGACATACTCTTTACCTCTCTAATGTAAGTCACATTAATTTATAAATCGGATAGAATCACTTGACGATCTAAAGAAAAGATATTTTTTAATTGAAGATGGGAGTACGGTGTACTCTGTTGTTTCTCTACCATTTTGATGATATTAGAAACTGTAACAGCACTACCATGCACTCCACTTTCATTAACTATACTAGATAACTGATTATTAATATTACTACCAAATCCTCCAGCTATATATGAAAAGAAAGCCAATGGGTTATCTGATTCACAATAATATCCTAAATTACCAATGTAATTATGTACCATTCTGTTATGATGATCATTACTAACAGTATATTTACTGTAAGCTTTATTATCGATAATGCCGCAGTATCTATCAGAGTCAGAAAGCAATAAAACATCCGGAGTTAATCCTACCGGTCCCACATATTTAGTGTTAAAACCAAAAACTTCTCTAAACAACTCTGCTGTAGCTTTTTCGAAATCTGCGGCTTCATCACGGCCCTTAAAAGCCATCTCAAAATACTCCGTCATAAAGGCTCCTACAGCCCCATGTGGATATAACTTTAGAAGGATTTCTTCAGATTGTCTGTGGGGCAGTCCCGTTTTTGATGAAATAATATCGACTAAACTTGCATTAACACCGCTAATTGGTCTACGCAAAGCTTCGCTAAGAAAAGCCTGCTTCACCTTGTGTTCCGCAATCATCATAGCTGTTACCGTTTTAGTCTCGGACAAATTTCTAGTATCTTTTAGGTGCCGCGGATCAAGTCCATATTTTCTTTGAAAATACTCTTGTTCTTCTGCCCTATCAATAAGTTTTGAACCATCATTTAGTAACATTTGTACTTCTGCCATCTTCTCTGGAAGAACTGCAATATACTGACACTCACGCGAAATCAATTGCGTATATTCCAACCAATTGATTAAAGTATTAGCCAAATCATCAAGATGACTATACGGATGCAAAATATTACTCTTACCAGTACTAGGTGCATAGAGCGAAAGATAATCCTCAGGCAAAGAATCTGTTCCTTTTTCTCGGTAGGCTAAAATACGATTAACTACTAGCTCATAAGTAGCATCTCTTTCATTTTCAGCCCAAACAGCCACCACTCTACCGATTTCCTCTTTAGAAAGTTTTAAGTCAACTCTCTTATCGCATAATAATCTGAGTAAAAACCTAAATGGTCGCACTTTAAATCTAGGATTTACGCGTGTTTTAGATGTACTTGGTGAGAGTGAAAATGGTGATGGAAACTGATATTTCAATACTTGATTTTTTAAAACAGCTACAGGGTCATTTCCATTAACAATAGCTTCACCTGCTAAAGTTAGTTTAGTTTGTCCAGTCAATTCATGGGTAAAAACTAATCCTAAACTAAACAACCAAGCAAAATATGTGCGTCCACCGCCACCACGTCCATCTCTTCGTTCCCCTACTCGTTTCAATCCCCATTCTTCAAGTGATTTTTCAAAAGCTAAATGTGTATAGAGATTACCTTGCCATTCAGAGTTTAGTGATACAGACGAACAACAAGCCAAAACTTCAGGTATACTATTTAGTTTTCTTTTTGGTCTGGTTACCCACCAATAATTCAACATATACTTACCTCTATTCTTAGCATATCTCTAAACATTTTCGAAAAATTTCTTATCTATTTTATATACTGTTTTAGTTTGCTTTGTGATACCCAACTCGTGCTCAAGTAGTAAATCAATCAATTGTTCACCATCAATCAAGTCGATAGATGGTGTTTTGCCTGGATTCATAGCTTCTTGAATAGCTGGGTTGCTAAATGCACCAGTAGTAATAAAAATCCCTTTCTCTATTCCTGCTGTCAAAGATCCCCTAAAATCTCTAATTTGTGAGTTTGAAATAACTCCAGCATATCTTTTGCATTGGAACGCAACATTTATTGAAACTATTCCATTCAACATTACCTTACCAAAACCATCTATTCCATCGTCTCCACTTTTCTTAGTAACAGAAAGTTTCGAAAAGCCACATTCTCTTAACAATCGCATCGTAAGCTTTTCAAAATCATAACAATCCATTGTATGAAGAGTTTTGGATATTTCCGTTCTCCAACTTTCTTCATTATCATCAATAACCTCTTCTCCTTCTGGCATCAATATATCTGATTTATTAGTACCGCTTACAGTACCGGCTACTGAATCAATTTCTCTAACTTTGTGGCAAACATAAACTCCGTCAACAACCGTATCTTGATCATACCCACTAGATAATGACCATACTCCTTTTTTACTATTATTAATAGCACCATATTTTTTCAGATATGTTCTCGCCCATCTAAGTTCATATTGTAGTTTAGTTTGCATATCATCGACATGCATAATGTTTATAATTTCATCAGGCAAATTTAGTAACTTTATTACTTGTTCTAATATTTCATCATTAGTGGCAGAACCATTGCACAGCAATAGTGCCTTATAGGTTTCTTCTATAAGTTTAGCTCTCGTAGGGAAATTGCTGTTTTTTGACATCATATCCTCCATAATTATTCTTCTATATTTGCATCCATAGACTCATAAGGAATACCTGCAAATGTTTTTAGAATAGCTTCAAAAATCACTTTTGCTCCTTCACATGGAACGGCCATACCTATCTGTTTTCGAACCGATTCTTTAGAACCCATAAAATAATAATGGTCTGGAAAAGTTTGTAGTCTTGCTCGCTCTCTATTTGTTAAAGCCCTATGTTCGCTCCAATGATACATGTGGGTTCCACCGCCACCTGAACCAGTAACTGTATAAGCAGGTTTAAAAGGATCAAGACGCTTATATATCTGGCTGATTTTAGCACCTCTAACTTTTAACTGTAACTCCTCTGGGATATCCGCCGTAAAAGCATTCTGTCCCGGCTTAATATGCTTAAGTCGCTCTATCACAACTTTTGATTGTTTTGTTTTTTCATTATTAAGTGCATTCGGTAGAATTGGAGGGGTTTCAATTGCAGTTTTACAACTTACATCTACATTCTTATATGGATTTGTGCTGGGAACTTTAAATTGGTAAGGTAAGTCTTTACGAATACCTACAATGATAATTCTATGTCTCGCTTGAGGTACTCCATATTCTTCAAACTTATATAGATTAGGATAAACCCTATAACCTGCTTTCTGCAAATCACTTATAATAACCTGAAGAGCATTACCATCGTTAGCACTACGGAGACCACCTACGTTTTCTGCCAAAAACCATTGAGGTTTATGAGTTATTAACACTTTAACACCATATGAATAAAGAGGTCCGAATTTCCCATCAAAACCTTTTTGTTCTCCAACTACAGAAAAATCATTGCATGGAAAACCAAAAGCTAACGCATCAATTGGAGGTAATGATGATAGATTAATTTTCCTAACATCACCACAAATAACACTATCTGGGTCATTGGGACAAATATTATATCTATATGTATTACAGGTATCGCTGTCATAATCATTCGCCCAAGCGTGTTCAATACCAAAACCATCTACATTGATATCAGCATTTATCGCTCCATATGCGAGCCCACCTGGCCCACAAAATAATTCTCCTAATTTAAAAACGCTCATAAAACGCTCCTTTTTTATATATAAACAATTGATTATTATACAGATTCTTCACGCAGAATCTCAACGATATCATCCATCGAACAGTTAAGTGCTGTGCATATCTTTACAAGCACGTCGCTAGACACAACTGCTCCATCTCTGCCCATTTTAGTGATTGTAGCAATACTAACACCTGCCTTTTCAGCAAGTTCTTTTTTCTTCATATCTCGGTCAATTAATAGTTTGAATAATTTCTTATAACTAGCTACCATATTTCCACCTCAAAACATCTATAGCTGTAGATTTTGATTATGAAATCAGTATACCCCTCCACAAAATAAACATCAACCGTTTTTAGCAGAAATACTGAGATTTCAGCATTTTTCATATTTTAGCAGTTCAATATCTGTGCAAGATAACAACACAATCAGCCCACATGTCAAGCATCATTATGTTTCCGTTCAACTAAAATCGACAAATATATGCTCTTACAAAAAAGCAAGGCTAGTACAACACTACCAGTCACACTAGCCTTAATGAGTTTTTTATTAACCATCATCACAGTTCAAGAAATATCGGGTTATCTGATGTGAATTTTTTGCGTTCCCATTCATCTGTCTCGCCGTTTTTATATAAATCATATATTTTATAAACTAGAAATTCATCATCAGTTTTTGGAGGGTTCTTTTCAATTGCTTCATCGACTATTTGTCTGTTTTTAAAAATAACATTAAAATCACTTTCGTTAATTGAATACATATAGCAACTACTAATGGACAGTTTTGTAACGTCCCAAAGAATACGATAAATATTTTTCAGAGAAATAGTATCCGCGATATATTTCGGAAAATCATCTTCTTTTCCAATTAGCTTAAAGTAGTGATATAATCCCCAAACATTATCTATTTCATAATGTATATTCTCATACAAATCAATCTGTTCATCAATTACTTTTTCGCACATAGATGAATATATCAAAAACATTTGTTCTGCTAATTTTTTTCTTTCTTCATAATGTTCATCCTTATCACTATCCAACCAATGATGTATACCAAGCATAACATTTAGTTTTGAATAATCATTTTTGGTCGCATCCAAAAACAACACATATTCTTCATTAGAACACATTAATAACAACATAGAGATTATGTATTGTACACGAGTTTTAGGATCAAGTCCGAAAAAGTCTCCAATATGAGAAACTATATTTATTTGGGACAATAATCCAGTAGCAATCATCCATGACTTGTGTTTATCTACATCTCCAATATGATACTGTAAATGTTCAACAAGCTCTTTGTGTTGATAATAAGGTATATTTGAAAAAGTAGAAAAAAGAATTTTTTCTACCATCTCTAGATCTCGGCAAATATTCAGTTGAGAAATTAGTTGTTCAGCTTTTTTGCGCATCCTAATGTAGCTGTTAGATCCATAACTGAAGTACAAATCGAAATACTTACCATCACATGCACGAGACAACCTTAAAACTTCAGCGTTTTTGGGATCTGGAACAATGTAGTCATATTCTAGTATCCCATTTGCCGTATATCTTTCAACATAAGGGAACACAGATGCTAAAAGCTCCTTTTCATTAACATACGTTTCAAACAGGCTATCCAAAAACTTTTTACCTTCGAAGTTAAACTTATCTTTATTTACATGTATTGATAAAAAGTCAAATCCTCGTTCATGAGAAATAAAAAACTCTCTATTATCGTAAATGATTTTATATAAATCGGGTTCATAAAAATGTATAGCCTCAATCGCTAGCAAATCGACCTTATAAAGAAGCGTATCTTCACAAAACACGATCGCAAACACCGAATTTATCATTCTTTTAAACATTCGCATATCTTTATTTTTGGCGACAATATATTTTATTACGGGGCTATACACCTTCATCTCATTCACAGAAACACCATACGAGGCTAGTAAATTCTCCAAACACTTTTTATACACTAAATCTGTTTTTTCATTACTAATTGCCGGCACCTTTATTTCTTGTTGAATAATCTTTTCTATAAACCTTGGATCAATTTCATGAGTTTTTTCTAAGATACTACTAACCCTTTCTTTTTCAAATGACAAAACATAAACAATAC
Organism: Clostridia bacterium; assembly: GCA_045540815.1. Classification (GTDB taxonomy): domain Bacteria; phylum Bacillota; class Clostridia; order UMGS1810; family UMGS1810; genus JAZQHR01. The sequence goes on along the minus strand of JAZQHY010000008.1, from coordinate 13,208 downwards.
CTGGTAAATCAAACACTATACTTATCAACTTAAATAAAAAAACAATGTTTTCATCATTCACTCTATCTAGATTATCAATAATAAAAACAATCGTTTTATCATTAATAGTCAAATAAGATGAAAGTTGATTTTTTAGCTTGTTAACAGTATCACCATTCTGATTAATGCCATTAAAAATGCTATATAGTATTTTGGCTGTTGTATGGCTATCAACAATTATTTTACTAAGTTCTTTGCATAATTTCGCACTTTTAATCGGACTATATTTTAATCCCGTATGGTTTATGATCGATTCATACATAGCTAATAGAAGTGATTCTTGAGTTCCATATAGCCACGGATCAAAATCATCAACAACAATATATTCAGAATCGTTTAACTCTCTTTTCACGCAGTTGATAATTGTCGTTTTCCCTACACCCCACGCACCTTCAAGACTAATAACATAGCTATTCTTGGGTTGGCAATGTGTTATCGAACGAAATAGTTGATTGCTAATGCTCTGTCTATCCAACAAATCATAATCTACATCTTCCTCTAAAACAAAGATAGGCTGACCATCTACTCTAGTAAAATCATTACTATAAATTGCCTTTAAGTCTGTTAAGTTGCCTTGTTCACTATTTGTTCGCGATATTCTTGTCCACCTAATGATAAATCGAACCGATAAAATAATACCTGCCAACATTGCTGAAAGCATTGCTACTACAACATATATACTTTCTCCTAATATATACATACGAGGAATAGAATATGGCAGAACAGAAAATATAGTAATCTCAGATAATATATCAATAATATTAACTGACATAATTTTAAATAAACTGAAAAAATGGGTTTCGCAAATCCAAATCACACTTAATAGAACTAATAACACTACCAATACAGCACTCAGCTCATGTGGAAGCATATTGACAACTCGAGATGGTACATCATAATAATCTAAACAAAATAGCCCCAATGATATGCAAATTGAAGCTTGCATCACTCCTCCAACGCTGCAGATGGAAAACAAATCATTAATACACTTTACAAATCCATTTCTTGTTATATTTTTTCTCAAGCCCAAACCTCCTCTGGTTATATTTAGCTAATTCACGTATATTACAATACACAGACTTTCACAAATCACTTTTTATATTTAGATACTAACACAGCATCAAGATTATTTACAATAAACTCCTGAGCATTTTTATCGTAAACAGTAACTACATACTCACCTCTCATACCTGTTCTTGTTTCTGTAGTTATACCGATTGCCATACCGTGTTCTGTAGGACGCTTTGTTGTTTTACCATCAGGTTTAGTCATCTCATAAAGCATATCGATGGAAATTAACCACTCGGTAATATTTTTATGTGATAATTTTTTCATATCTTCATTAGTAACGAGAGCATTGAAACGCTTAGTTATCTCACTCACAGGAATAGGGATATCGGAGTACTCAAAATTTGCTCTTTCTTCCAATGCCAATGCAAACGGGATTTTTGCAGACTTTTTCTTTATGCTACCATTTGCAATAATTTGTCTGAGCACATCTGACACAAAGAATAAGCATCTAGAAATTCTGACATTATTAACTATATCATCTTCCTTAATCTGCGAATCGTCAATCGGGTTTATTCCATTTGCAAGTTTATCTATAAATGATTTAGCGTACTCAATTTTCTCTATCTCTGTCATTCCAATTCCTCCTAGCACAAACCAATAGAACATTTGTTCTTAGTATAATTGTATTAAATTTGTTATGAATTGTCAATGGAGAACTTAAGTTTTTGAAATAAGCTTTATTCTTTGATTAATGCAGGTCAGAATTTGAGCGTTAATCACGTTCTATTCTTTAAACAACTCCTGATATTCAACCCTTAGTATTCCGTTATCATTACTGTTGTAACGAAGTCTACCGATGTAGCCGATATAATTCATAGTCAGATCCTGATGTAATGCATAATAATCATCTAAAGGTTTCTTAGTAGGTCGTTTACCATCACTGAATAAAAATCCTTCTTTTTCTGCTTGTTTCAGAAAATCTTTAGCTAACGCTTTTGATGGTGTGTGAATATACACTGGTCTTGTTTCTTTCATTACTAATTCTTTGATTGATTTCATAAAGATTACTCCTTTAAAAATTTTATTCTAAAAGAGTGCAAAAAGAAACGAACCCATCGTTTCCGACAGGCTCGTGAGATTATCCTATCGGTCAAGCTTTAGCACCTTACATACTGCAGGTTGCTGTGCGGTCATAGGGCTTGTCCCTCACGCACTCTTTATAGGTGAATTATTTAATTTATTTTTAGGTCAGGAATTAAGGTATGGAACAATAACATCAAAAAACTTCTTGCTCCACTCAGCATGGAAACGAGCCATCTGCAACCAATCAGTTTCATTTTCAATACTAACATTGTTTAACTGACAATAAATCTTAGATGACTTAATATCCTCTCCTCTATTCCACTCAAGAGTTATTCCAAGCTTTTCTTCTATCTCGTTTCTTTTCGAGTACAATTCATCGAAAGCTTTTTTATTCTCCTGAGCTTTACTCTTACCAAGATACATTTCAACTCTTGCACTGTCCCAATTCGCAACACAAGTGATACTGAAGCCCTGAACACCAATAAAACCACTTATCCAGTTTTCTTTTGAAGGGTTAACATTACCAAAGGAACCTTCTTCTTTGTGAGCTTCATGAATAAAATCAAGAGCATATGCCCAATATTTTCTTCTAAGTTCATAACGCGTTCCTTTTTCATCCTCATTAGTTTCATTTTCATCGCGCAAATAAAAAACTAATTCAGTAGGATCGATATCATACAATGCAAACAGTTTGTTCAGAATAGAAAGTTTGCTCCATGTATTGGTATTCGTCCAAACATGAATACCATCGCCAATCTCTACACTCTTAGAAAAATCTTTTCCTGTTAAGCTGAAATGCAAGGCAACACCATCCTCAGATGATGCAGCAAGTCTGGTTATTATAGCCTTGTCCTCTGCATATAAAATCTGCAAAACCTTTTGATACATTTCTACCCAGCTAGACACTGGTTGCTCTGTATTCTTATAGCTAAAACGTACAATATAGCGACCACTCATTAATGATGATTCATCGTCTAAGGTGAAAGAGTCCATCTGCTTTTCTTCAGGTTTATATACCGTAGTAGGAAAACCCCATATTTCTAATGCACGAGTTGTTAAGAAAGCACTACGTTCTTCTAATTCAGATAAAGTCCAATTGCTTTTCTTAGAAATCCATGTATTCATACGAATACCACTATCATCAAAACCATTTTTCATAGTTTTCTTCTCAGCAAACGGATTGTTACTGTATTTAGAATTATATGCGGTTAATGTCAGGTTAGCAATTCTATGTAACCACACTTCGTGTATTTGTTCAAAATCTTCTCCTAACTCTTTTTGCCATATAGGTGTCAGATGCTGTGGCATAATGTGTTCAATAGAATATACACCCTCATCGCAATGGCGATACACATCCTTGTCTTCAGCGGTACCGAAGTTTTCTAATCTTTCAAGAATATATATCTTGTTTTTGCTATTCATCAAATAAACAGGTTTGCTCGTAAAGGCTAAAGAAAACTCCTCTTCATCAGGAAAGCGTGCTCTTTCTTTCTTTGTTGAAAGTATGTACTTAAACTTTTCTACATAGTCATTCTCTGTACCATCGCAACGCATAACTTCACGATGCAACATTAAGAAAATCTTATTCAACGCATTAGTCGGCAAGTCACATATGCTTCTTCTGAAAAGGTAGTTTTCTGCGATTAAGAAAATTTCTGTAACTCGTTCTAGTTCTAATTTATTTTCATCATAAAGACGTAAAACTTCAAGAAAGAATGGTCTGGTTACTGTAGTTTCTAAACGATTCAATCGATAAATACAAGCTTCCAATGTAGAACTACCAATCTTACTGCCTAAGAGAACTGAATATCTTTTAGCGTAATTTAACATATCCAACAGAAGCGGTTCTGTTTGTAGATTTCCTGTTTCTACATAGTCCTTGAAAATACTATATATCTTTTTTTGTTGTGGAATAGATTGCTGTTTTACACTAAGATAATCTCGAATAAAAGCACTAACATCATACTTAGTATAAACTTCAATCTTATTCCAATATTTTTCATAATAATCGTTTTGCTCTTTTGTAGGCAGACCCATCAAAATAAAGTTTCTGATTTTGTCACCTTCGCTTAAATCCAAACCTGTTGAGTTCAAACTTTCAAAAATCAACTGTGGATTATCATTAACATCCAATTTAATATTTATGATTTCAAGACAACAAATTGCATTATATAGCTGATCAATCGTAATCTCCCGCTTTTGAATACGGTTATAGAAATAATCATAATTTACTGTTAAATTTGAATCACGTATATATTCTTTTGGATCTTCAAACAACTTCCCAAAAGCAAACTGATCATTCTTAACAGGTTTAAGCTTAATTCGAGTTTCCTCTGGCTGCCATTTGTCTACCAGGTATTCTTCATATATACGCTGTTTCAAATTAGAAGTCTCAGGAACAAGAATCCCTTTGTCAATAAGGTTATACATAGCTAGGAATAATAGTGAAACTGTTGTTAGTCTTTGCTGTCCATCAATAACCAAAAACTCCTCATTGTGTCCATCTGGATTATATACAGAAACAAGGCTGCCAAAGAAATGACTTTTTCTGCCACTGATGATTATTTTTACAAGATCATCGTAAAGCTGTTTACAGTTCTCCATTTTCCAATCATAATTACGCTGATAAACAGGAATTACAAATCGCTTATCTGAGCCTTCCATATATTTAACAAATTTACACTCTGAACCTTTCACTAGAACCCCTCCAATACAGGAATATATTTTCATTCTAACACACATCTACAATTTATACAATGCTAACTTTGGCACACCTGATTCAACCTATATAGCACCTATTTTTTGCTTACAGCTAGTCAATTTTTGAGCGATGTTTTAATTCCACGCAAAGTAGGTTGAGGTTTTAAGATTCAGGTATTATACTTAATTCAAAGGAGAATTGGTATGAATACTTATGTTACAGGTGCAGTGATTAAACGTCTGCGTGAGCTTAAAAACTTAACACAAACTCAGCTTGCAGAAAAGATAGGTGTCAGCAGTAAGGCGGTTTCAAAATGGGAAACCGGAAAAGGTCTACCTGATATATCGCTTATTGAACCACTGAGTTCTGCTCTAGGTGTATCAGTTATGGAACTTATGTCAGGAGATACTGTTATAAACAAAAACACTTCTTCTAATGTTCTCAGGTCAAAATTTCATGTTTGTCCTGTGTGCGGAAATGCGATACACACTATGGGTGATGCGGTTATTAGTTGTTGCGGTATAATACTTCCACCTCTTGAAGCAGAAGACATAGACGATGCGCACGAAATCAATATCGAAAAAGTTGAAGACGAGCATTTTATCACCGTAATGCACGATATGACAAAATCTCATTTTATTTCATTTGTTGCGTATCTCACATCTGACAAAGTTCAATTTGTGAAATTCTATCCTGAAGGTAATGCTGAAACGAGATTTCAACTTCGCGGTAGAGGATACTTGTACATTTACTGCAACAAACACGGACTGATGAAAAAGAAATTATAGCTTTACATTCAAAGAAACAGCCGATGAGAATTCAAACTCTCATCGGCTTTATAATTATACTCATATATTCTGTTTTCTTTTCTCTGTCATTCAAAAAGAAAACCTCTGCAATCCTTTTGGGATATACAGAGGTTAGATATTATGAATTCACTTTCTCGGTTAGTTCTTCTGTTTCATCTACTTCTTCAACTTTTGAAGTAAGTTTCTTGATGCCGTCAATAACAACGCAGACACCAAGAATGATGATAAGAGTTGCAAAAGTAAGCTGTAAAACATCACCGAAGATGTCAGCACTTGCACCTGTGAAAAGTGCTTTTGCTTTTGAGAATATTGTCATAGAAAGTGCAGTGAAGGTTACTGCCATCATCACGCCCATTGGAACGTATAAGAACCAGCGAACTTTCTTCTTTCTCTTGAGGAACACTGCACAAGCAAGGAAAGCAAACACAGACAAAAGCTGGTTTGATGCACCGAACAATGCCCATATATTCTTGTAACCAACAAGTGTCAGACCGAATGAAGGAGCAAGTGTGATAACTGTTGCGAAGTATTTATTTGTCAGCACCTTTCTCACAACACCCATATTCTCATCGCTTATAGAATCATCAAGGAAAAGTTCCTGGAATGAAAGTCTTCCGACTCTTGCAACAGAGTCAAGTGATGTGAGTGCAAAGGCTGAAATAGAAAGTGTGATAAGTGTAAATACAACGTCATTTGGAAGTCCCATCTTTGTGAGGAAGCCTGCCACAGCACCTGCAAAAATCTGAGCAGGTGTTTCAAGGCCCTGTGCTGATGCTTCACCGGTTGTAAATGATGCAACTGCAATAAGTGCAACGACAGCGAGCATGCTTTCTAAAAGCATTGAACCGAAAGATACAGGCAACATATCTTTTTCGTTTTTAATCTGCTTTGATGCTGTACCTGATGATACAAGTGAATGGAATCCCGAAACCGCACCGCAAGCGATAGTTACGAAAAGTATTGGGAAAAGATAATTTCCGTCAACATTAAAGCTAGTGAAAGCAGGCAAGTTAATCTGCGGATTTGCCACAAAAACACCAACAACTGCCGCTACAATCATAGCAACAAGCAAATAACTGTTGAGGTAATCTCTAGGCTGTAAAAGAAGCCATACTGGCACAACAGACGCAATAAAGATATAGACAAAAACAAAGCCGTGCCAAGCGTTAAGCGGAAGAAACACAGGAAACTGCAGACCAATTACAATAGCTAAAACGAGCAATGATATAGCTATAACTGTGTTCACTATAGTTGGGAGTTTTGTGTATCTAAGCAAAAGTCCCAGCAAGACAGCGAATACGATGAACATAATGGAAGTAGTTGCAACAGCACCGTTTGCTACGATATTCGCACTTTTTACTCCGTCAGTTACTGTGTATCCCATAAATGTGCCTGCAACAATATCTGCAAACGCTGCTACAACAAGAATACAGAACAGCCATACAAACAGCAGGAACATTTTCTTTCCTGTTTTACCGATGTACTTTTCGATTATGTATCCGATACTTCTGCCCTTGTTTCTGACAGAAGCATACATAGAAACAAAGTCCTGTACAGCACCGAAAAACACACCACCAATAAGCACCCACAATAGCACAGGCACCCAACCGAAAATAGCTGCCTGAATAGGGCCATTGATAGGACCTGCACCCGCAATCGATGCAAACTGATGACCGAAAACAACGCTCCTTGGAGCAGGTTCATAGTCAACACCATCTCTCTGCTCGTAAGCAGGAGTTTTTCTGCTAGGGTCTATTCCCCACTTCTTTGCAATCCATCTGCCATAAAGCACATAAGCTAAGAACAGCACGGCAAGGGAAATAAGCATAATAGTAATACCGTTCATATAATCCTCCTTAAAATCAGAGTATCAAAACCGATTTAATCGAAACCGCAGTTTATCGATAATTTTATTATAGTACTATGCTTTTTCTCACGCAAGTATTTTGTTGTATTCTTTGATTACTGTAGGTCAGAATTTGATTTTAAAATAACAACAAACTCCCTAAGGTTGAGCGTGTAAAAATACGCTGTTCTTAGGGAGTTTTATTGTTTATTTTACTATTTCATTTTATAATTCAGGAATGAGCTGTGCGATAAATCTCTGAATCTGAGTAGCATCCATAATTGACACTTTGCCATCTTTATCTGTATCAGCACACGCTATTCTCTCGTCAGAAATTGTTGTTAGTTGAGCAATATGTCTCTGAATTTCTGTAGCATCCATAATACTGACTTTTCCATCTCCATCAACATCACCTATCATAACAAGTATAGGTATAATCTCTTGTTCAACAAGCACCTTGTCGCATACAGAACAATGTAAACCGTCTGTTAGCCCCTCTTTTTCATAAGTTGCCTCATAACCTTTGTCAACAACTTCTGTATGTCCAGTAGCAGGAATAGTTTCAGTGTAAGTATCTCCACAGGTTGAACAAATATATGTTTTTAACCCGTCTTCTGTACACGTTGCTGATTTAGTAATTATTGCCGTATAGGAATGATCTGAAACAAGTATTTCTATACTTCTATCTGTTGGAGAACCTATATCCTTTGATACTGGAGACTCAACTTCTCCGTATATCACATATTTTCCAGTTTTATTCGGTTTAAACTTATATGTGTAATTACAATTGTTATTTATCACACTTTCTGTACCATCTGGAGATATAATATGAAATTTATATGATGTAACAAAAGTTGTATTATCTATAACTACATCTACACTATCTCCTAATTCAATATCCACATCACTAGAGCTAATGCTATAAGTGGTATCCTCTTCAATTTTATAAATAGAATATCTTTGAGCATCACTGCCGTTTAATGACCACATTTTTATATTGGTACCATCGGTTTCTATATTGTAGTCTAAATCTAAGTTATTAGAAGAACAAGCAGATTTTATATAACAATATTCATTTCCTTCTGTATCTATTGCTTTTAATATAAACCAATGCTGTCCATGATCACCAACATAATCCCCACACTGAACATTAGCTCCTGGTTCAGTCGAATTGTTTTCTACTTCTAAGCATTTAGCGTTTTTGTATGAGGTAATAGTGTACCAACCATTAGTTTCATCTCTATCAAAGTACCACAATATTCCCGACATTTTTTCTCTACTTGAAGTAGTAAGTACAACATTTCCAGTATCGTCTTGATATATTGGCTTCCAATAATCTGTGTGTTCGATAGAGGCTGCAAAAACGTCTCCGAGATTTACGACTTCTCCACATTTTTCTATTGAAAATTTTTGACTATAAGTTTTATTATAACTCCACAGCTGCAAGTTGTTTCCGTCTGTAGAAATGCCATTGGTCACATCTATAACTCTTTCATCCGAGCATTTAGGACGCATCGAATAACTACCGTCAGGATTTAAGTATATAAACCAATCTTGTGCAGTTGATCCATTAGCAGGTATACATGTAATATTACCACCATCGAAATCATCAAAATTATGAAGTTCCATACAGTAATCGTTTAGACAAGATTTAATTTTATATGAACCATCAGAATTTCTGGTAAAATTCCATATTTGTCTCGCTATTTTATAGTCATAGTGTTTTCCTATAACCACATTTCCATTAAAATTTGTAACCAATACATCTAATGCAACATTTCGGATTCTTGCACTGAAATTATCACCCAAATCAACTAATTCTAAATCTTCATACCAATACTTAATCTCAGGTTCTTGGGATGGATAATTTGGTCGTAAATACTTTACTATAACAGAGTTTGTTCCAGAATGCCCATAAGTATGCCCATTCATATCTGTATATGTAACTTTAGATTTCACAGCAACCTTACCACCAGAGTTGCCTTCTATAGATGATGATGAACTAGTCATTATACCTACATGCACCCAAGGGTAACCAGAATCCGGACAATTGGCAGATCCTGCGGTACAAATGTAAAAGATGATATCACCTTTTTGTGGAGTAGAAACTTCTTCTCCTCCTGCGTTGATAATATTGTCATATAATGTTCCACAATATCCATTACGAGGTATGATATCACCTAATCCAGCTAAACTCGCACAGTCCCCAACAAAATTCGCACACCACGCTTCGGTGTAACCCATTTGCGCTTTAGTTCTATTTGCCTGAGCTTGCGCCACAGCGACAATATCATCAATTGGATTACCTGTTAATGTATAGTTTTTATTAAAATGTGATGTCCTGTCTTGTGTTGCACCTACATTTATAATAGTCAAACAACATAGATAACTAAAAACCATTATAATACTCAGCAATAAACTCAACAACTTTTTCACAGCAAATCCCCCTAAATAAAAAATGCGTAGCCGAAGCTACGCAGAAAAACACACAGCTCCTTTGTCGCGAAACAAAATCAATTAACCTCAAAAGTTGTATTGAAAACAGAGCCTGTATTTTTACCTAAATAAAAATACAAACTTTGAGGTCAGAAAATTCAATTTTGTTTCACACTTTCATTATAACTCAAGAGTTTTCAAAATCAATTGTTTTCTTGTAAAAAATAGTCACTCACTATTCTTTGATTATAGCAGGTCAGAATTTGATACGGTAAACTCCTTGACTTAGTGTAAAATCTAAGCTAACATACTGCAAACAAGCACTCCCTGAGAAGGTGTTTTTTGAACACATTCTCAGGGAGTTTTTACGACCACAGTTTGTCCCACTTCTAGAATTGTAGTATATGGAAACAGTGTAGATAAGAGTGCTAAAGAGTATGCTTTCGTGTAGCAAATACCACTATATGTAGTGGTTAGCATTAAAAATAAACGGAATATATTGTTCTTTCCGTCTTTGGGACCAGGATGCCGCAGATTCAAGTCCGTTATGAACACCCGAAACACAAACCGACCTATAAAGGTCGGTTTTTTGTTTTAGAAGGCAGATATATTTTATTGAAATCTTAATAGTAACGATTTGCTCATATTAACCTCATAAATTGTGTTTTAATTACTGTTTCTTATAGTCAATATTTGCTTGTCTTGCCTGTTTGCACAGGTCTTTTGTCTGCAACTTATATTGCTTACCGTCTTTTATAAAATATGTTCCCAACTGTCTGAATTCAAAGCTTACATTCTTCCTTATACATTGCTCACGGATCTTCAGCACCCAGTTGTAATCAAGCGGTCGGGCATAACGATCAGATTCTCCACCAACGACGACCAACTCAATATCATCAAGGTACTTCTCTATATCCACGCTTTCGAGCAATGGCTGTGCGGTAATGCATTTATGTTTTATCGGCAGTGACTGAAACACGGATAGCTTTTTGTCTGCATTCCTTTGATTTTCAATCGTGCAACACACAACAACATTTTCATATCCTTCACCCCAATCATCAGGGATACATTCTATAAAACGCTCTATTCGTTTAGTAAGAAAAAGGAACGTGCAGTCCTGTCGCTCTCTTATCATCGACCAACATTCTTTACGCCACTCGTCCGCTTCTTCAATAAGAAAGTCTGTTGAAAAGCAAAGATAAACTATCCCTGATTTCATCTTGTAGTTTCCGTTTTTCAACTTCTCAATTGGCTTATAAAAATCTTTTGTTTTTACGATATCGTTGATGTTAACGCCACGTTTAGCATCGCCTTTGTGAATATAACAATGCAGACATCCGTCACTGCATTTTTTACAACCTCGCCAAGGATTCCACATAGCCATAAAGCATTCTCCAAATTCGGTTTTATCGTTATAAATCAATATCAATTTCGTATTTATCATCGATGAGGATATAGTTCACTTTGTATTTTCGAGCAAGCTCTAAATATAGAGCGTTGTCCTCTAAAACACTCTCAACAGTACAACCCTCATCGTCCAAGCGATTTTCGATAACGCTTGCATATTTCTTTATGTCAGCGAAGTGCTTTTTGATATAGCTTTCGCTTAGTACAAGGCAGTAATACCTGATGTTATCAAGGTATTCTTTTTCAAAATCTTTCGCAAAGTCAAAAGGAATGTAACAACCCTCAACAATAAGATTTTGGTTGTTCTCTATGGCGGTTTTAATCATTCCAGAAACGATAGGCCATAGATAAGCTGTGAGTTCAGCATCATCACTCATCGGAGTAAGTTTCGTGTTACCACTACGGATTAAACCCATTTTCAAATGGTCTATTGATAAGTACGGATATTTGTATTTTTCAAGCAGTTTTTGAGAGAGTGCAGTCTTTCCTGTATGTGACGCACCGGTAACTAAAATAATCATTTTTCTGTCCTCATCAATCAATATAATCTTTTCTGATAATACACAATCGTCATTCCGTCTTTTATATCTTCCTCTTTACCTGTTGCAACATAACCGCATTTCTCGTATAAATGGCAAAGCTTTGCTTCCTGCTTGATTGTGTCAAGGTGCCATTCTTTAACATTAGAATAACGTGATTCGATTTCAGCCATTGCCATTTGAGCATAGCCTTTATTCTGGAATTCTGGCAAAATAAAAATTGGTGATATTCTATGTATTTCTTCGCTGAGTTTCACTATTCTTACAACACCGATTTTCACATCATCTGCCAATATAAACAAGTAGTCAGTAGCATCCTGATTGAATTTATACTCTATTCTCTCAAGGGGTTCTGATGCTGGATTTGTATCATAATCCTGATATTTTTCTAGCAACTGTGTAAAAGCAGTCGCCTGCATTTTATGTATTTCAGCACAATCAGAAAGCGCCGCTTTCTTAAGTGATATATTCATAAGATAACCTCTCTTATCCAAATTCAAGTATTTAGTTAATATTAACACAGCATACTTGAAATCTCAATAACTGTGTCCAAACAAAAAGAGCATAGATGCACAAGTCACCTATGCTCTACTCTTTGATTAATGCGAGTCAAATTTTGATGTATCATTCGTGTATCTTGATCCGTCAGCAGAAAACAAATCCAACAACAGGTCCCAAAAAGATTGCGATGTAAATCAAAGTGATCCAAGGCTGATAGTCAACATAAAACTCTTTGAATGACAAGCTCCACGGATGCTTGATAACAACCCAACCAAACACATCAAACACTATACATATCCCTGCCCAGATTAAACCTGTAATTAAAGCTTCGTTTATAGTAGGTGTCGCCAAGCCATTCATATACAAATATCCAAAAACTGAAAACAGAACGATATTGTACAACGGATGCCACGGCTTAGTGTTTTCGTATGCCTCACCCATACTTTTGTCATCCATCGGTTTCATATGCAACACATAGATATTAAAAACAGTATGTAGTATTCCAACAACAGTAACTAACACATAACACACCCAAAACCATAACATTGACATAGAAAAATCCTGCATATAAAAACTCCCCCCTGAATTCAAGTTTGTTAGGCTAATTGTAACACAGCACACCTGCAATTTCAACAACTGTACAACATAAAGTAAAAAAGCAACATCGCAAGCTCCTTGCTTACAATGTTGCATCTAAAATCATTCATTAACTTTGCTCGACAATTTCGAATTACAAATTCTTTAATAAATGGTGTGCTATGAATTATGCAACACAGAAAGCATCATTGCTTTCTGTACACCCCATTCAAATTCATCAAGCTGATTACGCCATTTCT
>JAZQHY010000007.1:0-3322 GCA_045540815.1 Clostridia bacterium | reverse complement strand
GACTTGTTTTTGGTTGCCCTATGTGTTTATCTAAAAACATTTGATTGGCTATGTTGTGTGGGGTTACGGTGTCGAAATCATAAAGTATAAGGTTTGTGCATCCCATTCTTGTTAGCATTTCTGCAAGTGTAGAGCCTACAGCTCCACAACCTATAATGTGTATAGGTGCTGTTATTTCTGTTGGATTAAAATAATCTGCTGATTTTGAAATGTTCATTTTTTACTGCCTCCTTTTTTAGCTTTTTTATTTTTTTCTTTTTCTTTTTCTCGTGCTACGCGTGCGTCCCAGCTATCAGGAAACGTACCATAGTCTCTGCGTTGAAAACCTATTTGCCTTTCTTCGGCGTCGGCGTAGTATATATCGTCGCCATAACCGTGTGCGAAGGAACCTGCATATTGTCCTGGTTTTATTATAGGTTTGTGTTCTTTTATATTTTCTTTTACTTGTTCGTACCAGTTTGACATATCTGTTTCTTTTATGATGTCTATGTCTGCTGTGGTATATTTTGTGTTTGTTTTTAGGTCATATAATAAAGCGTAGAGTTCTGCTCTTTTGTTACATATGAAGAAGATATAGAAATCATCTTTTGTCAGACTTGTAAGATATTTATTATATAAATCTATATCTACAGGTGATGGACTACAAGTCATATTTACGTGTGAGTGTCCCTGAAAACGCATCTGTTTTACTTGGTCTGTAGTGAGTTTCATAAGCCATTGTGCATATTCAAGTTCGTCTGTGTTTACTGTAGTGCCTGTTACTGTTTGTGGATATACTACAATATCTGTAATGACATAGGTATTATTATCTTTTCTTTCAACAAAACCGTGCCAACCAACTTCTTTGGTACAATGTCTTACAAGTTCAGACATTTTGAGGCCAGCTTGTGTGGATATTATTATTTTTGGCCTTGTTTTTGTTTCTACATTTAAGCAACCTACTTCAAAGCTTATAGTAGTTTTATTTTCAAAATTATTATTTAGTAGTTCTTGTAGTTTTTTCATTACGTCAACTGCTATAGCTTTTTTATCTTTATCATTTAATTTTATTTTACTCGGCAATTGTTTCAGCCTCCTTTGCTTTTATTTGTTTAAATATAGTTTCCATTTCTGACAGAGAGAACATTTCTTTTGTGTTGTTGTTTATAAATGCTTTATACTCAGGTCTGTCATAACATAAATCATCAATTAAAGCATTTAAAACTGTAACGTCATATGCGTTTAGTAATTGTGCTGCTGTGATTATTTGTGATAAAGCTCCTAAATAATCGTGTTTTGCAAGAGCTTTTGTTATAGGCGTAGAGTTATTTCCGAAACATTGATAACGATGCCAGTGTGTGTTTCGTATGTTTTTAAATGCAGAACGCTGGTCTCTAGCGGCTGAGATGGTGTTGCTTTCTAGGTTTATTAGACAAACGCTTTCCCAACATAATGTGTACTCTGTTGTTGTAAAGAGCCATCTTATAAAATTAGGTTTTGTTTTTAAAGTACTTTGCATAGCTCTTCGGTCATAATCTACAGGACCAAATGTTGTTAAAGCGTACTCTAGTGTTCTGCCTGTTGGAGTTGCATCTAAAATGTTGGGATTGTTTTTTAGAAGCATAGTTATAAGTTCTTTGTCTGCAATAGCCATACCGCAGCTTTGTAGTCTAAGCTGTGTGTTTAATTTATTGTAATATTCTGTTAGAGATGCTTCTAAAGAGCTTATATCTCTTTTAAGGTTTGTTATTTTATATTCGATATTATTACATATATTTGTTTCAATTGTTTCTATAAAAGTAGTGAGTTTTCTGTCACGCATAATCTTTTTTACATTTTTGAAACATTCAAAGTTTTTAAGTAAATTGTTGTTTACGCTTTTTGTGTTGTAAGCGGTTTTGTAAAACTCATATAATTCAGGATAATTTTTTAGGTTAGTATAAGCTTCTTTAAACAGAAGAGGTAAGTAGCCTATAAGTGCTTGATAATGCAGGCGTTCAGGGTCGTTAGTTACAATAAACACTGCATTTAGTATGTTATATACGTCTATTTTATGTTCAGGATAATCTTCCAAACCAGGTATGCTTAAAGGTTCGTAGTTTGCTTTTGCAAGTTCTTTTTTTAGATTTGTAATACCTGATGTTGTTCTTATGACATATATCGCACAAGTTTTTGTGTCTGTTTCTGGGTGATTTGATGCAAAAGCTGTGATGTGTGTTGTTATTCTGTTTAATTGTCTGCGTGCTTCTTCTTCGTCTACTGCAGGATGTAAACGTAAGCCTGCTAAGGCTGCTGCACTTAAAGTGTCCCTGGATATAGCTACTCTGATTATTTTAAAATACATTTCAGGGATTGTTAAAAGTGTTGTTAATAGTGTTGGACCTAATTTAACAGCACAGTTTGTCATACTGTTTCGTAGTTTTAATCTGCTTGATGTACGACCATAGTTTAATGCGTCTTTACAATATTGCAACATTTCGTTTGTGTTATTTCCTAAAGCTTCTAATGAGTGTGTTAAAAACATAAGTACCTCCTTATTTTATAGTATGTAAAAAGCAGAAGATGCATAGGTCTCTTCTGCTTTTGGTGTAATACAAGTTTTATTTAGTGTGTTTATGCGTTGTCGTTTTTGATAACGCTAAGTATAGAACAGTCGGATGTTACGTTGAGCTGTGCAAGTGTCTGATTAATCTGTGCAGCGTTGATAGGACAACCATCAAGGTAGTTTGTAGCTCTTTCATAGGCTACATTGTTTTCTTTAAACAAATCCTTAAGAGTTTTTGTTTCAGGGTCAACCAAAATTTCTTTTCTGTCAAGGTTAGTACCGATTGTTACTGTAATCATATGTTACACTCCTTTCCTTTTTATTTAGTCAATGCTAACTGTTTTGATGTCTTTTACGATAGCGTCAATGTTGCTGTTGAGTGATGCAAGGATTGCCGAGAATTCAACTTCTGCTGCTTTAAGGTTGTTAAGAGCTGCAAGGTTTTCTTCTGTGAAGTCTTTAATAGCTTCTGCATCATTTTCAAACTTTTTGCCGTATTCAGCGTCACAGCTTACAGTTATCATAGCATAACCTTTATCAGAAGTCTGGTTAAAGGTTGCGTCTTTAGCTGTAAAGCTAGGTGTAGCACCTACTGCTATGCCGAAAACAGGTTTTTTGTCTTCGTAGAGTACGTTTTTGCCTGCTTTTGCAAGCTTCTGGATTTCTTCGGGTTTGAGTGTTGAGATGATTTTGAATTCATTCTGAATTTTTACAACTTTCATCTTTTCAACTTCCTTTCTTTTTTTTTATTTTATTTATAAATAAGATAAAGTGTTTACTTTATCATATTCATCTAGT
>JAZQHY010000006.1:0-1677 GCA_045540815.1 Clostridia bacterium | reverse complement strand
TACCCGATGTGTACTGCATATTGCATACATCATCTTTGTCAACAAGAGCAGCCATACGGTGCACCTCTGACAACGGCACCTTATTAGCAAACTCAAGAGCCTGATTCCATGTCATACAGCCCTTCTGTTTAAAGCCGACTGTGATAACATTTCTAAGGAACGGCAGACGTTTTGAGTGCACCTGACAACCCTCTTTTGTGTTCTCTAGTTCAGGGCAGAGTTTAGCAACAATTTCGCCGTAATTTGTGTCCTTTGCACCCTGTGTCATAATAAGGGTATGAGTGTCGGACTGTCTGAACAGATACTCCGCCTCGTGGATTTTGTAAGCTGTATTAACTGTTACTAAAATAGCGCCGATTTTTGTAGCAGCCCAAAAAGCGATATACCATTGTGGAACATTAGATGCCCAAACAGCTACCTTTGTACCTGCTTTTACGCCCATAGCAATTAAAGCACGAGCGAAAGTATCAACGTCATCTCTGAACTCGCTGTATGTTCTTGTGTAATCGAGTGTTGTATATTTGAACGCGTACTGGTCCGGGAATTCTTCAACCATTCTGTCGAGTACGTCCGCAAAAGTAGCGTCAATAAGCAAATCCTTTTTCCACACATATTTTCCTGTGTGTCTTTTGTTTGAGTAAAGAGTTTTCTTGTTCTTTGAAGTGTCATCGAACTGCTTCATAAACTCTTTATACTGAGCGAAAATAATCTCCATATCATCAAGCTCTTCGCACCAAGAAGGGTCCCAGATAAGTGAAATATAACCGTCATAGTTAACTGAGCTTAACGCGAGCATCATCTGTGCTATAGGTAAATCACCCTCGCCTGCCAAGCAGTACTCAACTTTTCCATCAATCTTTTTAGCATCGGAAAAATGCACGTGCTTTACATATGCACCGAGGTTTTTGATAACCTGACTAGGTGTTTCACCGCAGGTAAAGTATGCATGAGATAAATGCCACAATGCCGCAACGTTATCGCTTGCAAAGCTGTCGAGCACATCGCACAAATCTTTTGTAGACGCGAAAAGCCCCGAAGTTTCCACAAGCAAGGTTACGTTGTTATCAATAGCTGTGCAGTGCACGTTTTCGATAACCTTCTTCACCTGAGAAGTTGCGCTTTCCTTATCAGCTCTGTCGTTAGCGCGCAGGCGGATGTATGGAATACGAAGATTGTGAGCGATTTCAATACAACGCTTGATTTCATCAACAACTTCGTTTTCTGTTTCACCGTCAGCGATATCAGACACTACATCAATACACGGAATCTCGAGCTTTTTCTCAAAAAGTCTTCTAAGAGTAGCCGCGGCGGTGTAATCGTGGAAAGCACCGTCCTTTTCTGTAAAAAGGCGGTTATATATATTATGAAGTTCTATGCCTTTAAATCCGATGTAGTTAGCTGCGTCACAGAATTCTTCAAAATTACTGTTGTGCCAGCCTTTAGTAGAAAATGAAAGTTTCATACTTACGCCTCCTCGTACACAATCTTGTTCACAGCATTCAAATAAGCCTTAATGCTCGCACCCATAATGTCGGTTGAGATACCATTACCGCTGTAGAGTTTTGAACCGTTTCTAAGCTTAACGAGCGCTGAACCCATAGCCTCTTTACCCTGTGTTACTGACTGAATCTGGAAATCGTCGAGCTCGTAGTGGTGGCCGACAATCTGGTCAATAGC
>JAZQHY010000005.1:0-2634 GCA_045540815.1 Clostridia bacterium | reverse complement strand
CATCCATAGGTTTCATATGCAACACATAGATATTAAAAACTGTATGTAGGATTCCAACAACAGTAACTAACACATAACACACCCAAAACCATAACATTGACATAGAAAAATCCTGCATATAAAAATTACCCCCATAAATTCATTTTTTCGTAATATCTCATTCATATATTGAATCCGACAGCAAAAAACAAATCCAACAACAGATGCGTACATTTCGTTGATTACTTATTTCTTAATAACAACGCCCATAATCAGATTACCGCAATATCTGCACTGATAGTTCTCGTCTACAGCTCCTGTGATAGGTGCTCCGCAAGACGGGCATCTGTCTTTTACAACCTTTTTAGAAAGAGCAACAACAACCTCGTCATTATGCTTTTCGAAAGTACAATTAGTAAGATATCCGTTGCATATAGACGCCTTGACCAGTTTCATTTTACTTTTGTCACTTAGGCAAATATTCAAATGTGGCAGACTGCTGATTTTCACAAACGGTCTTTTCACCTTAGCTAAAAAGTTCGAACACAAAGACGCAGTAAAACAACGCCAGAGTTTATTCACAGCTATCACAAACACAGGAATAAGTCCTATCACAATGAATATACCGAAAATCATAGAATCCATAAGGTCGGCTTTAATCAACTCAAACGAGTTCAGGTGATTTCCCGGTGTAAACAAAACTTCTATTAAGTAATCTTCATCATTGTAACGTGTAATGCAACTGTAAGTGTAAAGCAAGTTTATACCCATAAGTATAACAGACAAAACCATCATCAAAATATACACTACTTTTCTTACACCCAAACCACCTTTGGCATAACTCTTTGCTACACTAGGGTTGTTTTTGGTATCACGTGTAATGCAATAAAATCTATCGTCAGTGATAACCTTAGCGAAAAGGTCAGAACTTCCGCAATAAGAACATTCTCCGACAAAGTAATCGCTTTTCTCAATAGCGGCACCACAACTTTGACACTGACAAGTATACTTTTTACTGTTGAGCTCAATATGTTTTTTACTGCCGACATTTTTTATCTCAAAGTTTTTCATAATAGTTGAACGAAAAAGCGACAGTTCAAAAGAAACAAAAGCAATGCTGTTACCTGTGATTTCTGACAGCTCACTATACTCAATTTTTCCATCAAGGTCATGCTCAAAATAACTTGAATAAAACCTAGCGACCGAAATAAAGCGAAAAGCCACACCTGTAACAAACAGTAAGACTGTTGCAAGCAAAAGTCCGCAAACTGAATCAACAATAGCTACTGACCCAATAATTGTTTCGAGTCTGTCAAAATAATAAACGATTGTTGAAATAAGCGCGTATAACGAAACAACACACTGGAGCAGACCAAACGCAAACAGCGGATAGCCTATTATTTTCATCATCTTGATTCTTTTCTCATTAAGATACAATTTTTTCTACCATCTTTCTGTTAAATCTCAAGTCCTTAAACATATTCAGGGACATTGCTCTACTATAAATACAAAACATAGAGCTAATTTTAACACAGTTCGCTCAAAATCTCAATAACGATAAGCAGAGTAAAACAGAAAATGCAACACCGCAAGTTTCCCACTTACAGTGTTGCATCTGAAATCATTTATTAACTTTTGCTCGATAAATTGGATTTAACTTATTCTGTTGCAAACGAAACAGTAGCAATCTCTTCTACCGGAAAAGTAATTTTCACTAAGCCAAGAGCTACATATTTACCCTCAATTTTCTTAAACTCACGCAAAATCAGATCGCTTGTTTTATAGAAGGCATTCTCTTCATCCTCACCATTCAAGGCAACTGTGCAATGTGGCACCCAACCATCAGGCAAATACCACTCCCAACCCTGTGTGTCAAATTCTTTGAGTTTTTCGTGTAAATCAGCGTGCAACTGATACATACTCTTTGTCATTGTAGGATTAAGGAAAACTGTTTTTGTATCGTTGAACATTGCTACAGAATCGAGAAAAGCAGGAATGGCTTTTACGTCTTTCACAAACTCTTTCAGTAAGTCAATACATTTGTTTTCGTCAACATCATTGAACACCGCCATTGTAACGTGTGGTCGTGTTTTCCACTCCAGAAATTTTGTGCTAAGCTTTGCGTCTGCCACCTTTTGTGCCAAACTCATAATTTTATCTTCCGTTTCTTTATCAAAATACATCTCTATAGCGTATGTCATTTTATTTTCCTCTCTTTATTAGTTATACGAATTCAAGTTTGTTAAGTTAATTGTAACACAGCATAGCTTAAATCTCAACAAGCGTACACAAGCCGTCTGTGTTAGTTTTCTTCTGTTATTTGAGCAGTTTCTCAGCTATGATTGTGGCGGACTCAACCATCTTAGGGCAAAACTCAACGAACAGGTTATTATCAAGTGCGTACTGTTTGCCATCTGTAGTTGCTATATCACAGCCTAACAGTTCATTACAGATGTATGAGCCGTTTTCTTCCTTGAACATATCAAGAAACTGCACTGCGATTTCGTTTGTCTTTACTTTGCTATCCACATCGTTAACATCAGACTGACCGTATTTCAGTCCTAATGCCATCAATGCTCCTGTACAAGCACCGCAAACTTCACCCTTGCACATACCGCCACCAAAGCATCCGCCTAACTTTAAAGCCTGCTCCTC
>JAZQHY010000004.1:0-12178 GCA_045540815.1 Clostridia bacterium | reverse complement strand
TTTTTGTTTAAGGAAAACCACGCGATAGTCGCGTGGTTCAGTAGAGGCTATTGCCGGTGAGTAGTAGACATAAAAACTCCGATTGTATAAAATAAAGTTGTGACCTGCCCAGTTACAACAAAAATACAATCGGAGGACATTAAAAATGAAAAACAAATTTAATATCGAAACAAGTTTAGCACATACAAAGTGGAATTGCAAGTATCATGTTGTGTTTGCACCAAAATATCGAAGGAAAGTATTTTATGAAGATAAGCGACTTGAAATAAGAGAAATATTAAGAACGTTGTGCAAATGGAAAGGTGTAGAAATAATAGAAGGCGAGGTGTGTCCGGACCACATACATATGCTCATAAGTATACCGCCAAAGGTGAGCGTATCAAGCTTCATGGGATATCTAAAAGGAAAAAGCAGTTTAATGATATTTCAAAGATGGGGAAATATGAAGTTTGCGTATAGAAACAGAGAGTTTTGGTGTAAGGGATACTATGTTGATACAGTAGGAAAAAACACCAAGGCGATAAAAGAATATATATCAGAGCAGTTAAAGAGAGATAAAGAAATGGATCAGTTGAGCATCTTTGATCCGAGGGACCCATTTATGGGTAGCGAGTAACACATGCGCGACTGGCAGGTCAATAAAAAGCACACTTGTGTGCAGCCAGTGTTATATAGGGCTATGCCCGAAAATGAAAAACCACCCGCTATGCGGGTGGATATTTATTATTCATTAAAATTAAAATCCAATCCTACGTATTTTAGTGAATCGTGGTAGTTTTCTACCGTTTCATCGCTAATATTCATAATGGAATCATATAAGTTCTTTGATTTGCTATTTTTCTTAAGTATAGCATATATTAACCTGTAAATCCATAAGAAAGGTAACAATATTGGTAACTTGTTTAACACGTGATATTTATTTTTCATTATGTTATAGCTAGGAAAAAGCAGATTAAACATACGAATTCTTTTATCGGCTTTTATATTGCCCGAATAAATTGTATTTCTAATTGTTCTTGACAGAATATTTGATTCAAGTTTTCCGTATGCTCCGCTTGAAAAAATAACCTGTGTAATTATATCAGTTTTATCATCCGAAGGTAATCCGTAAAACCATACATTTAATGTATTGCATATATTTTTATAGAATTCATCAAGTTTGAGCTTTTTAAGCTCTGCGTTGATGTAAGTTTTATTAAGTTGTGGATTTTTTTCTTTGTATACCCATAGGTCAATCATATGTTTTATACCTATTCCACTATCTCGGTAATGCTTTGCAAAGTGGACAAACTGGTATATAAAAAAATCTTCACTTGAAAGAAAATGATCGTACTTATTGTCGCTTGAGTTTTTAGCAAGATTCCATCCATCCTTAAAATAAGAATAATAATCAATATTATATGACGGTATAAGGTGTTTGTGGAGTTCTACTGTCAAACTATTGGATGACCATATATACTCGTGATCGCTTTCTATTCCTTCAGTATATCCTAGTTGTAGCATCAGTTGTCTGATTTTATCATATTGGTCACATTTTATAAGGATATCACAGTCACTCATAACGCGCATATGACGTTGAGGGTATAGATTTTTCAAAACAGAGCCTTTTAACAACATAAAATCTATTTCGTTCTCAGTAAATGCATTATAGATTTTATTTATCTCATATGTCTGACTTTCGTCAAGAATGATATATTTGTAGACGGATTCGAACATTGTTTTCATAAATAAAGAATTTTTTTCTATATTGCATTTTAAAGCTCCGTAGTATATAATTGATGCAATATGACATTTGTTATAATAATCTATATGAGATGAGATATCAAAATCATCAGGCAGTGTGTTTTTTTTGCCGGTAATTGCGCTGTGTATTAAAAGAAGAGTCCCTTTTTGTGACGAAGTAAGCATAAAATCACCTCCGTATGTTAATTTTATATTATTTGAACAAATTAGTCAACATTTTATCTCATACAGTAAAAATTTTTGGTATAATGCATAAATATGCATAAATATTCAATAAAAGACTTGACTTTTGAATAAAAATGCATTATTATGTATGATGTATTGATATAACGAGATAATTGTATAGGCGCAATAAAGCGGTTAACGCATTGACAGGT
The DNA here is from genome assembly GCA_045540815.1 of Clostridia bacterium. GTDB lineage: Bacteria > Bacillota > Clostridia > UMGS1810 > UMGS1810 > JAZQHR01. The sequence continues at coordinate 10,058 of JAZQHY010000004.1, read as the reverse complement.
ATAAAACATATGATTATTCAATTGTGCTTACATACAAACTTACATATATTATTTTTCAGTATTAGAAAGGAAATATCAAAATGGCTAAAGTATTTATTGACGGAAGTGCAGGAACTACAGGACTTAGGATATTTGACAGAATGTCTGTAAGATCTGACATAGAGCTTATTACACTTACTGAGGAGTTTAGAAAAGACCCGACTGCGAGAAAAGAAGCTATAAACTCAGCTGATATTGTATATCTATGCCTGCCTGACGCGGCAGCCATTGAGGCAGTATCTTTTCTTGAAAATAAAAATACAGTAATAATAGATACATCTACAGCACACAGAACAAACGACGCGTGGGCGTATGGTTTTCCTGAACTTGGCGGTCAAAGGGAAAAGGTTAAAAATGCACACCTTATAGCAAATCCTGGCTGTCACGCAAGTGGATTTGTAGCGCTTATACAGCCGCTTGTTAGTGCGGGACTTCTTAAAAAAGATGCTTACCTTTCGTGTTTTTCGCTAACTGGTTATTCCGGCGGAGGAAAGAAGATGATAGCGGACTACGAGGCAGAGGGAAGAGATAAACTTCTTGGTGCGCCAAGGCAGTATGGACTTTCGCAAGCTCACAAGCATTTACCTGAAATGGTAAAGGTGTGTGGCATAGAAAATGCACCTGCGTTTTGTCCGATAGTGGCAGACTTCTACAGTGGTATGGAAGTAAGCGTGCCTGTATTTAAGAAGGATATAACAGGTAGCATAAAGGATATAATTGATTTGTATAAAAATACATATACAGGCAAGATTATTCATTTTGACGAAAGTGCTGATGAAGGCGGATTTTTATCTGCGGCTGCATTCTCGGGCAGAGATGATATGCAGATAAGCGTATCGGGTAATGACGACAGAATAATACTTACATCAAGATTTGACAATCTTGGTAAAGGTGCGTCGGGTGCGGCTATACAAAATATGAATATCGTACTTGGAATAGATGAAACAACGGGACTTGTTGTTGAATAAATATGGTCAACGGAGGATTAAATATGAATTACATACAGGGCGGCGTGTGTGCTGCAAAAGGATTTAAGGCAAACGGAGTGCACTGCGGTATAAGAAAAAACCGTACAAAAAAAGACCTTGCACTTATATATAGCGAAACTAAAGCTACTGCGGCTGCGGTATATACTACAAACCTTGTAAAAGGCGCGCCGCTTACAGTTACTAAAAATCACATTTCCGACGGCTATGCACAGGCGGTTATCTGCAATAGCGGAAACGCAAACACTTGCAATGCAAACGGCATTGAAATAGCTGAAAAAATGAGTGAGCTTTTGGCGGATAAACTTGGCATAGATGCAAACGATGTAGTTGTAGCATCTACAGGCGTTATCGGTCAGCCGCTTGACATTACACCTATTGCAAATGGGATTACGCCATTGGTAGAGGGATTATCGGAAAACGGCGGTAAGGCTGCGGCAGAAGGTATAATGACAACTGACACTATCGAAAAAGAGGTGGCAGTAGAGTTTGAAATTGGCGGAAAGCTTTGTAAGATGGGTGGTATCGCAAAGGGTAGCGGTATGATACATCCTAATATGGCTACAATGCTTGTGTTTATCACAACTGACGCATCAATCTCAAGCGAGATGCTACAAAAGGCTTTGTCAACTGATATAACGAATACATTTAATATGGTGAGCGTTGACGGCGACACATCTACAAACGATATGGTTACTGTTCTTGCAAATGGCATGGCAGGAAATAAAACTATCACAAAAGACGATGATGATTTCAAAACATTTATGAAGGCGCTTAACTCTATTACAGTTGCACTATGCAGAATGATTGCAGGCGACGGTGAGGGTGCTACAAAGCTTTTAGAATGTAAGGTTTCTGGTGCAGATGATTTAGAAACTGCAAAGACTGTTGCAAAGAGTGTAATCTGCTCAAGCCTTTTAAAATCTGCAATGTTTGGTGCAGATGCAAACTGGGGCAGGGTGCTATGTGCGATAGGCTACTCGGGTGCTGATGTAGACGTATCAAAGATAGACGTATCATTTAAGTCAGCTAAAGGCGATATACTTGTTTGCAAAGATGGTGCAGGGGTTGAATTTTCAGAGGAAAAAGCTAAGGAAATCCTTCTTGAAAGAGATATAGAGATAATAATAAGCGTAGGTGAGGGTAATTATTCATCTACCGCGTGGGGCTGTGACCTTACTTATGATTATGTAAAAATAAACGGCGATTACCGTACTTGATTTGGAGGCAAATAAAATGAAACAGCATACATTATTTTCAAATGCCGAAAGGGCAGAGGTGCTAACTCAAGCACTTCCATATATAAAACGTTATAACGGCAAGATAGTAGTAATAAAGTACGGCGGAAACGCTATGATAAATGAACAGCTTAAACAGCAGGTTATGGAGGACCTTGTCCTTTTATGGCTTATAGGTGTAAAGGTAGTGCTTGTACATGGTGGCGGTCCGGAGATAAGTGAGCTTATGGATAAGCTTGGAAAGAAGCCTGAGTTTGTGGACGGACTTAGAGTTACCGATAAGGAAACTGTAGATATAGTGCAGATGGTGCTTGCAGGTAAGGTTAACAAAACCCTTGTAAACCTTCTTGAAATGAAGGGTGGCAAGGCGATGGGTATATCAGGTATGGATGGCAGACTTATCGAGGCTGTTCAAAAAGATGAAAGACTTGGCTATGTGGGTAAAATCACAAAAACCAACATCGAGCCTGTACTTGACCTTCTTGAAAAAGGGTATATTCCTGTAATCTCAACCCTTGGTTGCGATAAAGAGGGTAATGCATACAATATAAACGGCGATACTGCGGCAGCATTTGTGGCAGGCGCGTTAAACGCAGAAAGCCTAATAATGATGACCGATATAGAAGGTGTACTTCGCGACAAGGACGATCCTGATACGATTATAACAGGACTTACTATAAGCGAAGCAGAAAAGCTAAAAGAAGAAGGAATTATTTCGGGCGGTATGATACCAAAAGTTGACTGCTGTATCGAGGCTATTAACCGAGGTGTTGAAAAGGTAACAATAATGGACGGCCGTGTGCCTCATTCTATACTTATGGAACTTTTAACTGACGAAGGCGCAGGTACAATGATAACAGGTGATAAATAATGAATACATTTGAAATTGATAAAAAATATGTTGCAAATACATACAACCGTTTTCCTGTAAATATAATTTCGGGCAAGGGCTCGGAGGTTTATGACGAAAACGGCAAAAGATATATAGATTTAGGCTCGGGCATAGGCGTAACTGCGTTTGGCTTGTGTGATGATGTATGGGCAGAGGCGGTTACAAAGCAGGTAAACACCCTTCAGCACACATCAAACCTGTATTACACAGACCCTTGTGCGAAACTTGCGCAGATGCTATGCGAAAAGACGGGACTTAAAAAGGTGTTTTTTGCAAACTCGGGTGCAGAGGCAAACGAATGCGCAATAAAGGTTGCAAGAAAATACGCTTGTGATAAAAAGGGTGCTGAGTATTATAATATAATAACACTTGTAAATAGTTTCCACGGGAGAACCGTGACAACTCTTGCCGCAACAGGTCAGGAGCATTATCACGAACTTTTCCAGCCACTGACAAATGGATTTTTGCACACACCTGCAAATGACATAGAGGCGCTTGAAAAGATGGTAGTAGAAAATAAAACTGCCGCTATTATGATAGAGTGCGTTCAGGGTGAGGGCGGTGTAATTGCCCTTGATGCCGATTACGTACAGTCGGTGTATAAAATCTGTCAGGAAAACGATATACTTATGATAGTAGACGAGGTGCAGACAGGTAACGGCAGAACGGGCAAGATGTACGCGTATATGAACTTTGGTGTTCAGCCTGACATAGTTACTACTGCTAAAGGCCTTGGCGGTGGACTTCCAATAGGCGCGTGTATGTTAAACGAGAAAACCGAAAACGTGCTTGGATTTGGCGACCACGGCTCGACTTATGGTGGAAATCCTGTATGCTCGGCAGGTGCTGTAAGTGTAATTGAGAGATTAGATGATGCATTTTTGACGGAAGTTAAGGAAAAAGGCGATTACATATTTGACTTTTTCAAAAGTGTAGAAGGTGTAGAGAGTGTATCTGGTCTTGGTATGATGGTTGGTGTAAAGACCAAGTATAATTCGGGGGACATAGTAAAAAAATGTATGGAAAAGGGAGTGCTGCTCCTTACTGCTAAGGATAAGGTAAGATTACTTCCTGCACTAAATATACCAAGAGATGTGCTTGCAGAAGCGCTTAATATAATCAAATCTGTAATTGAGGAGATGAACTGATGAAGGAATTTAAAGGGAGAAGCTTTTTAAAGCTACTTGACTACACACCTGATGAGATAAATAAATTAATCGACTATGCGATGAAACTTAAAGCTATGAAGAAAAAAGGCAAAGCACACAAAGTTTGCGAAGGCAAAAACATCGCACTTATATTTGAAAAGACAAGTACAAGGACAAGATGTGCATTTGAGGTTGCAGGATACGACCTTGGTATGAACGTTACATACCTTGACCCGTCTGGCTCACAGATAGGCAAGAAGGAGAGCATTGCCGACACCGCAAGAGTGCTTGGCAGAATGTTTGACGGCATAGAATACAGAGGATTTGGTCAGGAGATAGTAGAAGAGCTTGCAAAATACGCAGGTGTGCCTGTGTGGAACGGACTTACAAATGAGTTTCACCCTACACAGATACTTGCTGACTTTATGACTATTAAAGAGCATTTTGGTTCGCTAAATGGGATTAAGCTTGTATATATGGGTGATGCGAGATACAATATGGGAAATTCACTTATGGTTGGCTGTGCGAAGATGGGTATGCATTTTGTAGCGTGCGCACCAAAGGAATATTTCCCTGATAAAGATTTAGTAGACAAATGTCTTGAAGTGGCTAAGGAAACAGGAGCTAAACTAGAGTTTATAGAAAACCCTGAAGACGCAGTAAAGGACGCGAGCGTTATATACACAGATGTATGGGTATCAATGGGCGAGCCTGACGAGGTGTGGAAGGAAAGAATAGAAGCACTGCTTCCATATCAGGTGAATAGTAGGCTTATGGATATGGCAGGCGACAAATGCAAATTTATGCACTGCTTACCTGCATTCCACGATTTAAACACCACTATCGGTAAGGATATCTATGATAAGTTTGGTCTTGATGCGCTTGAGGTGACAAACGAGGTGTTTGAAAGCGAACAGTCGATTGTATTTGATGAGGCGGAAAACAGAATGCACACTATTAAAGCGGTAATGGCGGCTACGTTATGAAGGAACACATATATACCATACCCCTTGCAGAGGCGCTTAGCGAAAACTGTGGGTGCGTATTTTGTACTATAGAGAAAAAGCTTGAGGAAGATGCGCTTGAATATTTTTTGGGACCGTCACTTATGGAGCCTGATGGGAGAGAGATAACCAACCAAAAGGGGTTTTGCAAAAAGCATTTTGACGATATGTTAAAACGCAACAACCGTCTTGGACTTGCGCTTATGCTTGAAACGCATCTAACAGAGATTGCAAAAAATCTTGAGGTCAAGAAAAAAGGTAGTATGTTTTCGAAGGAAACTTTAGAAAAACTTACGTCGAACAGTATTTATGAGGTAACTGATGCCTGCGCTATTTGCGATAAGATATCGGGGCAGATGAAGGCGGTTGCGAGTAACTTTGCGTATCTGTGGGGAAAAGAAGATGGGTTTAGAAAAAGGTTTGAAGTTTCAAATGGTTTGTGCCTTAAACATACTGCTCTTGCCATAGAGGAATGCTCATCACTTGGTGGCAAAAAGAAGTACGAATATATAGAAAATCTTTTGAATATGCAAAAGGATAAATTAAACAAACTTTCTCAAAAGGTTCACGCATTTACGCTTTCGTTCGATTACCGAAATGCGGGGAAGAAGCTCGCTGACGATGAGATAAATTCGGTTTTGAATGCGATAAAACATTTAAGTGGGTATTAAAAATCGAAAGAACACTTATGGGAACATCGGTGAGTAGATGCTGACTTTATCATCAATTATTACTGTATAAAAAAGTCCACAATGCTTTGAGCGTTGTGGACTATTTGCTTATATAAATTACTTACTATTGATATGCGCTTGATATTTCTTCTTGTACTGCATTGGCGAAATGCCTTTTTCACGTTTGAATGCTGATGAGAAATAGTATTGTGATGAAAAAGCAAGTGCGTCTGATACATCGGACACGGTCATTTTGCTTTCAAGCATTCTGCACGCGCGGTCAATTTTCATAATCATATAATATTTCATAACGCCTATGCCGGCATATTTGTTGAAGAGTTTTTTAAGGTTTGAACGGCTGACGCCTATTCCGTTACACACGTCTTCGACACATATATCGTTGTACAGGTTTTTTTCGAGAAACTTTACTGCTTCGTTGTACATTATGGCAGGTTTTGAATTTTCCAACAGCTTTGGCTCGGAGTTATCGGAGTTGGTATATATGTTTATAAGAAATGTTTCAAGTTTGTTTTTAATAAGTTGATGCTCTCCGTAGGGAATGTTGTGGTTTTCAACGTATTCAGTATGGTCTTCGTCGATAATGAACTCTGAAAATACATTGTTTATGTGTTGCATAATTTCTGACATAAGCTTTTTTTCTGTGGTGTTTAATTTTTTTACCATTCCCTCAAACGCAAATGCACCTTTGCCTTCTAAGTCAAATGTCATAACTATGCCTGATGGCTTGGTGTTTCCGCACGACCAAATATTATGAAATTCATTTGGTTTATGGAATATCATATTTCCTTCTGATAGTGTAAGAACCTGGTCTTCGGCTGTTATGCCGACTTTCCCGGATTTGACATAAACAATTTCCCAGAAGTCATGCCTTTCACCTGAAAACTTATAATCTTTTTCAAACTCAAATTCAAATGCGGTGACTATATAGTTAACTGTTAATACATTTTTAAATAAATATTTTTTGAATTTCATATTTTTCACCCTTAAGAGTATCTAAAAAATTAAAATAATGTGTCCAAAATCGTATTGCTTTTATAAAATTAGTGGTTTATACTTATTATATAGATAAAATAAAAAATAGTCAAGCTTTTGTGAATTTGGTTACGTTGATTTTTTAAAATAAGAAAGAAGGAGGCGTAATCGTTTTTGCGTGCAGGCATATGTTATAGATAGGGGGACTTATGATGAACACAACACTTCTTATAATGGCTGCCGGTATGGGGTCTAGATTTGGAGGTATAAAACAGATAGCTCCGCTTGGTCCAAACGGCGAGATTATACTTGATTATTCAATTTACGATGCAGTTAAAGCCGGTTTTGACAAAGCTGTATTCGTTATTAGAAAAGATATTGAAAAGGATTTCAGAGAAGCAATCGGCAAAAGAATTGAAAATAAAATTGATGTTGAATATGCATTTCAGGATTTAAATGACCTTCCAAATGGTTTTGTACTTCCTGACGGCAGAACAAAGCCTTGGGGTACAGCTCACGCAGTAAGAGCAGCAAGAGATGTTGTAAAAGAGCCTTTCGGTGTTATAAATGCTGATGACTACTATGGTCAGAATTCATACAAGGTGCTTGCTGACTACTTAAAGGCTGAGGCAAAAACCTGTATGGTTGGCTTCGAACTTAAAAATACATTATCTGAAAGCGGTACTGTTTCAAGAGGTATATGTGATGTAGAGGATGGATTTTTAAAATCTGTTACAGAGCACACAGCTATTCCTTACGAAAATGAATTCCCAATGGGCACTATGGCATCTATGAATATGTGGGGATTTAACCCTGACATATTTAATGTAATAGAGGACAAATTTGACGCATTCCTAAAGAACCTGTCAAATCCAATGAAAGATGAGTTCTTCTTACCTGGTGTAGTTGACTCACTTATAAAAGAAAAAGACGAAAAAGTAGCAGTTCTTCCGACTAACGACAAGTGGTACGGTGTAACATATAAGGAGGACACACCATATGTTAAGGCAGCATTCGAAATATTTCATAAAGAGGGATTGTATAATGGGATATAATTTAAAAAATATTTTAGCAAACTTTGATATTATCGAAAGTATTGAGCCATATGGTAACGGTCATATAAATGATACTTATATCGCCGCTACTGATAACGGATTTATTCTTCAGAGAATAAACACAAATGTTTTCAAAAATCCTGAAAAGGTTATGGAAAACATCGAAAATGTTACTGAGCATTTAAGAAAGAAGATTGCAGCATACGGCGGAAATGTTAAGAGAGAAACTCTTACTGTTATTAAAACTCTTGATGGCAAGCCGTACTACAAAACTGAAGACGGCGACTATTTCAGAATGTACAACTTCATAACAAATGCTGTAAGCTATGATATGGCTGAAAATCCAAATCAGTTTTATCAGTCTGCAAAGGCCTTCGGTAAATTCCAGAGACTACTTGCAGATTTCCCTGCGGAAGAACTTTTTGAAACTATTCCGCGTTTCCACGATACTGCCAATAGATTCGAAAACTTCAAAAAGGCACTTGCAGAAGATAAGATGGGCAGAGCAAAAGATGTTCAGGACGAGATTAATTTTATTCTTGAACGTGAGAAGGACTGCAGTGTGGTACTTGATGCAATGAAGGAAGGCACTGTACCTGTAAGAGTTACTCATAATGATACTAAGCTTAACAATGTTATGCTTGATGCAGAAACTGACGAGGGTGTATGCGTAATCGACCTTGACACTGTTATGCCAGGTTCGCTATTATATGATTTTGGTGATTCTATCAGATTTGGTGCAAGCTCAGCTACTGAAGATGAAGAAGATTTGTCAAAAGTATTTATGCGTATGGAGCTTTTTGATATATATACTAAGGGCTATATGGAAGAACTTTCTGATGTTCTTACTGAAAAAGAGATTGAACTTCTTCCATTCTCTGCAAAGCTACTTACATTTGAATGCGGTATGAGATTTTTAACTGATTACCTTGAGGGTGACACTTACTTTAAAACTCATAAGCCAAACCACAACCTTTATCGTGCAAGAACTCAGCTAAAGCTTGTTTACGATATGGAACAGAAAATGGACGAAATGGCAGCTGCTGTTAAAAAATACGTAAAATAATAATATACAATAGATTTTTAAAATGTAGGGGTCGATGCCTACATCGACCCCGTTTGGGTAGATGATTGGTGTCTGCCCCTGAATTGTTTGTGAGAAAAGCAATATAAAATAATTACATATATATGGAGGATTAAAAATGAGAATTATAGTATGCGAAAATTATGATGAAATGTCTAAAGAGGCTGCAAAGCTTATTGAAGGCCTTGTTACATTAAAACCAAACTGTATACTTGGTCTTGCAACAGGCTCAACTCCTGTTGGAATGTACAAAATTTTAAGTGAAAAATGTAAAAAAGGTGAACTTGATTTTTCAAGTGTTAAATCTTACAATCTTGATGAATATTATCCAATAAGCCCTGACAACGACCAGAGCTATAGATATTTTATGAATGACAATCTATTTAATCATATAAACATTGACAAAGAGAATACTTTTGTGCCAAACGGTCAGGCGGAAGATATTGAAAAAGAGTGCAAAGAATATGATGAAATGATTGAAAAAATGGGTGGTGCTGACATTCAGGTACTTGGAATAGGCAACAATGGACACATTGCATTTAATGAGCCTGATGCAGAGCTTGTAGCAGGAACTCACGTAACAGGTCTTACCGAGAGTACTATTCAGGCTAATTCAAGATTTTTCGCAAGTATAGACGATGTTCCTACAAAGGCTGTTACTATGGGTATGGCATCTATTATGAAGGCTAAAAAGATTATGCTTTTAGCATCAGGAAAGGGTAAACACGAGGTTGTTAAAAAGCTTTTAGACGACAAGATTACAACTTCAAATCCTGCAACACTTTTAAAGCTACACAAAGACGTTGTGATTATATGTGATAAGGAAGCTTACGAGGGATAATAACATTAAAGCTTTATAATTAAAATAGAAAGTCGTTAGATAGAAAAACACATTAAAGTATAGGCTATTAACTAAAATATAGTTTTTAAATAGGATGTTTCGATTGA
>JAZQHY010000003.1:0-14077 GCA_045540815.1 Clostridia bacterium | reverse complement strand
CTTTTTTGTATTTGGTAACTGATTTTAAACCGTTTTCCTTGGCAAGCTCGCGAAGTTCTGATAAAGTTTTAGTTTCAAGATTTTCAAATTCTGCAAGTGTTTTTTCCATAAGCACTCTCCGTTTTTCTTGACATAAATTAATTTTTAGAATATTCTATATAGTGTAATAACAATAATATATTTTATGAGGGGAACTATGATGAAAGTTTTTTTTAATTATATAAAAAATTTTATAAACAAGTTTTTTGACGATGGCGTTCCGGGAATCGCCGCACAAACTACTTTCTATTTTATCACAGCTATGTTCCCTCTTGCAATATTTATATTTTCAATTTTATCATTTATTAAAATTCCGCCTGAACAAACGATGTTTTTTCTGCTAGATGCACTATCTCCTGACGCTGCATCTATAATATATCAGCTTATTTCAAACGTACCTCAAAGTCTTGCAATTACCATCACAAGCGGCCTTTTATCACTATGGTCGGTGTCAGGCGCTATATCGACTATATCAAGAGCTTTAAACCAATTTTATGACGTAATCGAGGACAGACATTTTTTAGTTGTAAGATTTTACGGTGTTGTATTCACACTTTTAATGATTGCTGCAATAATCGTAACATTTGGATTTTTGATATTCGGAACACTTATATGGGATATGATATCAGCACATCTGTTATTTTCGGGTGTTATATGGAATATAACAAGATTTTCGATAGTTATACTGCTGGTTTCAACCGTAATCGGTGCGCTGTATTCAATAATGCCTAACAAAAAACTGGGATTTAAAAAAGTCCTCCCGGGCGCAGTGTTCACCTCGGTTACCTGGACAATTTCATCATTTGCATTTTCATTTTATGTAAATAACTTTTCAAAATATCACGTTGTATATGGTGGTTTAACAGGAATTATCATTCTCATAACGTGGCTTTATATGACCAGTTACATTATACTTATAGGTGGAGAATTCAACAGTATAAGACACGAAAATATATAAAAACAAGATTAACTCAGAGGTTACCCTCTGAGTTATTTTTTACTCGAAATTAATTTTAATTGTATTTTCACCGAGCTTTGATAAAAGCTTTTCTATTTCCTCGGTAATTTCCAAAAGTTCATTATACTTATTTGTATCTTTCATAAGGCTTGACTGTTTTTTTACAAGGTTGTTATACGACATAGTATAGTCACGGCCCTGAGTTTGATTAATTGTACACAAGTTGCTCATTTTAAATCGCGACACAATGACTTCGAAATTCACGCCATCAACAGATATAGTGATATTTGAATTAGTTTCCATAATCTCTATGCTGTTTTTATACTCATAAAGAATATCTTTTATAGCAGAATGATTTGCAATATCTGCAGTAAAAGTAGCACTCTTAACCGATAATGAAGAAGGAGAATATCCTGAATAATCAACTATATCTGAATATCCAAAAGCACCCTTTCCACTTTCGGGATTATATGCTTCTTTTCCATTTGCATTTTTTCTAAGGTCATAATTTCCTTCGGAAGCTACACTTACATTTGAATTAGATGTATTCTTATCTACCATAAGAAGCCCGTACATACTTTCATCAGGTACATTAACAGGAATTTTTTCCCTAAGGTCGACCGCTACCTTTGAAGAAGCTGTAGTAGGTCTTGAATATGCTATAGATGTAATACTTGTATTTACCCTTGGAAGCGATGCGGTGTTTACATTTTTCCCGCTTATAGCATCAGTAACTACATCCTTTATAGTACGCATAATTGACGTTATACCCCTGTTATGCGTTGTGGAATATCCGACTGTATCATTTACAACACTGAAATTCGCAACGAACTTCTTTGTCATATATTTATTTCTAAACTTATCAAATACGTTTTGATTTACACCTGCAATCTCCTGAGAAGATATATTCTCTTCTGTGATATCGCTCATATCCGCTACTCTTGCCATACCCTTTGGATATTGCACCACTTGGGTTTGCAATGTATCCTCCTGAGCTATATTTTCATTTCCACTAAGCTGATATACAGAAAGTGCAAATACAAATATAGCAAGGCACGCACAAGCTGCAACATATGATTTCTTTTCGTTTATCCATATAAAAATTTTAGAAGAAAGACTTGGTAAAGTGTTTTTAAACTCAGCTCTAACTTTACGCTTTACAGGGTTCTTAGTATATTCCTCTTCAAGCTTTCTGTGAAGGCTTTCAGAAAAATCATGTGGCAAAAAGAAAGTTTCTGACGACATAGTACGTACTAAATCTTTTTCAAAATTTAAATCCTCACGGCATTTTTCACACTTTAGTGTATGTAATTTTAATCTTATACTCTCTATAGTGCCAAGTTCTCCGTCTACATAAGCTGATATATTTTCCTGTGCTTTTTCACAGTTATATGACATATTCTAAGTTCCCCCTTTCTTCGTTTTCTAATATTTTAGACGATACTTTTTTAAAAAAGTTCCATAGTTTTTTAAAATAAATCTCTTTTTTTCTCAAGCATTTTCCTAAGCTCTGTGCGAGCTCTGCTTATTCGGGACTTAACCGTTCCTTCGGAAATGCCTTCTATCTCAGCAATCTGTGCGTATGACATTCCCTCAATATCACGAAGCAACACCACTCTTTTGTGTTCCTCGCTAAGCCTGTCTATAGCCTCGCGCACCATAAGCGCCATTTCGTTTCGTTCAAGAATATCCTGCGGAGAGCTTGATACCCCGAAATCCTCTTCATATACTGAATCTATACTCACGTCAGAGATTCTCTTGCTTCTGCGTCTGTACTCGTCTATGCAGGTATTCATAGTTATGCGGTAAAGCCAGGTAGAAAATTTTGAATCAAACTTAAAATTTTCAAGCGACTTATACGCTTTCAAAAGTGCTTCCTGCGTCATATCTGATGCATCGTGAGGGTTGCCGAATACTCTGTATGCTATTCTGTACATATGCTCTGTATGCTCAGAAACCAAAAGCTCAAAGGAATTGATACTTCCATTTTTCAATATTTTTTTTACAAGCGTTTGTTGTGTGCTTATATCCATATCAATCCCTCCTTTTCATCATAATATCAATATGGACGCTATATCCACCCATTATAAAATCTTTCATTACATTGTAACACATATAATTTTTAATTTCAAGCAAACTGTTAAATTTTAATCAAATTGAAAAAAAGGTTGACATTATTCGATTTTAATTATAAAATTTTCTTATAATATGCTAATAAAATTACGTACGGAGATTTAATTATGGAAAACGAAGTAAAACTTAAAAAAGGTGTGTTCGGATACAATGCAAAAAAGGTTGCAGGATACATAGAAACGCTTTCAGGAAATTTCAGCAAAATTTTAGATGACAAAGATAAAAAAATATCTGAGCTTGAATCTGAAATAAAAAACCTTAAAAATGAACTTAAGGTGTTAAAAGACGAAAAGGAAAGCATTGCTAACATACTTATATCTGCTAAAAACGAAGCTAAAAAAATTACCGATGAGGCAAACATCGACGCAAACAGAATAAGACTCCAGGCAGATGTTGAGCTTGAAAACACATTACAGAAAATATCTAACGCAAAAGAGGAACTTGTAGCACTCAAGTCAAAGACACTTGGATTTATAAACGATTACAAGGACCTTATAGACGGTCTTGTTAAAAGTGGTAGCAAAAATGAAGATTAATGCGCCTGCAAAGATAAATATATCGTTAGATGTTTTAAGAAGAAGAGATGACGGCTATCACGATGTAAAGATGATTATGCAGTCGATATCTCTGTTTGACACGCTCAAGGTTGAACTAAACAATCTCGGTAAAATAATCATAACTTCCAACAAAGACAATATTCCGCTTGACGAAAGAAACATCGCCTACAAGGCGGCAAAGCTATTCTTAGATGAAGCAGAAGAAAAAATCGGAGTGACTATTCATATAGAAAAACGCATCCCCGTAGCGGCAGGTCTTGCAGGCGGAAGCACTGATGCAGCTGCGGTATTAATAGCGTTAAATGATATGTTTTGCAAAAAATATACCGAAAGCAAGCTTATGGAAATGGGCGCTCGTCTTGGCGCTGATGTGCCATTTTGCATTATGCAGGGAACTGCTATTTCGGAGGGCATAGGCGAAAAGCTGACAAAACTTCCTGCACCGAAAATAGAAAACATTCTTTTGGTAAAACCGCCAATTGATGTAAGTACTAAATGGGTATATGAAAATCTTGACTTAAAAACCGCTATTCACCCTGACATAGATGCTGCGGCTAAGCTTATAAATAGCCAAATGATTTCCGATTTACCTAGTGTAATGGGAAATATACTAGAAAGTGTTACCGTGAAAAAGCATCCTATTATAAACGAAATAAAGCGCAAAATGCTTGATGAAGGTGCTACTATTTCTATGATGAGCGGAAGCGGACCAAGTGTGTTTGGTTTTTTTGAAAATGAAAATTCTGCAAAAAAAGCGCTTGATTTCTTCAAAACCAAATTTAATGAAGTTTTCCTAATAAACTCTTATAATGTATAAATAAATGAAATGATGCCAATACTTTTTATACAAACATAATTGACATGCTAAAAATTTGTGTCAAGGAGGTATAGTATGAAAAAAGCAGTATTGGCCTTTTTTATTGGAATTTTATGCACCGCATTTATAACTAACTACAATCAGTCTATAGAAACGGCTCTTGCCGACAGCGTGATAAGGCTTCACGTCATAGCAAACAGTGACCGCGAGCACGACCAAGCATTAAAGCTTAAGGTACGCGATGCTATACTTGAGGAATTCGGAAGCTCGCTTGACACGTATGAAGGAATAGATTATTCACGTGCGGAGATTGAGAAAAATCTCGAACAAATAGAAAAATGCGCAAAAAATGTTATAGAAACAAACGGTTATGATTATGATGTAAAGGCAAGTCTTGGACAAAGTGATTTTCCAACCAAGAGTTATGGCGACGTCACACTTCCTGCAGGCTCATATGAAGCGCTAAAAGTAGAGATAGGAAAAGCAGACGGCAAAAACTGGTGGTGCGTTATGTTTCCCCCACTCTGCTTTGTGGACGGTTCGTGCGTGGAGGTGCCTGATGAATCGGAAGAGTATCTAAAATCATCACTTGGTGATGAAACCTATGAAATGATAACCAAATCCGACGAATTCCCTGTGGAGTTTAAATTTAAAGCATACGAAATATGGCAAAACGGAAAACAGGCTATAAAGAAAATTGCGAAGAAATAGACAAAAAGCGAAGAACTTAAGTTCTTCCCCTTTTGTATTTCAAATAAAACAAATTACTCTCCATCAAACTCATTGAAAATTTCTGCTTTGCATAAAGGCCTAATCGTTGATAAATCATTCCACACCATCATTTTTATTTCATCATATTTTTTATCAACGACAATTTCTATTGTTCCTCCAGAATACTCTACTGTTTTAACATCCACAAGCATTCCCTCTTCATATAAGGCAAAAACAACTGTACTTCCAATAAACTCATCAAATGGAATTATGTGCACTACTGTTTTTGAATCGCTACACATTATTTTAGTCATATTCGACATATATTTGCAGTTATAATGAATAGTTAAATTCGAATCATTATAGCCTAAATCCACATCAGAGATAAGTTCATTCCACTCTTGCGCACTGCCACCATAATATATATCCGATAACTCCAAAACCCAACCAAACACAAAATCTTCTATTGTTGTTACACTAGACGGTATAGATATGATTTTTAAATTTTCACATCCTAGGAAAGTATTTCCTTTTATCGTTGTCACTCCATCAGGTATCGTAAAACTTGTAAAATCGCAATCTTCAAACGCATTATCACCTATATATTCTGCGTTTTTAGGCATAGTCACACTTTTTACCCTTCCGCAGGCATAAAAAGCACCATCACCTATTACAGACACGCTATCAGGTATTGTGATATTATCTTTAAGCTGGAAACAAAAAGCAAAAGCACTATCACCTATTTCAGTTACACTATCAGGTATTGTTACACTTTTCAATGATGAATAAAGAAATGTACCTTCTTCTATTTTAGTTACGCCGTATGGTATGTTTACACTTGATAATCTACCGCCGCCATAAGCAAAAGCGTATTTTCCTATCCTTTTTATACTATCAGGCATATTTACTGTTTCAACACTTTCTCCATAAAATGCACTGTTTCCAATACTAGTAATACCTTCTTCAATTACAACTGACTTAACTGATCCTGAACAATTTTCATCCATGAAATACCATGGTGTATCATAGCCACTATAATCCCACATATCGCCAGTGCCGCTGATTGTAAGTGTACCCTGACTATCGAGTGTCCATGTCAGATTATCACCGCACGTACCGCTTGATAGTATTTCTGCTTCTGCAGTAACTAACATCACTAAAAATAAACTTAACATCATACATGATATAATCAATATTTTTGCAAGTTGTTTTCTCATGTCTAATTCCTCCTGCGAATAAAATTTGATTGACTTTTTGAACAACCGTACATTTAAAATATACCAAATCGGGATATTACAAATATACCATTATGGGATAATATTGTCAAGAGGTGTTATTTAAATGAGATTAAAGGAATTAAGAAAATCCAAAGGAATTTCGCAATTAAAATTAGCACTTGATTTAAACACAAGCCAAAACACAATTAGCAGATATGAAACAGGGGAACGGGAACCGGGAATAGGTGAACTAATTAAAATAGCAGATTACTTTAAAGTATCCTTGGATTATTTGCTAGAACGAACTGACAATCCAAACATACAACAATAAAACTTTTATAGTTGCACTTAATACAACAAAAATTCAGATTACTTAACAATAAAAAGTCACCTTTATAAGGTGACTTTTTTTACTATTCTACTGTTACTGACTTTGCGAGGTTTCTTGGTTTATCTACGTCGCAGTTTTTTTCTACTGCTACATAATAAGCAAGAAGCTGAAGAGGTATTACCGAGAGTATTGGATATAAAAGTTCATTTGCGGTTGGGATATACAAAACATCATCAAAAGAACCTGAAAATCCTTTAAAACCATCAGGAAAGACACCCAAAACGTATGCGCCTCTGGCTTTTACCTCTTTTATATTACTATCCATTTTACTTGCTAAATTCGCACTTGTGCTTATGGCAATTACAACTGTGCCTTCATCAATAAGTGCTATAGGCCCGTGCTTTAATTCTCCGCCTGCATATGTTTCTGAATGGATATACGAAATTTCCTTAAGCTTCAGAGAGCCTTCCATTGCAACGGCATAATCAAGTCCGCGTCCTAAATAAAATACATCGTTTTCGTTGCATATTTTCTTTGCAAGACTTTTAATGAAATCACTCTCGCCAAAAACCTTTTCAACTTTTTCAGGCAAGGCAATAAGTTCCTTTTTAATTTCATTAAGTTCACAATCAGAAGTAGTTTTTGTCATATCTGCAAGAAAAAGCGCAAAAATATACATTGCCGCAAGCTGTGATGTATACGCCTTTGTAGACGCAACTGCAATCTCAGGTCCTGCATAGGTATAAAATACAAAATCTGCCTCTCGTGACACTGTACTCCCTACTACGTTTGTAATGGCAAGCACCTTTGCGCCCTTTCTCTTTGCAAGACGCAGTGCAGCAAGTGTATCAGCAGTTTCACCCGACTGACTTATAACCACAACCAGAGTTTTTTCGTCTATAATAGGATTATTGTATCTGAATTCCGATGCAAGCTCTATAAATACAGGTATTCTGGCAAGCCTTTCTATTAAATATTTTCCGACCAACCCTGCGTGGTAAGCTGTGCCGCACGCCACTATCGAGATGCGATTTACGCCCTTAAGGTCATCGTACGTAAATTCACCAAGGCTTACAGTCATATCGTTATTTAATCTGCCGCAAACTGTATCTCTTACCGCTGTTGCCTGCTCGTGAATTTCCTTCAGCATAAAATGCTCATATCCCCCTTTTTCTGCCGCTTGGGCATCAAAGGTAACCGTATGAAGCTTATGCTCCACTTTTGTTTTTTGAGCATCAAATATTTCCACACTATCCTTTTTTACCACTGCAAATTCCATATCGTCTACAAAATACACATTTCGCGTTTTTGACAAAATGGCAGGAACATCCGATGCAATAAAATTTTCATCGTTACCTACACCTATAATCAACGGACTATCCTTTCTTACCGCTACTATCCTGTCAGGCTCACATATGCATATAACGCAAAACGCAAAACTGCCTTCAAGCTTTTTTGAGGCACTTATAACTGCGTCTAAAAGATCACCTTTATAATAATAGTCAATAAGATGCGGCAGCACCTCGGTATCCGTCTGAGAGATAAATTCATAACCTTTTTGAGTAAGATTTCTTCTTAATGTTTCATAATTTTCTATAATACCGTTATGGACTACGGCTATACTTTTTTCCTTATTAAAATGCGGATGAGAGTTCACCTTTGACGGCTCGCCATGTGTTGCCCATCTGGTATGTCCTATACCAATACTGCCTTCAAGCAAAATGTTTTTAGAATACTCTCTTAAATCAGATATTCGTCCCTTTACTTTGGCAATATTAATACTTCCGTTTTCGCATACAGCCACTCCTGCAGAATCGTAACCCCTGTATTCCAGCTTTTCAAGTCCAGTCATAAGGATATCTTTTGCCTGATTTTTTCCAACATAACCAACTATACCGCACATATTGCCTCCCGAGTTTACTAAGTAAATAATACTTTATAATATTATCTGATATTTTGCCAAATGCCTATGCTTAAAATAAAATCTTGACAAAATATGTATATGTTCTGTATAATAATTGATAGTGCTTATGTGCTATTTTATTAAATTTAAGGCATACAAATCTTGATTTGGGTATGCTTATTATATTGGAGGTTTACAAATGTCAGGACATTCAAAATGGTCAAATATTAAACATAAAAAAGAAAAAACAGACGCACAAAGAGGTAAAATATTTACAAAGCTTGGAAGAGAGATATCTGTTGCGGTTAAAAGCGGCGGTCCCGACCCTGAAACTAACAGAAAGCTTAAGGATGTTATTGCAAAGGCTCGTTCAAACAATATGCCAAACGACAACATTCAGAGGGTTATCAAAAAAGCAAGTGGTGACGGCAACGCAGATAACTTTGAAAACATCACTTACGAAGGCTATGGCCCAAGCGGTGTTGCAGTTATAGTTGAAACTCTTACTGACAACAGAAACAGAACCGCAGGCGATATGCGTCATTATTTCGACAAATTTGGCGGCAATCTTGGTACATCGGGTTCGGTTGCTTGGATGTTTGATGAAAAGGGCAAAATCATCGTTCTTAAAGCAGACGATATAGATGAAGAAACTATTATGATGGACGCTCTTGATGCTGGCGCTGAAGATTTCGAGGCTTCTGAAGAATTTTATGAAATAACTACTACTCCTGCAGATTTCTCAAATGTATTATCTGCTATGGAGGACAAAAATTATGCATTTGCTTCTGCTGAAGTTGAAATGGTTCCTCAAAACTACATTAAGCTTACAGATGAGCACGATATCCTTATGATGGAAAAACTTATTGAGCATTTGGAAGACAACGACGATGTTCAGAACATTTTCCACAACTGGGAAGAGGCAGAATAATAAAAATGAACAGTTGAGGACGATAGTCCATACAATACAAAAGGGTCAAATGGCTTTAAACCATTTGGCCCTTTTAAAATTTATTATCAGTTTTGAAAAGACGGATGAGAGAAATCTGTGTTTTCAAATCCACCGTTTGGCGAAGGTTCCGACATACTAAAATACATTTTAGCAGCTTTTGTTGTACCAAAATCCTGATTTGAGCCTGTTTCCTGTATTCTGTTGAATGCTTCACGGAACAGTGCATTATGAGCTTCTTCTCTGTTTAAAAGAAAATCTATGGTTTCTTTTACTTTTTTATCGTCTATCTGGCGGTAAAGATATTCATATACTACTTTTGCTCTTTGTTCCGATGCAATGTTTGACAAAATATCCGCACAAAGGTCGCCTGTCACTGTAACATAATCACTGGTCCACGAATATCCTGACGCGTTTATAAGGCCAGGGTTTAGCCCCAAAATAACATGCGACTGAATTTCACCTGCAGGCACGCTTTTGGCATCTACATCATGACCATTTAAAAGATTAATAGTCTGCGCAACCATTTCCATATGCGAAAGTTCCTCTGCTGCTATGTCTAAAAACAAATCCTTTATCTGCTGGTCTTTTATACGAAAGCTTTGTGACATATATTGCATTGCCGCTTTTAATTCTCCGTTTCCACCGCCAAGCTGTTCTTGCAAAAGCGCTGCATACTGCGGATTTGGCTTTTCTACTCCTACCGGATGAAACAACTGTTTTTCGTGTTTAAACATATTTACCACTCTCCTTTTTTCATAGTTTTGGCAAATAGTTTACATTTTATTCTATAAAATCACTTAGGCATAAAATTTTATTAAAATAATTATTATAAAACTTCTTTATAAACACGAAATACATTTTTATAAAATATTTTATCTATCTGACCTTGAGTAAATCCACCTTTGTGCAATGCGTTCCATAAAAGTTCTATACTTTGAACGCCCTTTAGCTCCGTGTGAGAGTCAAAGCCGTCAAAGTCACTACCAAGTGCCAATACATCAATTCCTGCACAATTTACTATATGTTTTGCGTGCTCAACAATTGCCTCCACAGTGCCTGGGTTTGGCGCACCGCACGGCACATCTTTCAAAAACACTGGATAAAAATTAAGCCCTGTGCATCCCCCTCTTTCTGCAAGTTTACAGAGCATATCGTCAGTAAGATTCCTCACACAGCCACATAACGCACGTGCATTGGAATGGCTTGCAACAAATGGTTTTTTTGTACACTCTAAAACATTGTAAAAACCCGCATCAGACAGATGGGATACATCGACTATCATACCAAGCTCCTCCATATATTCCACTATCTCTCGCCCAATCGGAGTAAGTCCGTTTTCGATATTTGGTACATACATATCTTTTGCCTTTTTATCTGTAGAATAATCAATATTTGGAAACCCAATTTCATTTGGATAATTCCAAGTAAGCGTCATCATTCGTACACCCATATCATAAAGCTTATCAAGCTTTTTAGTTTCTCCCATACAAGCTGCACCCTCTTCCACAGTAAGAAGTGAGGACATTTTACCTTCAAATGAATTCTTTTCAATGTCATCAAAGCATCGTACGGGTGCTATTATATCACTGTTTTTCTCCATTTCCTCAAGGTAGCAATTATATAATTCATTCACTCCCTCCCAAGGGTTATCACATCTTCCGATATCTACAAAAAGCGCAAAGTTCTGAAGGATATATCCGCTTTTTTCCATTCTGACTAAATCTATATGTCCTTCGTTTTCCCTAAGATGGTGAATATTTCCCATTCTCTTTTTTTCAAGCATTAATGCTACTGTATCGCAATGCATATCTGCAATTTTCATAATACATACTCCCGAAAAATTTATTTTTATATTTTATTCATTGTATTTTTCTATTATAAATGATATCATAAAAAACAAAAAGGAAAATTTATATATGGATATAATAAAGCACCCATTTCCACCATTATACGATAAAAGCTCAAAAATACTCATACTTGGCAGTTTCCCGTCGGTAAAGTCGCGTAAACAGTTGTTTTTCTATGGGCACAAGCAAAACAGGTTTTGGAAGGTGATTTCAACCGTATTTGACTCACCTACTCCTGAGTCAACCGAGGAAAAGAGGGCATTTCTTTTAAGCAACAACATTGCGCTGTGGGACGTAATTGCGTCATGTGAAATTACAGGCAGTTCCGACAGTTCGATTAAAAATGTTATTGCTAATGACCTTAGCGAGATAATTAAAAATGCTGATATAAAACAAATATTTGTTAATGGAAAAACGGCAGAAAAATATTACAACAAATACACAAAATCAGTTATTAACCGCGATGCCATATGCCTTCCGTCAACTTCGCCTGCAAATGCAACGTGGTCGGTTGAAAGGCTTATACAAAGCTGGAAAATTATAAAAGACTTGTAGGTTAGCTTACACGTCTTGTTTTTTGATGCCTTTCGCGAATTTTCCAATGAACAAATGCATACATATCGTTTATAAGAAACATTAAAAAACATATTATCATAGGAAAATATGAAAAATCTTTCATACTAGCGAGTATCCACAATATTATAAGCACTATGTCATTTAATGCATATGCAACAGCATAAAACGAATTTCTGTAAAACATAAGATATGACGCAAGAAAGCTGGTAGTTATAGACACAGTACTCACCGAGAGATTTGGTGTATCGAGAAATTTTAAAACAAAGTAAAACAAAGTTGTAACTACCAAGGTTAAAATCACCATAACAAACTTTTCAAAACTACTGAGTATGTGTATTTTCACCTCGCCCTTGCCCTTTTCGTATGGGTGTCTAAGCCACGATACAACTGACATTAATGCAATGGGAAGTGTCATACCTACATAAGTTATCATTTCACCGTAATACCTGAATTTATATGACGTTATAGCATACATAATGCTAAATACCACTGTAAGAATCTGCCCAAAAACATGACCCTTTGCCAGAAATATAAGCGCTGTTACGCCTATAAGTGTAGCTGCAAGCGTCATATAACTTGCTATGCCTGTCATAACATTTGATATGGCTACTATAATAAGTGATGTAATCCACAAGAAAATATCGTGTTTGTTTAACGCTTTAAATGGATTTTTCATATCATATTCCTCCATAAAACAAAAATACACCCACGATATATCTTCTAAGACCTAACGATATATCACGAGTGCCATAAGCTCCTCACTACCCGGTGGCAGTATATATTTGTTGTAATTATTATATCACTATTTATACAAAATGTCAATGCTTCTAAATAAGCATTGACACATCATTTATTTTGTGATATAATTTACAGATAACATAAGAGAAGACTGCCATACGGCTATGATTCTCTTTTTATTTTTAGAAGGGAGATTTTGTGTTATGTCACAAGCTTTAATCTATCAACTTATATACATATTCCGTTTGCTGATTGCCTGCATTTGCGGTATTGCAATCGGTTTTGAAAGAAAAGAACGTTCAAAAGAAGCTGGAATCAGAACTCACTGTGTGGTTGCATGTGCTGCTGCGCTTATGATGATTATTTCAAAATACGGCTTTACTGACCTTGGCCTGTTTGATGGTGTAAGAGCCGGCGGTGCAGACCCGTCGCGTATTGCATCTCAGGTGGTAAGCGGTGTCGGTTTCCTTGGCGCTGGTATGATATTTGTACAGAAAAATACTATTAAAGGTCTTACAACTGCTGCTGGAGTTTGGGCTACTGCAGGTATTGGTATGGCTATAGGTGCCGGAATGTACACTGTAGGCATTACGTGCACAGTTATTATCCTTTTAGCACAGATCATTCTTCATTTGAACAATCATTTTTTCCAGATGCCTAAAGTAAAGGTGCTTAAAATTATGGATGTAGACAGCAAAAACTTTAAACAGGACACCATTGACAAACTAAAAGAAATGGGCATTTCTGTAAGCGATATAAGCATCACCAAAGCACAGGGAAAACATACAAAGGATTACAAATTTACTCTTGAGGTACCTATAAATGTCAATGAAGATGCAATTATAGATATTATCGACTACGAATGCTCTCTAAAGGGTGGTATCTGATCAAAAGATACAAATTACTAAAGGCGATTTCGAATACGAAAATCGCCTTATTTTTTATTGACTTTGATTTTTTTTTGATGTATAATATCAGGGTAAATTGATTTACAAAACATATCTGGAGCGGTATCAAAATGGTAATAACGGGGCTGACTCGAAATCTGTCGAAGTCCGTCGAGTTATGTAACTCGCAAGAAGTTAGCGGAACATATAGTAACATAGCGGAATTTACCGCCATTTAGCAACCAACAATTTAATACAAGTTTATAGCATTTCTCATACAGATTTCCCACAGAAAATTTTGTATGTGAAATGTTAGAAATACACATTTGGAGAGGTATCGAAGTGGTCATAACGGGGCTGACTCGAAATCCCCTCGGTTACACTGTAACTGTACCCCTACAAATGGCTTAA
>JAZQHY010000002.1:0-28064 GCA_045540815.1 Clostridia bacterium | reverse complement strand
AGGTGGATTTTTCAAAACTTGACTATATTAATTACAAGTGATAGTATAGTATTGGTGATAATATGGATATATTAAATTCAAATTCATGCTTTAAAATTTTAGAAATCAAAAAAATGTCTTGGGATAAATCAAATGTTTTTGTATCTGCAAGACCATATCACGCACTTGCGTATCGACTTAAGGGAAATGCAATTTTTAAAATCAACGATACAAACGTAGAAACAAATACAGGTGATGTGTTATTAATGCCGGCAAATACAGGATATTATGCAGAATATCCTGAAAAAAACGAGATATTAGTTATACATTTTTATTCTGATGATTTGTTAGATTTAAAAAACTATACAATAAGTTCAGAGTACATAATTCAAAGTGTTTTTAAAAAAGCATATGATATATGGAATGGCAAACAAAGAGCTTTCTACTACGAGTCGACGGCTAAATTATACGAAATATTATCTTCAATTGACAAGCTAATACAAAAAGAAAACCCACGTAAAAACACAAACTTTTTTAAAGCTATAGAATATATAAATAATAATTTTACTAATCCGGATATATCTGTTGAAATGTTATCATCAATGTCAAATATGAGCAGCACATATTTTAGAAAACTCACAGTAGATAATTTCAATCAAACTCCTTCATCTTATATATTGAATTTACGACTTAGCTATGCTGAAAAACTTCTTTCAACTGGAAAATACACTGTAAACGAGGTTTCTGATATGTCTGGATTTAACGACCCAAAATATTTTAGCAGAGTAGTAAGAAAAGTATATGGTTGCCCGCCATCGAAGCTATATATTCACTACAAATAAAAAAGCACAGGCAAATCATATTTGTCTGTGCTTTTTTTATTATTTTTTAATCTTTTGAAATTACTACAAGTGCCTGTCCTTTTTTTATTGAAATCTCAGCAGTGTTATCTAAAAATTCATTGCTTATACCACGTGTAGTGCCAAATCGCATATTAAAATCATTTAACGGATACTTAAGTCCTGTATTGGTTACACCTTCAAGATTTTCGGTAATTGGTATGAGCGAAACAAATGCCCCATCTTCTCTTGCAATAGATACAGTATCTGTTAAAAGAATTATAGTGTTTTTTTCATCAACAATTTTTCCTATGCCACCATTTTCGTGTATATATTTTAGCAGAAAAACATTTGCAAGAAGATGGTCCACCCTTCCTCCAAGTCCGCCAAGAATTTCGATATTTTCATATCCTTTTTCAAAAGCAGTATCTATGGCGAGCTTTGTATCAGTGTCATTTTTCATTGGATTATGCTTTTGAATTTCCATTTCACCATCTAATTCAAAAACATCGCACGAATCAAAATCGCCTACAAAAACATCTGGTGTTTTTCCTATCGCATTAAGATGCTTTATACCACCATCAGCGCAGATTATAAAATCATCTTCTTTTATGTAGTTTTTATAAAAATCGTAATCGTTAACCTTGCCGTTAACTATTATAAGTGCCCTTTTCAAATCAATTGCACCTCGATTTAAATTCGTCTATAACAGTATCTATATTTTCAGCACCATATACACTTGAGCCTGCAACGGCAATATTTACACCTGCATCATATACTTTTTTAATATTGTCAAGACCGATACCGCCATCAATTTCAATCGTCATATCTTTTGACATTTCGCGTATTTTTCTCACCTTATCAAGTGATGCTTCGATAAATTTTTGTCCGCCAAAGCCAGGATAAACGCTCATAACAAGCACCATATCTACATCGTCTATGTATTTTTCGATAACACTTGCATCAGTATCAGGGCTTATAGATATTCCAAGAAGTTTCCCACGTGATTTCACAGCTGATTTTACAGCTTCATAGTCCATTTGAGCCTCGTGATGCACAGTGATGATATCCGCACCGGCGTCTAGAAACGGCTCGACATATTTTTCGGGATGCTCAATCATTAAGTGAACATCTAAAATCATATCAGTAACCTTATCTATACTTTTTACAACAGGGACGCCTAAAGATATGTTTGGTACAAAATGTCCGTCCATCACATCTACGTGCAAAAGGTCTGCACCTGCGTTTTTAACTTTTTCTATATCTCTTTCAAGATTTGCAAAATCCGCCGATAAAATAGATGGTGCAATTTTTATCATAGTTCCCACTCCTTAATATCTTTAAGTCTAGCAAAAAATTCCACGTAATGATTGTATCTTTCTTGATTTATCGTTCCATTATCAACAGCATCTTTTACACTACAACCAGGCTCTGATGTATGTGTACAACCAGCAAATTTACAAGTACCAATATACTTAGAAAATTCAGGAAAGTAGTTTTCTAGTTCTGATGCCTTGATATACGGCAAATCGAGCATACTAAAACCAGGCGTATCCATAATATATGAATTTTCATTATACTCAAAAAGCTCTACGTGTCTTGTAGTATGTTTACCGCGTTTAAGTTTTTTACTTATATCGCCTGTTTCCGCTTTCGCATCTGTAATCGTATTTAAGATACTTGACTTTCCAACACCAGAAAATCCTGCAAATGCAGTAATTTTACCGTCAAGGTACTCTTTGACATCTTCTATCCCAGTACCATCTATAGTACTTGTTTCTATAACCTTAAAACCTGCGTTTTCATATATAGATTTTATTTTTTCAGCATTTTCAATGCCGATGTCAATTTTGTTAATGCATAATATAAGTTCAACAGTTTTATGATTAGCGATAACAGTCATTTTATCTATAAACGTAAGGTCTGGCATAGGGTTTTTAGCCGCAACTACAAGTATTAACTGGTCAACATTGGCTACAGGAGGTCTTATAAATTCATTTTTTCTTTTGTAAATATTAGAAACACTGCCTGTGTTGTCATCAGAAATAAGTATATCCACCCTGTCGCCTATCATAGGTTTTAAAGATTTATTTCTAAATTTCCCCTGTGCCCTGCATTCTACTATTCCGTCATCAGTCTTCACATAATAAAAACCGCCGATGCCTTTTATAATTATTCCGCTTTTCATAAATACCTTCTATTCGCTAAAATCAATAGTCTTACTGCCCACAAGAGTTCCATCCATATAAATATCAAACTTAACTACACTTGAGCCTTTAAACTTTCTTGTAAATTCTGGAGTTTTGCTTGGATATACTGTACCCTGATAAACAGTTTTATTGTTCGCAACTATCTTAAGATCAATCTGTTCTTTTTCCTGTGGAAGTGATATTGTAAGTGTTTTTTCTTTTTGGTTGGTTGCGCCTTCGGTGTTTCCTGCACTAAGAACGATATCTATTTTTGTATTCTTAGCAACAAAATCTCCACCTGCAACACTTTGTCTTATAACAGTATCTTTATCCTTTGATGACTTTTCAGTGCTTACTTCTCCTAAAATAAGGTCAGCATCCTGAAGAAGCTTTTTAGCTTCACTTTCGCTCTTGCCAATAAGGTTTGGAACCGTGGTTTCACCTTCGCGATTTCCCTCGCTTACATAAAGTGTAACGGTTCCGCCTGTTTTAATTGTTTTGCCGGCAACAGGCGATTGTTTTATAATATAATTTTCTTCTATTTCTTCATCTTGTTCAAAAACTATCTTAACATCTAAATCAAGCTGTTTAAGTTCAAGCTCAACACTTCTGTATTCCTGATTGGTGTAATCGTCAAGCTGAATTTCTTTGCTTCCGGCACTAATTACAACTGTAATTTCAGTATTATCTTTTACAGTTCTTTTTGCTTTAGGATTTTGCTCGATTATAACGCCCTCATCATATTCAGAACTTGAACGCTTTTCACCCTCAACAAGTGTAAATTTTGTGCCTTTAATTTCTTCTTTAGCCTCGTCAATAGTCATACCAACAAGATTTGGCACAAGCTCTTCGCTGTTAGAGAAAGAGAAAATCGAGAAATCATAAAGTGCGTTAGCAACAAAAAGACTTCCGCATAATACTATAAGTACAGATGCAATCACAGCAAGAAGTATTGTCTTTTTATCTTTACTTGAAAGCTTTTTACCATTCGACGGTTTTTCCCTTTTAACAGATGCATCAGTGTATTCAGGACCATTTGGTCCAAGATTTAAAATAACTTCTTTAGTTCTAAGCGTAGGAACTTTCTGCGTAGGAGCATCATCAGGTATATTTTCAGGAATATACACAGCAGTTGGGTCTTTTGCTGCAATATCCAAATCATCTTTCATCTCGCCTACAGTTTGATATCTGAATCTTGTTTCTTTGTTTATAGCCTTAAGTACAATTGCTTCGATACCCTCAGGTATTTCGCTATTTAAAGTTCTTGGGGAAACAGGAGTTTCTTCAATATGCTTCATAGCAACAGCTACCGGAGTTTCACCTTCAAACGGCACTTTACCTGTAAGCATTTCGTACATTACAATACCAAGAGAATATATGTCTGATTTTTCATCTACATATCCACCGCGAGCCTGTTCAGGAGAAATATAATGAACAGAACCAAGAACATCGTTATCTATAGATACAGTAGCCGTAGTTGCAGCTTTTGCAATACCAAAGTCTGTAACCTTGATATTGCCTTCGGTGGTCACAATGATATTTTGCGGTTTAATATCCCTGTGAACAATGTGTTTTGAATGTGCTTCCTCAAGTGCACCAGCTATTTTTTGTCCTATTTTAAGAGCTTCCTGCCACTTAAGTACTGTCTTGCACTTTATATATTCTTTTAAGGTTACACCTGTAACAAGCTCCATAACTATGTAGTGCGTATCGTTTTCAGAGCCAACGTCATACACAGAAACAATATTTGGATGAGTTAGGCTTGCAGCAGCCTGCGCCTCCACATTAAATCTTTTTATAAAATCATCGCTGCCATCCAGGTCATTTCTAAGCACCTTTACCGCAACATCTCTGTTAAGCTTTAGACAGTGTGCTCTGTATACAACAGACATACCGCCGCTGCCGATTTTTTCTAATATTTCATAGCGTCCGCCAAGTATTTTTCCTATCAAAATAATTACACCCCTTAAATTATACTCTGATGGCTACAACTGTTGAGTTATCGTATCCGCCCCTGTTATTTGCGCGGTTAACCAAAATCTGTACACAACCATCCAAATCCTCGTTATTTAAAAAAACCCCTTTGATTTCTTCATCAGAAACCATATTTGTAAGACCATCGGTGCAAAGCATAACAATATCGCCGTCATTTAAAGAGTGCCTGTAAAAATCAGCAAGCACTGTTCTTTCTGTACCAACGGCGCGTGTTATAATATTTTTATTTACAGATGACTCTGCGCCATCTTTATTAATAGTTCCGTTATCAATCATTTCCTGAACCATCGAGTGGTCCTTCGTAACCTGAACTATTTTTTCTTTGTTAATAATATAAAGTCTACTGTCACCAACATTTGCAGCGTATAGCTCTTTATCTTTTATAGCAGCTAAAACAACAGTAGTTCCCATACCCATAAGTTCTTCATCACTTAGCGCTTCAATGTATACAACACTGTTCGCACTGGAAATGGCATCGCTTACATTTTCGATGACATAATCTGAATTGTCAACATCCAGATTTTCAAAGTCGAACTCGGTACTAAGATACTCTGATATACATTCAACCGCTTTTTTACTGGCAATCTTTCCGCCTTTATGACCGCCCATTCCGTCAGCAACCAAAGCAAAACCATAGCCGTTTTCAAACGATGATACAAAATAGTTGTCTTCATTTGCTCGTCTTACATTTCCAACATGTGAATATGCAGCGGTTTCCATTTATATCCCCTCCTGTCCTTTAAATAGTACTTTCTATCTTATTACGCCTTAACTGTCCACACGATGCACTTATATCACTGCCAAGCTCTCTGCGGACTGTAGCGGGTATATTATATTTTTCTATTATTGACCTAAATCTTTCTATATTTTCTTTAGACGGTTTTTTAAAATCGTTTTCCTTTACGGTATTTACAGGAATTAAATTCACATGACATAGCATACCTTTTAAAAGCTTTGCAAGCGCATGTGCATCTGATGGTGTATCGTTAACACCTTCTATTAGCGAATATTCAAAGCTTATTCGCCTACCTGTAACATCAATATATCTTTTGCACGCATCTAAAAGAGTTTCAACATTATATGCCTTATTTACAGGCATAATGGCGCTTCTTTTTTCGTCTGTCACCGCGTGCAAGGATATAGAAAGCGTAATAGGAAGATTATGCTTTGCAAGCTCATCAATTTTTGGCACAACACCGCACGTTGAAAGCGATATATGCCTAAAGCCTATGTTAATTCCATTTTCGTTATTTACATTATATAAGAATTTTATTACGTTGTCAAAATTATCAAGCGGCTCTCCTATTCCCATCATTACAATGTTGGAAATTCTCTCGCCAATATCTTTTTGGATGAATAAAACTTCGTCCAGTATTTCACCAGCCGTAAGGTCACGAACCTTTCCGCCAATAGTTGACGCGCAGAATTTACAACCCATACGGCAACCTACCTGTGATGATATACAAATAGTAATGCCGTGTTTATAGTACATTACTACACTTTCTATTATATTACCGTCGGAAAGTTTTAGCAAATATTTTTTTGTATTATCTATTTTTGACTCATATTTTTCTTCAATTTCAGCCTTGCTTATGTATGAAACATCGGAAAGTTTTCGCCTGAATTCAGCTGATATATTTGTCATCTCATCAAACGATTCTACAGGCATATGAAGCCATTTAAAAATCTGTTTTGCTCTAAATTTTTTCTCGCCGAAGTTGACTATAAACTCTTCAAGCTCTTCAAATGTTAAATCTTTAAGATTAACCATCGTTATCTCCTTTTTAACCTACATATGAAAAATCCATCATTAGATTTTGACGGATATAGAGTGATATACCCTTTGTTTTCGTTATCGTATTCTAATATAGGGTCAAGACAAAACTCTTTATTATTTACAAGAAATTTTTCGATTACGTTCTCGTTTTCTTGCTTATCTATAGTACAAGTAGAAAAAACTATCACTCCGCCTTTTTTTACATACCTAGATGCGTTCAAAAGTATATCATAGCTTATATTAGCAAGACTTTCTATGTCGTCTTCATTTCTCAAATACTTTATATCGGGCTTTCTGCTTATAATACCAAGACCCGAACACGGCGCGTCTACCAAAACTCTGTCAGCAACTTCGCACAGATTTTCGTTATATTCTAATCCGTCGCCAATCTTTGCATCTATAATAGATATCCCGAGCCTTTTTACGTTATCATTTATAAGTTTTATCTTGTGTTCGTACACATCAAAAGCAAAAATCTTTCCTTCGTTTCCCATCTTTTCAGCGATGTGAGTAGTTTTTCCGCCTGGTGCGGCACACATATCAATTATCGTTTCACCCTTTTTAGGTGATAATACTTCTACAATCTCGGCTGCACCGACGTCCTGAACATAGAAAAGTCCATTTCTATATGATGTTAATTTAGATATATCGCCTGTTCTATCAGGAACCAAGCAATAGTTAATGCTTTTCAACTTTTCGTTAACGTATATATCACAACACACACCTTCATTTTCCAAAGAAGTTTTAAGTGAATTAACATCATTTTTTAATGTGTTTGTTCTGAAATACACATTTGGTCTGTCGTTACTTTCTATCATAATCTTCTCTGCTTTTTCAAATCCAAAATCAATTACCCATCTTTTGCAAATCCATATTGGATATGAATATTTTACGCTTAAGTACTCTATTTTGTCCTTTGGATATTCTATGTTTTCGCATTTGGAAATCGCTCTAAGCGTGCCGTTTACAAAGCCTACAGCGCCCTTATTTGCATATTTTTTTGCCAGCTTAACACTTTCATTTACTGCAGCAGATGAAGGCACTTTATCCATATAATAAATCTGATAAACACCCATACGAAGAATATTTATAACCCAAGGTGAAATCTTCTTAAGCTTTAGCTTTGAAAATTTTGAAATAATATAATCAAGATTTATTTTCATTTTTACTGTGCCGTGCACAAGTTCGGTGATAAATCTTTTATCCACGTTTGAAAGCTCGTCATTTTCAAGTGCTGATTTAAGCTTTAAGTTAAGGTATGACAAGTCAGTTTCAACATCATATAAAATTTTAAGTGCGATATTTCTTGGATTAACACTCATCTATCTCAATCCCGTCTGTTATTTGCTAATATTATAAGTCGTAATAGGTTGGCGATGGCAACTATAGCCGATGCAACGTAAGTAAGAGCAGCTGCGCCAAGCACCTTTTTTACAGGCTTTATCTCATCATCGCCAAGTATTCCATTTTCAACCAGTATCCTTGTTGCACGCGAACTTGCATTAAATTCAACAGGAAGCGTTATAAGCTGAAATGCAACTACTGCCATAAAAAGTATTATTCCAAAATTCACGAGAGATTCAAATCCTAGCACAAAGCCAAGTATTGCAAGAGGAATAGCAAGATTTGAAGAAATATTAACTACAGGATAAATGCTATTTCGAAGTACCAGCGGTGCATATGATGTACTATGCTGAATAGCGTGACCTGTTTCGTGAGCTGCAACACCTATAGATGCTACCGATGTACTGTTATACGTTGCATCGGAAAGTCTTACAACTCTAGCTTTTGGGTCGTAGTGATCAGTAAGATTTCCTGCGACATGTTCAATTTTTACGTCATGAAGTCCGTGTCTGTCAAGTATAGTTCTGCACACCTGACTAGCAGTAAGACCTCTTGCGTTTCTTACATTTTTATATTTTGAAAAAGTTCCTGTTACCTTAAACTGCGCATACATACTTATGATAAGCGCAGGAAGGACAAGAAAAATATATGCTGAATCAAATCCGTAAAAATACATATTATTACCTCCAAACTACGAAAGTATCTCGCCTAAGCTTACACTGTTTCCTTTTAGATATTCCGATACCTTCATTGATTTCTTACCTTCAAACTGTATTTCGGTTATAATAAGAGATGTGTTATTTCCGCAGGCAACTTTTATTCCGTCGGCGGATACATCTATTATCTTACCGCACACCTGTTCGCTAGTAGTATCTCCCACTTTTGATGCAGGTATTTTAACTTGTTTTTCCATATAAAAGCTAAATGCTTTTGGAAATGGACTAAGTCCTCTGATAAGATTGTGAATAGCTGTTGCATCTTTAGTCCAGTCAATTTTTGCAACATTTTTATCTATCATTACTGCGTAAGACGATAAGCTATCGTCTTGTTTTTCTCTAGGTACATTTCCCGACTCGATAAGCTTAACTGTATCTACAAGCACTTTTCCGCCAGCTTCAGCCATTTTATCGTGAAGAGTTTCAAAATTATCCTCATCGTAAATTGGCACAACTTCTTTAAGTATCATATCACCTGTATCAAGGCCTTTTTCCATATACATAGTGGTGATACCCGTTTCTTTCTCACCGTCTATAATGCTCCACTGCATTGGCGCAGCACCACGGTATTTTGGAAGAAGTGAGCCGTGCACATTTATACAGCCGTATTTTGGGAAATTAAGCACATATTCAGGAAGTATTTTACCATAAGCAACAACCACTATCAAATCAGGGTTTTCGCTATTTAGTATTTCCTCAAAATTTTCATTTTTAAGATTTTCCGGCTGATATACTGTTATATTTTTTTCAGCTGCATAGTCATATACAGGCGGATGCGTCATCTTATGTCCCCTGCCCTTTGGTTTATCAGGCTGAGTAACAACGCTTGTCACATCGTATCCACTTTCTATTAAGCATTTCATTGATACAACGGCAAAATCCGGTGTACCCATAAACATTATTTTCATTTAGTCCTCCACCTCGACAAATTCGATTACCTTATCTACGTATAGTGTGCCGTCAAGGTGGTCAAGCTCGTGGCATAGTGCCTGTGCAAGTAGTCCTTCGCCCATTATTTCGAAATATTCTCCATTTCTGTCCATAGCCTGAACAGAAACTTTCGCAGGTCTTATTACCCTGCCGTATCTTCCGGGAACACTTAGGCATCCTTCGATAACCTCCTGTTCACCGCCCATAGCAGTGATTTCAGGGTTTATAAGCTCTATAGCTCCATCACCAACATCTATTACAACTATTCTTTTAAGTATACCTACCTGCGGTGCGGCAAGACCAACGCCGTTTGCTTCATTCATTGTTTCAACCATATCATCAAGTAGTTGACATATTTTATCGTCAACTACTGTAACCTCTCTGCACTTTTTGGTAAGCACTTCATCACCAATTTTTCTAATATTTCTAATAGCCATATTTATCCTCCTAATACATATTTTGCGGATTAACATCTACAACCAAATTCACGTTAGAGCGCGAAGTATAGTGTTCATCTGCAAGATAGTGCAATATCTCATATAATTTTTTATTGTATGCTAATTTAATTACAATTCTGTTTCTGTATTTGCCGTTTATTCGGTACATCGGCGCTTTTGACGGCGGATATACTCTGATAAACTCGTTATATTTTTCTTTTTTCAGAATATCTACAAATGATTTATAAAAGCTTTTAGTTTTTCTTTCACATTCTCTTTCATTATCTGCTGAAAAAGTAATGTTTATCATTTCACAAAACGGCGGATATTCAAGCGAGCTTCTGACCTCTATTTCGCCTTGGTAAAATCCTTTATAATCATTTCGCTTACTAAAATCTAATATTTCATTTTGCGGATTATACGTCTGGATAATCGCTTTTCCTTTTTCCTTTCCTCTACCAGCTCTTCCGCAAACCTGTGTTATTAAATCAAAAGTCCTTTCATAAGCACGAAAATCGTCCATAAAAAGACTCATATCAGCTGCAAGCACACCGACAAGTGTTACATTTTCAAAGTTGAGTCCTTTCGATATCATTTGTGTACCAACAAGTATATCGGCATTGCCTCTTTGAAATTCTTCTATAATCTTTTTATGAGCATCTCTTTCAGACGTAGTATCCGAATCCATTCTGAGAACCTTTGCTTCAGGAAACAAATGCTCTATCTCGTCAGCAACTCTCTGCGTACCCACACCGAAAAGTTTTATATATTTGCTTTGACACTGCGGGCAAACATCTGGCATTTTCTTCTTATAATCACAATAGTGACATATAAGTGAATTATTTGATTTATGGTATGTAAGAGATATGTTACAATTTGGACACTCAACTACATAACCACAGTTTCTGCACGATACAAAGCTTGAAAAACCTCGCTTGTTAAGGAAAAGTATTGTTTGTTTTTTATTTTTTAAATTATATTCAATAGCGTCTTTCAGTTTTTTACTGAAAATCGACTTATTTTCTTCTTTTAACTCTTCACGCATATCGACAATGCTTACATCGGGAAGCGATGCTTCGTTTACGCGATGTTCCATTTCTATAAGCTGGTAACGTCCGTGATTTGCAAGATAATAGCTTTCGAGTGATGGTGTAGCCGATGCAAATAGTAAAACAGCATTTTCGGCCTTTGCACGAAATCTTGCAATCTCTCCTGCGTGGTACCTAGGATTTGTTTCAGACTTATATGATTGTTCGTGTTCCTCGTCTATTATAATAAGCCCAAGTTTTTTTAGCGGAGCAAATACTGCCGAACGAGCACCGATAACAACATCAGCATCGCCGTTTTTAATTCTGAACCACTCATCGTAGCGTTGCCTTTGAGTAAGCGAGCTATGTAAAACCGCCACTCTTTCACCAAATTTTTTTGTAACAACGCTTATCATCTGCGGTGTAAGTGATATCTCCGGCACTAAAAATAGTGCAGTTTTACCTTTGGAGATACATTTATCGATAAGGCTTAAATAAACTTCAGTTTTACCGCTTCCTGTTATGCCGTGCAAAAGAAATGTTTTTGTAGTGTCATTTTCTATATATGGAGAAATTCTTTCGATGGCATTTTTCTGCTCATCTGTAAGGGTAATATGCTTTTCTTCAATCTCTGATAGCTTATCAATCACACCTAAAACAATCGGCTTTTGAACGATTTCGACATATCTTTTTTGCACAAGAGCATTAACGGTATTTCTGGTTGTTTCGCACAATTTTAGAAGCTCGGACAGTTCAATGCTTTCGCACTCGCAAAGCATTTCCAATACTCTTGCTCGAGCAGGCGCTTTTTTTTGCATATTTTCAGCTAATGCATACGCTTCGCTTCGGTCAATCAAAAGGCTTGCTGTGCTGACGGTCTTTGTTTTCATACCTTCTGTCTTATGATATTCGACATAAAGTATACCAAGTTCTTTTAATTTATCTACAACATCTTTTATAGATTTTCTGCCTACTTTTGCAGAAAGTTCATTTAATTCGATAGGTGTTTGCGTGATTTTTAAAACATTGATTATTTTCTCTGCTGTAACAGAATGCTCTGTATGCTCTCTTATATACTCGGCATCTTCACTTAACAACGAAACTATTTTTTTGTATTTTACATTGACACCCGCAGGAATTAAAAGCTTGATAGCTTCTGCGTAAGTACAAAAATATCTGTGCCTGATAAATTTGGCAAGTTCTACGCCTTGCTCATCAAAATACTGTTCATCGTCTATAATTTCCAGTATGTCTTTTAGATTTTCGATATAATTACTATCGTCATAACCGACAATGTAACCTTCTGTTTTTCTATTACCTTTACCAAACGGAACAGACACTCTAACTCCAACTTTAGCATTATCTAAAAGATTTTCAGGAATGGTATAGCTATACATCTTATCAGTTGCTTTTGTTATATTGTTTAAAACTATTTGTGCAATCATATAACCACTCCTCTCTGTACGCAAAAACTAAAGCAAGACAAACTTAGGCTTTTTCGCCCAAATTTGTCTTGTATTTTACTTATTACTCAGCATCAGTATCGATATATGCGCTTTTACTCATAATCATATCAATTATGCTTTCGTCGCTAATAGATTTTTTCTCAGGCTCTTTAATCTTAAAAGATACCTTATTATCTGCGATTTCGTTTACTGCGATAGTAACAGGCTTATCAGAATCGCATTCTTTAAATGTAATACCTGTCTGGTATATTTCTCTTGCTCTTTTTGCAGTAGCTATAACTAGTGTATACTTACTGTCAACCTTCTTAACAAGGTCGTTGATTGAAGGATAAATCATCATTTTTTCATCTCTCCTATTATGTTAGTATTTCTTTCTATTCGACATCTCTCTGCGTTTATAATAGCATTCAGTCTGTCGACTGCGTCTACAACATTATCATTTAATAATATGTAGTTATAATTATCTATCTGCGAAATTTCTTTTTTCGCAGTATTTAACCTTTCATTTATGACTTCCATTGTTTCGGTGTTTCTGCCAACTATTCTGTTTTTAAGTTCTTCAAATGACGGCGGAAGTACAAATATAAATTTACCGTCAGGCATCATAGCTTTTACCTTCATAGCGCCCTGAACTTCAATTTCAAGAATTACATCAATGCCTTCGTCAAGCATCTTTTCAACTGCGCTTTTTGGTGTGCCGTAGTAGTTTCCGCAAAATGAAGCCCATTCAAGAAAATCCTTTTCAAGAATCATTTTTTCAAATTCTGCCTGACTTTTGTAGTAATAGTTAATTCCGTCTACTTCGCCTTCACGCGGTGCTCTGGTTGTGGCAGAAATTGATAAGAAAACCTTATCGTCATTGTATTTTTTAAAATATTCGTTAATTATAGTTCCTTTTCCCGCACCAGACGGTCCTGATACTACAAATAACGTTCCTCTGTCATTATTCAAGTTCATCTTCCTCCAAAACATTATCTTTTGAAAGTCTGTTTGCAACCGTTTCAGGCTGAATAGCAGAAAGAATAATATGGTCACTGTCGGTAATAATAACCGCTCTTGTTCTTCTGCCGTATGTTGCATCGATAAGCATACCCTTGTCACGCGCTTCCTGTATAATTCTCTTTATAGGAGCGGAATCAGGACTTACTATCGCAACAAGCCTGTTTGCAGAAATGATATTTCCAAAGCCTATATTTATA
This sequence comes from Clostridia bacterium, assembly GCA_045540815.1. GTDB lineage: Bacteria > Bacillota > Clostridia > UMGS1810 > UMGS1810 > JAZQHR01. The sequence goes on along the minus strand of JAZQHY010000002.1, from coordinate 14,165 downwards.
AGTCGCATAAATGCACCTCTTACTCTATATTTTGTACCTGTTCACGCATTTTTTCTATTTCTGCCTTGATATCTACAACAACCTTACCAATTGTCAAATCATTACATTTTGAACCTGTAGTATTTGCCTCGCGGTTTAGCTCCTGAATAGTAAAATCAAGCTTCCTACCGACAGGCTCAGTACTTAAAAGAAGTGACTCAAATTCTTTAAGGTGGCTTTCAAATCTAACTGTTTCCTCTGTAACATTTACCTTATCAGCAAATATTGCAACCTCCGTTAAAAGTCTAGCCTCATCATATTTAACATCATCTAATATCTCGCGAATTCTTTCTTCCATTCTCACTTTATACTCTTTTACAGTTTCAGGAGAACGCTCATTTACAATAGCCTCTAGTTCTCTTAATTTAGCTATGCTTTCGTCAAAGAAAACTTTTAGTCTTTCGCCTTCACGAACTCGGTTTGCGCTATGGTCATCAAGAGCCATTATAAGCACTTCTTTTACATCGTTTGTAATTTTTTCTTTATCGGTTTCTTTTTTCTCGATAGTAAATATATCCTGAAAATGAGCAAGTCTTGATACCGTAACATCATTTGATATAGAAAACATCTCGCCAAGTGAGTTTAACGCATCATAATACCCTTTTGCAACATTTTCATTTATGGTAATAACCTTGTCATCCTGCTTGATGTTTTCAAACTGGATAAATACATCTACCTTGCCACGACTAATTTTTGAAGGTAGAACTTCTCTTACCATTTCCTCTAAAAATGAGTAGTGCTTGTACGCTCTTACGTTATAATCAAGATATCTGTTGTTTACGCTTTTAACCTCAACATTAATGGTATACTCATCATACGACTTAGTCGCACTGCCGTATCCTGTCATACTTTTAATCATTTCAAATTATTCCCTTCAGCACAAAAGTACATACTTTAAGTTTTGTATTTATATTATAACAAATAAATTATCTTATTTCAACATTTTTATTGAATTTAATAAAAGAACTTCTTTACTGCCTTACCGTTTAAATAATCACATTTTGCGCCCTGATAGGTATCACGAAAATCAAGCTCTGCATCAATGTTATCCTTTATCTTCCACCAGCTTGTACCATAGTTTGCAAAAAGAGTGTGTTCTTCCTTTGCTCTGCCGATAATTCTTTGTATAACCACATCAGGACTTAGATGTTCTAAAAATGTTATCACTATATCTACATAATCATAGTATGAGCCCATACTGAATTCGCCAGATGTATACATATCCGCCATAGGTGTGTCCTTTAAGATATACAGGCAATGAAGCTTAACCTGGTCAACACAAAGTGCTGAAAGAATTTTTGCATTTTCTATAACGTCGTCTTTATCATCCCACGGAAGATTAAGTATAAGATGTGTACAAACACAAAATCCGTATTTCTTTATACGAAGTACTGCGTCTATAAACTCGGCAAGTGAATGTCCGCGGTTAATTTTCTTGAGCGTATGATAATTAACCGTTTGCAGACCCAGCTCAATAGTTATATTTATACCATTTTTCTTGGAAAACTCTTGCAGATATTTAAGATATTCGTCACGAATACAGTCAGGACGTGTTGAAATGCTAAGCTCTACCACTCCATCTGCCATCGAATCGTTAATATATTTTTTGAAATTTTCCAATGGCATATATGTGTTTGTGAAATTCTGAAAATATACGATATATTTTTCAGCTTTATACTTTTTGCCTATATACTCAATATTCTGTCTTACTTGTTCCTTTACGCACATATCGCTAGGCAAATTTTCAAATGCCGCGCCAACATCCGAGCAGAATATACATCCACCCTCACCGCACGTTCCGTCGCGGTTAGGACAGGTAATCGGCAGATTTACAGGTATTTTATACACCCTTTCGCCATATGTGTTTTTCAAATATTCGGAATATGTGTTATATCTCATAAAAGTCATTCCTCTAATTTATTTCCTTTAATCTTTATGTATTCGTCCTCTGTTGTGTAATATATGAAATCATAGTCATCGCATAATTTAAGCGCAATTTTTCTCGTTTGGTCGGTTGATCCCATATCCACAATAAGTATAGTCGGAACATATCCGCCGTTTGTAAGCTTTAACTGTTGCCATATGATGCGCCTTACTATACCTTCAAGATGTTCCTGATTGTTTTTTACTTTTATTGCTATAAATACATTTTCGTCGTATTTATGCTTTATGCCAAGTATACAAAATGCAAAGTTTTTTAAAATATCAACTACTGCATAAATCACAAGCACTGTAATAATCGATTTTAAAAGAATATTCCACATAAAAGCACCTCTCTACACATTTATATTATGTAGAGAGGACTCGTTACTGTTACTAAATATTTGCTAATTTTTTTAGAATATCGACCTTATCTGTTTTCTCCCAAGGAAGGTCTATATCTTCACGTCCAAAATGTCCGTAAGCAGCTGTCTGCTCATATATAGGACGTCTTAGGTCAAGATTTTTGATGATAGCTGCAGGGCGAAGGTCAAATACTTCTTTTATAATCTCAACTATTCTTTCTTCGCTTATATTTGCTGTACCATCACAATCTACGCTGACAGATACAGGATTGCTTACACCAATTGCGTATGCAAGCTGAAGCTCACACTTCTTTGCAAGACCCGCTTTAACAATGTTTTTAGCAACATATCTTGCAGCATATGCAGCACTTCTGTCAACTTTTGTAGGGTCTTTACCCGAAAATGCACCGCCGCCGTGACAAGCATATCCGCCATAGGTATCAACTATAATTTTTCTTCCTGTAAGACCAGAGTCACCCTGTGGTCCACCTATAACAAACTTTCCTGTAGGGTTAACGTAATATTTTGTATTTTCATCAAGAAGATTTGCAGGAACGATAGGCTTTATAACGTGCTCTATCATATCCGCTTCTATTTCTTCTCTTGTTACATCAGGGCTGTGCTGAGTAGATACTACAATAGTGTCAACTCTTACTGGCTTATCATCTTCATATTCTACGGTTACCTGAGTTTTACCATCAGGTCTTAGGTAATCAAGTGTACCGTCTTTTCTTACATCAGACAATCTCTTGCTAAGCTTGTGTGCAAGAGCTATCGGCATAGGCATAAGCTCAGGTGTTTCGTCACAAGCGTAACCAAACATCATACCCTGATCGCCTGCGCCATGGTCTTCTTCTGTTTCGCCTGAATTTTTAGCTTCAAGAGATTTATCTACGCCAAGCGCGATATCTGCTGACTGCTCGTCAATAGATGTAATAACTGCACAGGTATTGCAGTCAAAACCGTATTTTGCTCTGTCATAGCCAATTCTTTCAACAGTTTTTCTTGCAACCTTTGGAATGTCCACGTAGCAATCAGTAGTAATTTCACCCATAATAAAAATCATACCTGTAGTAACGGTAGTTTCGCAAGCTACTCTTGCCTTTGGGTCTTTTGATAGTATATCATCTAAGATAGCATCTGAAATCTGATCACAGATTTTATCAGGATGTCCCTCTGTAACCGATTCAGATGTAAATAATTTTCTGCTCATTTGTAAATTCTCCTTTGTATATTAAAATAAATGTTGGAATAGCTCTACAAAACCATAGCTTATACCAAGCATAAGTATACCTGCACATATTACGCCAAGTACAATTGATGGAAGGGCGTCTTTAAGACGCATATTTAAAAGTGCCGCAATAGCACTTCCTGTCCATGCTCCTGTACCAGGCAAAGGTATTGCAACAAACAAAAAAAGTCCAAGCATTTTATACTTTGTAACATCTTTTGCTTTTTTCATTGAACGGTCATGAAGCCAATTGGCAAATCCCGAAAAATATTTCGTTGTTTTTAAAAAATCAAGAATTTTTCTTAAAAACAACACAATAAACGGCGCAGGAAGTACATTTCCTATAACGCTTACAAGATAAACAAGTCGCCAGTCAAGTCCCATTCCTATTCCAAAAGGTACTGCTCCACGAAGTTCAATAATCGGGAGGATAGAAACTAAAAAAACCGACAGGTAGCTACTTTCTCCTTCGAACAAACTAAGTATTGCCTCGCTCATCACGATCCTCCATTATCTGTTATCAAGCTCGATAATCTTATTTACTCTTCTTTCGTGTCTGTCACCAAAAAAGTCATTTGTCAAAAATTCGTGCACAATCTCTTTTGCAAGCTCAGGGCCAATTGTTCTTCCGCCCATTGTAAGTACGTTTGCATTATTATGTTGACGGCACATTTTAGCTGAAAAAGTATCCGCGCACTGCGCTGCTCTGATGCCTTTTATCTTATTGGCACTTATATTTATACCTATGCCTGTGCCGCATATAAGTATACCTCTTTCACATTCTCCCGATACTATTGCATCACACGCAGTTTTTGCTATATCAGGATAGTCGATTGCTTCTCCTGTAAGAGTGCCGTAATCTTTATATTCCACGTTTATGGAATCGAGGTACTCTTTTATAACCTGTTTAAGTTCAAAACCGCCGTGATCACTTGCAATTGCTAACATTTATGTATCCTCCTAAAGTTATTTGTTGTTATATTCCCTTTCAGCCTGTGACTGTCTTAAGTATATAGGCTCTAAGTTATATATATCATCAAAATCATTATTTTTTGCACGTTTAAGTGCAAGATTTGCAATTGACGATGCTTTTGCCATTATCTTTGATGGCGGTGCAAACAAAGCTTTTTCCGAAAGCTTTTCTATTATCAAATCTTTATGCAATAGAACGCCGTCACCAACGAAAACAATTTTCTCTTGCTTTTCTTCAAGCTCATCTAAAAGGGTTTCAATATTTATTGCACGCTCTTTTTGGATACACTCTCCATTTAGGTATAGTGCGTTATACACATCACCGCGTCTTGCGTCTATAATCGGACAAATTATTTTACCTTCTTCATATACATTTTCAGAAAGTCCGTGTAGCGAAGAAATACCAATTATTTTTTTGCCTCCGCCCTGTGCAAGTGCTTTTGTAGTGGCTATACCAATTCTAAGTCCTGTAAATGAACCGGGACCAATTGCAGCAGCAAAAATATCAATGTCATCAATATCTACCCCTGCAAACTTAAGCATATCGTCAAGCATTGGCATAATTATCTGTGAATGAGTATTTTTATTGCTTATTGTAAATTCGCCAAGAAGCTTATCATCATTTATAACACTAACTGTAGCGTTAAGCGATGAAGTATCTATAGCAAGAATATTCATCTGTTATCTGCCTTTCTTGTAAGTAATGGTTATTTTTCTGTAATCCTCTGATATATCAGGAGCTTTCGTGATATTCACCTCATAATGGTCAAAGTCAATGATGTCTTTAATATTTTCTGCCCACTCTATAAGGCACACTCCGTCACCAAATACATACTCGTCAAAACCTATATCATACATCTCGTCAGAGTCAAGTATTCTGTATACATCAAAATGATATACAGGCATTTTACCTTTGTGATATTCATTCACAATGGTAAAAGTCGGGCTTTGTACTCTGTCGGTAGAGCCAAGTGCTTTGGTTACACCGCTTGTAAATGCAGTTTTACCAGCACCTAAATCGCCGTTTAATGTAACAACATCGCCCGGTTTTAACTTGTCTGCAAATTCACGAGCAAAGTTTAATGTATCTTCATAAGAATTACTTATAAATTCCATATATTATCCTCTGGTATTATAAAATGTTTAGAATAATCCAACTATTGTTCCGTCTTCTGCGATATCAATGTTATTTGCAGCAGGAATCTTTGGAAGTCCCGGCATAGTCATAATATCACCTGTAAGTGCAACTATAAAGCCTGCACCATTTGATATATTCACATCTGATACAGTAACAGTAAAGCCTGATGGACTGCCCAGAAGTGCAGGGTTGTCGGATAACGAATACTGTGTTTTCGCCATACATACAGGCACTTTGTCAAGTCCAAGAGTTTCTAACTGTTTAATCTTTCTTTCAGCCTTTGCGCTGTATTTAACTCCTTCACCGCCGTATATTTCTTTTACGATAGTAAGAATTTTATCTTTTATAGAAAGCTTTTCGTCATACAAGCATTTAAAGTTTGATTTGTTATTTTCAATAGTATCAACCAAAAGGTTTGCAAGCTCTATACCGCCCTCGCCGCCTTTTTCAAATACTTTTGATATAGCAACCTTAACACCAAGCTTTTCGCAATAGTCAACAACTGCTTTAACTTCTGCGTCAGTATCTGTATAGAAATGGTTTAGTGTTACAATAACTGGCACACCGTATTTCTGCATATTTTCAACGTGTCTTTGAAGGTTTCCTATACCCCTCATAAGTGCATCAACATTTTCTTCCTTAAGCTCGTCCTTCTTAACACCGCCGTTGTATTTAAGCGCTCTGATAGTAGCAACAACAACGATAGCATCCGGCTTAAGGTTACCAAATCTGCACTTGATGTCTAGGAATTTCTCTGCACCAAGGTCAGCGCCAAAGCCAGCCTCTGTGATAGTGTAATCCGCAAGCTTTAATGACATTTTAGTAGCAGTAATACTGTTACATCCATGTGCTATATTTGCAAACGGACCGCCATGCATTAAACACGGTGTATTTTCAAGAGTCTGCACAAGGTTTGGTTTTATAGCATCTTTTAAAAGAAGCGTCATAGCGCCGTCTGCTTTTAAATCTTTTGCAGTTACAACGCCGCCTTCGGTATTGTACGCAACGATTATTCTGCCAAGTCTTTCTTTAAGGTCAGTAATATCACGTGCAAGGCATAGTATAGCCATAACCTCTGATGCAACTGTAATCATAAAACCGTCTTCACGTGGTACGCCGTTTATAGTACCGCCAAGACCAACAACAATATTTCTAAGTGCTCTGTCGTTCATATCAAGAACACGCTTTAACACTATTTTAGTTGTATCAATCTTAAGCTCATTACCCTGTTTAATATGGTTATCAAGCATAGCAGCAAGAAGGTTATGTGCAGCAGTAATTGCGTGCATATCACCTGTAAAATGAAGGTTAATATCTTCCATAGGCACTACCTGCGCGTATCCGCCACCAGCAGCTCCGCCCTTAACACCCATAACAGGACCAAGCGATGGCTCACGAAGTGCTATAATGGCGTTCTTACCAATCTTTGTCATAGCCTGTCCAAGACCAACAGTAGTAGTGGTTTTACCCTCACCTGCAGGTGTAGGATTGATAGCTGTAACAAGCACAAGTTTTCCGTCAGGTTTATCTTTTATCTTATCCCAAACCTCGTCAGAAAGCTTTGCTTTATACTTACCATAAAATTCAATATCGTCCTCTGTAAGACCAATTTTAGCTGCAATATCTCTGATGTGTTCCATTTTACAATTTTGAGCAATTTCAATATCTGTTAGCATAATAAATTCCCTCCGTAAAGTAATTATTCAACCAGGCAAACAGCATGAGCTGATATGCCAAATTCTTCACCTTCAAAGCCTAGTTTTTCAGTGGTTGTCGCTTTTACATTTACTCTATCCGTTTCAATATGTAAAATGCGTGCAATGTTTTCTTTCATTTGCAGTATATATGGAGAAAGCTTCGGCTTTTGAGCAATAACTGTGCAGTCTATATTTGATAGCTTATACCCCTTGCCTAAAAGGATGTCATATACTCTGCCGAGAAGTACAAGACTGTCAATATCCTTAAATGAATTGTCAGTGTCAGGAAAATGTCTGCCTATATCGCCCTCACCTATAGCACCCAAAATAGCATCCATAACAGCGTGTACAAGAACATCAGCATCAGAATGGCCGAGCAGACCCTTGGTATGAGGAATATCTACACCGCCAAGTATTAGCTTTCTGCCTTCTGTAAGCCTATGAACATCGTATCCGTGACCTATTCTCATGCGATTATTCTCCAATTAAGTTTATTTTTTATATATTATCCCACATTTTAAGTATTTTTTCAAGCCATTTTTGCATTTATTTATTTATAAGTACATTTTTCTTGACAAAACACGGCATTTTAAGTACAATAAACATTGATAATACAAGACTTAAGGAGGATATTATGTCAGTTTCATATACAAAAAATGACTTTTCGAAAATGTCAGACGAAGAAATAGTAATATTGGCAAAAGAAAATGACTCCCCTGCTCTTGATTATCTTTTTGAAAAGTATAAAAATTTTGTAAAGGCACGCGCAAGAACATATTTTCTTATTGGTGCTGACCGCGAGGACATTATACAGGAAGGAATGTTCGGTTTGTACAAGGCTATTCGTGATTTTAAACCTGACAAACTTGCGTCGTTTAAGGGATTTGCTGAAATATGTATAACGCGTCAAATGATTACAGCTATAAAAACTGCCACAAGGCAAAAACACATTCCGTTAAACTCATATATATCGCTGAATAAACCTATTTACGACGAAGAAAGCGACCAGACGCTTTTGGATACCCTCGTGGAGAAAAACACCTTTGACCCCGAGGAAATCGTTATAAATAAAGAACATTTTTCTTTCATCGAGGAAAAGGTTTCCCAGATACTTAGCAAGCTTGAAAAAAATGTACTTTCTTTATATCTTGACGGTAAAAGCTACTGTGAGATTGCAAAAACTCTTGGAAAGTCTGAAAAATCTATTGACAACGCACTACAAAGAATAAAAAGAAAAATCGGAAAGTCACTTGATATATAAAGTCAAGTGACTTTAATTATAAATTTTGACAAATCTATTGTAAATAAATAATATTTATAATAAAATAAAACATAATAAATTTAACGACAGGAGGAATTTTATATGATAAGCGCAAAAAACGTATGGGAGAAATACGATAAAAATGAAATAATGGTTTTTAACGACGGATATATAAATTATCTTGATAATTCGAAAACCGAAAGACTTTGTATAGAACATTCTGTAAACATTGCTGAAAAATACGGATTTAAAGAGTTTAAAGCAGGAATGAAGCTAACAGCAGGCGACAAAATATATAAGACCAACAGAGGCAAAAATTTGTGTTTGGCCATAATAGGTACTGACGAAATAACCGATGGTATCAACCTTGTTGCATCACACGTAGACAGCCCTAGACTCGACTTAAAACCTATTCCTCTTTACGAGGATTCTAACCTTGTACTTTTTAAAACGCATTATTACGGCGGAATTAAAAAATATCAGTGGACATCTATTCCACTATCACTCATAGGCGTGGTTATATTAAATGACGGAGTTTGTGTAGAAGTTAATATTGGCGAAGATGAAAACGACCCAGTGTTTACTATTACCGACCTTCTACCTCATCTAGCAAAAGATCAGATGGTAAAATCTATGTCCGAAGGCTTTACCGGTGAGGATTTAAACGTTCTTGTAGGCTCTATCCCATCTAATAACGAAAAGGATAAGTTTAAAAGTGCAATCCTAGATTTACTAAACGAAAAATACGGCATCACTGAAGAAGATTTTATAAGTTCAGAACTTGAAATAGTTCCTTCGTTCAAAGCCAAAAGCGTTGGACTTGACTCATCTATGGTAGGTGCTTACGGTCAGGATGACAGAGTATGCGGTTACACATCGTTTAAAGCTATGCTTGACATTGATACTCCAAAAAGAACTTCTGTTTGTTTCCTTGCTGATAAAGAAGAAATTGGCAGTATGGGCAACACAGGTATGAAATCAAGATTTTTCGAAAATTTCCTCGCTGAATTGATTAATTCTGTAAAAGGTGAATACAACGAGCTTTACCTAAAGCGTACACTTTCAAATTCAAGATGCTTATCATCTGATGTAACGAATGGCACTGACCCTACCTATAAATGCGTCGGTGAAGCAAATAACTCTGCATACCTTGGTGAAGGAATATGCATATGCAAATACACAGGCGCGCGCGGAAAAAGCTCAACATCTGACGCAAACGCAGAGTTTGTAGGATTTATAAGAAAATTATTTAATGAAAACGACATAGTATGGCAGATAGCCGAGCTTGGAAAGGTTGATCAGGGGGGCGGCGGAACTGTAGCACAGTTTATAGCAAACCTTGATGTAGACACCATTGACTGCGGTGTTCCTCTCCTATCTATGCACGCACCGTTTGAAATCGCAAGCAAAGGCGACGTATATATAGCATACAAAGCATATAAGGCGTTTTATTTAAGTTAAAAGCTAAGCCACAGAATTTTCTGTGGCTTTTTATATTGTTATTTATATTACCTGTTTAAATAAAAACCCGCAAGGCAATTTACCTTACGGGTTTAGTTTTACTACATATTTCTCTGATCTTCTAGAGTAAATCTCTTTGTGATAAGTTTATATCTTGAACGGAAACGCGCATACTGTTCTAAAAGTCCTTCGTATGTGTCGTTATATCCGCACTTTAAACATCTGTACACACCATCTTCATCAGGGAAGATAGTTACGTCGTTCAATGTACTAAAGCACATTGGACATTTATATATTACATCATCATTAACTGTTAAGCCTTTAGCAGTTACTCTTAAGCCTTTCTTAGTTTCAGACATGATTTAACCTCCTTCTCATCAGCGCCTAATTTATAGTTTGCTTTCATTACATAGTACGGAGTAAACAAGTGTCCGCCTTCAATTTCCACTGAATCAGGTTTTCTGCTTACGCCTGCAAGGCCAAATTTTGTAGTAATATTTGGTATAACAGCAGTAACCTCGTTTTCAGTATCTGATGCGAATTTCTCGTGCTGATATCCGTAGTCACAAACCTTCTTATCACCAACATAAAGGTCGATATCCTTCATATTTTCAGGATATTCTGTGAAACCAAAGCAAGCCTTTACATATTCCTGCATTTCAATCTCAGCATTAGCATCATTTGTTTCAACAATTTTTCTTGTAACCTCTATATCACCGCCACGATTGAAATCGTATACAGTCTGAACTTTAATCACAAGGCCATCTTTGAATTTTAAAGTTGCAGGAGTAAGGGTTAGCTTAGTATTGCCCTTTTCGTCTTTCTTAACATCTTCAACCTTTGTAGGATAGAAACACATATCAAGTTCTTCGCCAGCGTGTTTTACAAAAACAGTTGTTCTTGAACCATCAAAGCAATGATGCTTAACACCACTACGATACTGTGACTGAATTAAGTATGGATAAGAGTTCATTGTAAGTGATGGAGAATCTGTACCTGTAAACGATGCATACTTACCGATAAATGGTCTTAAGTCACCAATAGAACCACCCTGGAATGTATCTACAAGAACACGGTAATCAGGATTGTAAACCCAGCAATAATGTTTACCTGATCCATAAAGCAAGTCTTTACCAACAGCAATTTCTGTATAACCGATAGGAACATTTTTTCTGAAATATTCACCATACTCGCTCATATGCATATCAACCACTTCGCCCTTGTCACGAAGCTCAGCAAGATATTCAAGAGTTTCAAGGTAAAGCGCCTGAGTAACTTCGTCTGGATCGATTATATTAATATTATTATGTAACCAACCTGGATTTACGTTAATCTGGTAGTATGAGTGCCAGTCATTAAAATCTTCCTGCATTCTGTACTGGTCAACAAGGTTAAAATCATATTCGTGAATTCTACCTTCGTTTGCAAGGCCTCTCTGTATATTTGCAGGGTGACTTGCAAAAAAGTCATTTCTGCTTTCATAACCAAGGCAAAGGTCACGGCTAAGGTGAGGAAGTGCTACAACTCCTGCCCATTCATCTTCGTTTTCAGCTGGTCTTATAGACTGATCTTTTGACGGATACCAAGGGTTCCAGCTCATACCTTCTGAGAATAGGTACCAAGAGTTATTACATCCGTGGAATACCTTAACGCCTTCTTCAAAACAACCAGCAACACAAGTTGTAACTTCAGGACAATAATCTTTTATCATTTTAATGAAATTACAATCAAGAACATAGTTGCTGATAACCTTTGGAGCACATCCAAAAAGTTCTTTATATTTATCAACTACAGTTTTAACAACAGTCATCTTATCTTCTTCAGAAAGAAGCCATACCTGTGTGTCGGGCATACCTTCAAGTGGTGTAAGCCAGATACCGATTTCATCACCGTATTTTTCATGGTCTGCTACTGCTTTTTTTACGATTTCTTCATTATTCATGCTTTCAGAACTCAAAAGGATTGTAACCTTAAGATTCAAGTCATGAGCACATTTTCTCTGGAAATCATAAGTATCAGATGTAGTTGGTTTATGTACCAAGTTAAAAATCATGATTTCATCCCCTTTTTATTGTTATATGGATAGTTTTAGTATATCAAAAATACATTTTAAAGTAAATACCAAAATTGTAATTTTTATTCAAAATTTTTACAATTCAATACCCAATTTGTCATTAGATTTTATTTCTTTATTTTGCAATAAAAAAGACGTATGCATTTGCATACGTCTTTTAGTAAGTAAACCAAATTATTTAAGTTCAACTTTTGCGCCAGCTTCTTCGATAGCAGCTTTGATTTTTTCAGCTTCATCTTTAGCAACGCCTTCTTTAATAGTCTTAGGAGCACCATCAACTATTTCTTTAGCTTCTTTTAGTCCAAGACCAGTGATTTCTTTAACAGCTTTAACAACTTTAAGTTTTTCAGCACCTGCGTCTGCAAGGATAACGTCAAATTCGCTCTTTTCTTCAGCTGCACCTGCAACTGCACCGCCTGCTGCTGCCATTACTACTGGAGCTGCTGCACTAACACCGAATTCTTCCTCCATCATTTTAACAAGTTCTGCTACTTCAAGTAGTTTAAGTTCTTTGATATCTGCAATGATCTGTTCAATTTTACTCATTATTCTATCCTCCTATATTATTTATAAAATATTATTCTTCTGTTTTTTCTTCAGCTGCAGGAGCTTCTTCCTGAGCCTCTTCAGCAGCTGGAGCTTCCTCAGCTACTGGTGCAGTTTCTTCTACTGCTGGTGCTTCAGCAACTACTTCCTCTGCAGGAGCAGCTTCCTCAGCTTTTTCGTTACCTGCTGCTAATTCTGCAGGTTCAACTCCTTTATCAACGATAGCCTGTAGTAATCTAACAAGGTTTGATGCAGGAGCATTTAGGCTGCTAAGAATAGTAGCGATAAGAGTTTCTTTCGAAGGTGTATCAGCTAGCTTCTTGATTTCATCAAGAGAGATAACCTTACCATCTAGGAAACCTGCTTTAATAGAGATTTTGTCGTTTTTCTTTGCAAAATCAGCAATGATTTTAGCAGGAGCAACAGGATCTTCAAATCCTAATGCTAGTGATGTAGGTCCGTTAAGAACCTCGTCAAGCTCGTCAAAACCTACTTCTTTAGCAGCAAATCTTGTAAGAGTGTTTTTAACAACCTTATAATCTACGCCGCCTTCTCTAAGTTTTCTACGTAAATCAGTATCTTCTTCAACTGTAAGACCAATGTAGTCTACCAATATACCTGACTGTGCAGTTTTAAGCTGTTCAGCTAGCTCAGCAACAACTGCTTTTTTATTCTCTAAAACTTTTGCACTTGGCATAAACGTGTCACCTCCTAAATTATTTTTGGTCTGCCCAAACGAAACCGAAAAAGGTTTCCCGAAAACTCGAGAAACCTTCATAAATCTATCTTTTACAAAATAATATTCATAAAAATAAAGATTCCTCGGCAGGATTTATGTGATAATCACACCTGCTGTCTTTGGACAATATAATTTATAACATAATTATAAATTTTTGTCAATAGTTTTTTAAAAATTTATTAGCCTAATTTTGCAGGATTAATCTTAACACCAGGACCCATAGTAGAAGCTACAGATACGCTTCTTAGATACTGACCTTTAGCAGCAGCTGGTTTTGCTTTTATAACTGCAGCCATTAATGTGTCAAAGTTTTCTGCAAGCTTTTCAGCTCCGAAAGAAGCTTTACCGATTGGGCAGTGAATGATATTGCTCTTATCAAGACGATATTCAATCTTACCTGCTTTGATATCAGCTATAGCTTTAGCAACGTCTGGAGTAACAGTACCAGCTTTAGGGTTTGGCATTAAGCCTTTAGGACCTAAAACTCTACCGATTCTACCTACAACACCCATCATATCTGGAGTTGCAACTACAACGTCAAACTCAAACCAGTTCTGACCCTGTATTTTTGCTACTAGCTCTTCGCCGCCAACATAATCTGCACCGGCTTCTTCAGCGATTTTTACATTGTCGCCTTTAGCGAAAACTAAAACTCTTACAGTTTTACCTGTACCATTGGGAAGTACAACTGCGCCACGGATCTGCTGATCTGCATGACGTCC
>JAZQHY010000001.1:0-15249 GCA_045540815.1 Clostridia bacterium | reverse complement strand
AAAACATCGGAATGTCAGATGAAGAAATAAATCTCATCACTTCTGACAAGATTAAATACAGGTGTAAGTTTAAGTTTGTCGAACTTATCAAAAAGCTTGCAGAGAAAATATGAAACCATCTATTCTCTCCAATATATCCTTTTTATGTTCCGCTACGCCTTGATAAAACACTTTTTATAAAATTTTTCATCCTCGAACTTTTTTATCAACTACGTTGCATTTGTTTTCTCATATGTTGACCTTGAAAACTGAGATGTTACGTAATCTTATAAACACTACAAAAACATCAGATATCTTTGTTGGGATATCTGATGTTTTTCATTTAGAAATTCTTAATATAAATAACCTGTTCTGCGCCGAGGGTGAATTTTGATGAGGACATTTCTTCTTTTGTGAAGTGATGCTCCTTATCAATAAGATAGACATTCATTCCTTCGGGAAGGTTGGTCTCGATTTCCTGCGCAACCTTTTTGGGGTTGGAAATCATAATCGCCTGCCTTACGCCGTCCGTCGCGGCAACGGCATAGAGGTTTTCGCCATCAATTTCAACCTTTGCCTGATTCTTGAGCTTACCGTACATTTCGCCAAATGCATAGAAGCCATAGTAGGTCGCAAGCGGCTTGGAATCGAGCGGATTGAATAGACCTGCATAGCAGGAAGTATTTATTCTTGCATCATAATAATTGAGCATATCAACGTTCTTATCCTGCATCATAAGAAGCATTGCTGCAGACTGCGAGGATGCGAAAGACGTCTCTCTCGTTTCCTGGAACTGATAATCGTTTGCACCAAATGCGAGGTTCCATTCGTTGAGGTGACTCTCGACGTGACCATAACCGAGCTTTTTGAGCTCCTGGGAGAAGAAATCTGCCGCCATACCTGTCTGCTCAAGAGTCATATAGCTATGCCAAGTGAAGAAATCAATCGGAACATTGTTCTTCTTGAGGTAATCAAAGAAGCCATAGAAAAAGTCAATTCTGTAAGTTTCCTGTTCGCTATTATATCTTTTGCCTTCAAGTCTGGGCGTGTCTATGCCATACTTTTTCGGGTCACCGAAGAGACCAAAGAGACCCGAGCACGCATATCCGCCAATTTTTATTTTATCTCCGAAGCATTTTTTGAGATGCGTTGCAGCAATGCCGTAAAGCTCATAATACTGCTCTTTGCTTCCTCTCCACATTCCGTTTCCCGTGACAGGATGCGGAAGACCGACTTCAGGCTCATTCCAGATTTCCCAATACTCAATTCCGTATTCAAATCCGTCTGCCCAGCCTTCGTTATAATGGCGTATAATATGCTCACAGATTCTTGCCCACTTTGCGAAGTCTTTAGGTGGGTCTGTGCGGTACACCTTGATTTCAAAGAAGTTCTCAATAGTTACACCAAGGCGGTATACAGGTTTGCAGCCATAGTCATAAAGGCCTTTTATGAGAATATCTGTGAATGTGAAGTCATAGTTTACAGGGTCGGTTTCATCAGCATTGAAATCTCTGAAGATATTCGGAACATCGACATAGAGATTTCCGCCAAACCATCCGCCTACGTCGTGAAGACGTGAAAACGGGATATTTGCATCCTTAAGATACTGAAATCTGCTACAATTTGTTCCCGAAAGCGGAGGTTGCCCTACCGCGTGCATTGGTTTAATTTTGCCGACGACTTCATTATAATTAACATTAATTTTTGCCATTGCAATCAACTCCATAAACATTAAGATTTATAATTATTCTATACGATAAAAAATTAAAAGTCAATAAATATGAATTTCCAAATAAATTTCCAAAAAATATTGCATTATTTTTAGTTAAATGATAAAATACATTTTATAGTATATACATTAGGAGGACATTATGAGTAATGTTTATGACGTACTGAGCGAAAGAGGTCTTATAGCTCAGACAACACACGAAAAAGAAATAAGAGAACTTTTAGGAAATGAAAAGGTTACTTTTTATATAGGATTTGACCCTACTGCTGACAGTTTACACGTTGGCCACTTTTTACAGATGGTTGTTATGCGACATATGCAGGACCACGGTCACAGACCTATCGCACTTGTTGGTGGCGGTACAGGAACTATCGGCGACCCTTCTGGCAGAACCGATATGCGCCAGATGATGACTATGGAAACTATCAACTACAACTGTGAACGTTTTAAAAAACAGCTTTCTACAATAGTTGATTTTTCTGATGACAAAGCTATAATGGTAAATAATGCCGATTGGCTACTTAAACTTAACTACGTAGATTTTCTACGTGATATTGGCTCTTGCTTCTCTGTAAACAAGATGCTTACAGCTGAATGTTACAAGCAAAGACTCGAAAAAGGTCTTACTTTCCTTGAGTTCAACTATATGCTTATGCAGAGTTATGACTTTTTAATGCTTTCAAGACAGTACGATTGTAAACTCGAGCTTGGCGGTGATGACCAGTGGAGTAATATCCTTGGTGGTATCGAGCTTTGCAGAAGAAAAGACCAGAAGCAGGTTTATGGTATGACATTTACTCTTCTTCAAAACAGCGAAGGAAAGAAAATGGGTAAAACACAAAAAGGTGCTCTATGGCTAGACCCTGAAAAGACTTCTCCATATGATTTCTATCAGTACTGGAGAAATGTTGACGACGCTGACGTTATCAACTGCTTAAAGCTTATCACTTTCCTTCCAATGAGTGAGATAAATGAGCTTGCTAAACTTGAAGGCTCACAGCTTAACGAAGCAAAGAGAATACTGGCATATGAGGTTACAAAGCTCGTTCACGGTGAAGAAGAGGCAAGCAAAGCAAAACAGGCTGCAGAAGCTATATTTGGTGCTGGTGCAAGCTCTGAAAATATGCCTTCAACTAAGTTTGATAAATCAAGATTTGAAGAAGGTGTTGGCATACTTGACGTTATGTTTGAGGCAAAGCTTATTCCTTCAAAAGGCGAAGGCAGACGTCTTGTAATGCAGGGCGGTGTATCGGTAAATGACGAAAAAGTTACTGACCCTACTACAAAGATTACACTTGAGAACTTTAACGACAACGAATTAATTGTAAAAAAAGGCAAAAAAGTATATCATAGAATAGTTATAAAATAAAAAAATTTAAAAAATTTGTAAAAAAACCTTGCAAATCCATAAATTGTTTGGTATAATACCTTTTAGTTATGTAATTTGCAAACATTGTAGGAGGTGTATTATAGATGGCAAAATGCGAAATTTGCGGAAAAGGCGTGACTTTCGGTATAAAAGTAAGTCACTCTCACAGAAGAAGTAATAGAACTTGGAAGCCAAACATAAGAACAGTAAGAGCTATTGTTGACGGAACTCCAAAGAGAGTATCTGTATGTTCAAGATGTCTACGTTCAAACAAGGTTACAAGAGCGGTTTGATAATTAAAAACCTTACAAATATAAAACGAGGACGATTTAAATCGTCCTCGTTTTTATTTTGAAAATAAGAAGGTTACGGTGTGCCCGAACGCAATCTTTGATCGTGTTATCGGTTCGTGTTCTTATTTTATATGTACCCTACATTTTAAAAACTTTTTTTAGTATCTTGCACAAAAATCTTGGAGCGTTTAAAATGACTATCTTCATATCTCTCACCTTTCCTAATACCTTCCGCTACAAAAGAACATAGCACATAGCAGAAAAATTACTATTCCTTCAATTACGATAATAAGAAACGGCTTTAGGATAAATGACAATAGCAGTCCAAACACAAATGCTAGCACGCACAAGATTGTTACCCTGCTTCCCTTAAACCTAAAAAACATTTATCCCATCACCCCTTCCTTCATAATGCAGTATATGAGAAAGGTAAAAAAAGTGTGATTTTTATAAACTAGCGCACATACACTTATTTAATATTGTTTCAACAGCAACCCATCCATCGGTTTTACCTGACTTTATATTACTGTCAGCTTTTGCGCACATCAAAATAATAGAGTCGATATATTCCTGCGACATATTTTTTTGTGATGCGATATGCTTTTTAAGAAAAAAATCTTTAATACCTAGTTCTTTTGACATATCAGGTATGCTAAGTTTATTTGACAACGCCTTTATTTTTCTGTAAATAGTGTACTGTCTGGCAATAAGTGAAATAATTGCAACAGGCGATTCTTTAAATTTTTTAAGTTCGTCAAGTTTTTCATATGCACCCTTAGAATTGCCAGATACCAAATCATCTATCATAGAAAACACTCTGCTTTCAGCTGATTTACATACCAACAAATCAACATCTGCTTTAGTAACTAACTCTCTGTCTTTCGCATAATTTATTAACTTATTAAGTTCTGATTTTAGATTCAACATACCACTGTCAGAGCTTTCCAATAAATACTCTATATCGTTTTTGGACATCTTTTTTCCTTCCGATGCCAATACCCTTGCAACCCAGTTTACAAGGTCAGCAGTCTTTTGATATTTAAACTCGTAAGTCTCTGCTACCTTTGAAAGTTCCTTGTATATTACTCCCCTTTTGTCTACTTCCTCTTCAGAAAAAATAATAGTTACATAATCGTATATATTTTCAAACACATCTTTCCAGAAGGTCTTATCAGCATCAGTTGCCTTTTTTAAAACCCCTGAATTTTTAATAATTAATACCTTTCTATCGGACATAAACGGATAATTAACCAAAAATTCTGTAAGTTTATCATTATTTAGTTTTACACCATTTATTTTCATATAATTAAATGCTTTTACATTCTCATCAGGGCATATTGACTCTGCTATTTTATTTGTATAAAAATCTCTTAAATACTCCTCTTCGCCATAGAAAAGATAAAAGCAAGAAAACTCATTTTTTTTCAGTTGATTTTTAAGTTTCTCCATAAATATCACCTTTTAGCGTTTTAATATCCTTTATTCCGTCTTCGTTAAGTTCAAATACGACAGTTCCGTTAAGATCTGTACGCATATATTCAACATTATATTTTAGAAGTGTGTATATAGTTTTGCCAGCAGGATGACCGTAAACATTGTTCTCTCCTACGCTTATTACAGCGTATTTAGGACTTACCGCTTTTATAAATTCATCAGTACTTGACGTTGTTGACCCGTGGTGACCTACTTTTAACACATCACTTTTTAAATTTCTGCCGATAAGTCTTTTTTCAGCTGAGCTTTCCGCATCTCCTGTAAACATAAATGATGCACCTGCACACTGAGCTTTTAAAATAATAGATGTATTATTAACATCGCCGTCAAAGCCCTTGGTTGGAGATAGGATATCTAATATAACATTATCTATCTCAAGCTTATCACCATCAGACACCTCTATAATATCAATATTTCGTTCTTTGGCAACCCTGTACGCGTAATCTTTAATATCGTTATCCTCGACAATCACATCTGGAACAATCAGATTATCCACCTGATAATTTTTCATAAGTGTTATTATTCCCTCAGCGTGGTCGTCGTGATAGTGCGTTATGACAGCATAATCTATTTTTCTAATATTATTAGAAATAAGATATGGTATTACAACTTCATCACCTATGCTATAATCTTCGACATTAGTCCCGCCACCGTCTATCATAATAGATGTGTTATCCGACGTCTGTATGAGTGCCGAATCGCCCTGACCTACGTTTAAAAAAGTCACTCTGGCCTCTCCCGGAAGGGATGGTGTATATGAGGTTACAAACGATACTATCGCAACAATTAAAATTATAATATAAGAAATAAACTTCTTTTTCATACTAATCTCCCTCAGTTTTGCCGCATATCCTATACATATTGCTGAAATAAAAGTTATGACATATGCACTAAAAAATATTTTTCCGCAAAGTAATATAGAAGAATATGGTATATTGGCAAACCACGTCATCGTTTCAATTATACCATAAGTTAAAAGAAATATCAAACCTGATAAAAACGGCATTGCAAGTATGCCGATAGCTGCTTCTAACAAAAACAAAACGCCAAAAAACAATAGCATAGGCATAAATGGAACAACGAGTAGATTTGTAACAATAAATACTGTTGACATAGAATTTGTATATAGCACCGAAATAGGAAGAGCTACTGCCTGAGAGGAAATGGTTGTAAAAATCGCTGCTAGAATGGTGTTTAATGTGCTCTTTCTCCCCAACTTAAACCTTTCACTAAAGAACGGATATATAAGAACAATCCCAAGGGTTGATGCAAAAGAAAGCAAGAATCCAAGATCATATGCAGCAACAGGATTTATCAAAAATATTAAAAATGCCGCAATGCACATTGAATTTAGCGAATCACTCTCGCGGTCTGCAAAATACGCAAGATTCGATATTATAAGCATAGTACCTGATCTTAATACAGACGGAGTAAGTCCCATAAGTATCATAAGCATAAAGGTTGTAACAATCATTATGACATTCTTTATTCTTTTATTCCTGATAAAAAGTGCATTTAAAAGCATTGAAATAAAATTCGAAAGAATTGTAAGATGGAGTCCCGACACTGATATGATATGTGATAAACCAGTTGTTTTAAATGATTCTTTAACAACCGCATCAATATATCTCTTATCACCTGCAAAAATCGCCTTAAGCACTCCGCCTTCGCGTTTTGGAATATATTCATTTATTGTGTTAATTATCCAGACTTTTAAAGTTTGTATTTTATCATTTACAAAATTTGAGTCTTTATATTTTCCAGCATAAGTTACGTTGTAATCTTCCGTGTAGATAAGGGCAGTTATACCCTTGCCTTTTAAATACCTGGCATAATTAAAACCACTTGTGTTTCTTTCGGTGTTCGCCTCTGAAATTTCAGCATATGTAATCTTTAATATATCATTATATTGGCAGTTTACATTACCATCAATGTACACCTGACATTTTTCTTTTGAATTTATATCTGTTTTTATCTCGTCTCTTGTAATACTTAATATTTCACATACAAATCCACTACTGTCATCCTTATCGTTGTAAACACTAGGCTCAACCACGCGTACATTTATGTTATACCGCTCATCAATATAACTATGAAGTTCTGTATACTCCAGAGTATTTGAATATTGAAATGACACACACCCTATAACGGTAAAAATCATCATAAAAGAAAAAACATTAAATATCTTTTTTCTTAAAAAGCAATTTAGTAAAGATGCAAGTATAAGAACACCGCACACAAACCATATTATATTTTCATCTAGAAATTCTGTAAGATATATTCCAAAAAGGTGTGATAATATAAAAGCTAACACATATTTAAACAAAACAAAATCACCACATAATAATAACTCTACTATATATTATACAACAATTTTCGACATTTTACAAACCGACTTTTGACTTTGAATGATTTATATAGTATAATATCCAAGTACAAAAAATGTACGGAGGTGATAAAATGGCAATATATGCTATGTCTGATTTGCATCTTTCACTCAGTATAAAAGATAAACCTATGGATATCTATGGTGATTTGTGGGCAAATTATATGGATAGGATAAAAGAAAACTGGAATAAAACTGTGTCTTCCGATGACGTAGTAATAGTAGGCGGAGATATTTCGTGGGCAATGTATTTAAACGAATGCTATGAAGATTTCAGCTTTATAAACAACTTAAACGGCAAAAAAATAATATCAAAAGGCAATCACGACTATTGGTGGGAAAGTGTTACAAAGCTAAATAAATACATTGGCGAAAACGAATTTAACACAATGACTTTTTTAAACAACAACTCATATATGTATAATGATATTGCCATTTGTGCCACACGAGGCTGGCCGGACAAAAGCTACGGAAACTTCAATGCCGAAAACGAAAAAATCTATAATCGTGAGCTTAACAGGCTTGAACTTTCGCTTAAGTCATGCATTGATAAAAAACCCGAAAAAATAATAGCTGTCCTCCACTATCCTCCGATAACTAAGGAACACACTGTAAATAAGGATTATATGGATATATTAAATAAATACAATGTAGATATTTGCCTTTATGGGCATCTTCATTCAAATGCTTTAAGATATGCTTTTGAAGGAAAAGTAGATAATGTATATTTCAAACTTACATCTGCCGATTTTCTAGATTTCACTCCATACAAAGTGGAATTTTAGGTTAAACATCAAAAAAAACTGTCCAAACACTTGCTTTTTTTATAAATATTTCATATTTTTTAAAAAAGTAGTAGCAATTTTTTAAAAAGTTTGATATAATATTATGTTGATAGAATTTAAAACAATATTTTATAGGGGGAACCTACAAATGAAAATAGTAAAAAACGAACAAATCGAAAAAAATGTTGTTAAATTAACAATAAAGATTGACAGCAAAACTTTCGAAGAAGGTATGCAGAAAGCATATCAGAAAAATGCAAAGCACATTTCTATCCCTGGATTTAGAAAAGGTAAAGTGCCAAGAAAAATGATTGAAAAGTATTATGGCGAAGCAGTATTCTACGAGGATGCTATAAACTTCGTATGCCCTGACGCCTACGAGGCTGCTGTAAAAGAATCAGGTATATCTCCTGTTGACCAGCCTGCAATCGACGTTGAAGAAATCGGCGAGGGCAAAGATCTTGTTATTACAGCTACTGTTACTGTAAAACCTGAAGTTACTCTTGGTGAGTACATAGAAATAAAAGGCAAAAAAATAAGATACAAAGCTACTGAAGAAGATGTTGACGCTGAAATAAACAGAGTTAGAGAGCAGAATGCTAGAATTATAACTGTTGAAGACAGAGCAGTTAAAGCAGGCGATATGACTACTATTGACTTTGAAGGATTTACTGACGGCGTTGCATTCGAAGGCGGCAAAGGAACAGACTATCCGCTTGAAATTGGCAGCGGCGCTTTCATTCCAGGTTTTGAAGATCAATTAATCGGTGCTGAAATCGGAAAAGAAGTTGAAGTTAACGTTACATTCCCTGAAGAATATCACGCTGAGGAATTAAAAGGCAAACCTGCCCTATTTAAAGTAACAGTTAAAGAAATCAAAGAAAAAGAACTTCCTGAATTAAACGATGATTTTGCTAAAGATGCCAGCGAATTTGACACTCTTGAAGAATACAAGGCTGATATCTTGGCTAAACTTAATAAAGCTAACAAAGAAAAAATGAAAGTTGAAAATGAAAATCTTGTGCTTGGAAAAGTAGTTGAAAATGCTACAGTTGAAATTCCTGAAGCAATGATTAACAATCAGCTAAACAACATTGCAAGAGATTTTGATTACAGACTTTCAGCACAGGGTCTTAACCTTGAAAAATATCTTCAGCTTACAGGTTCTACTCTTGATGCATTTAAAGAGCAGTTCAAAGAGCAGGCTGAATCTCAGGTTAAATCTACTCTAGTTCTAGAAGCTATTGCAAAAGCTGAAAATATGACTATCGAAGAAGACGAATTTAAAGCTGAGCTTAAGAAAATGGCTAAAGATTACAACATGGAGCTTGATAAACTTGAAACTCTTCTTCGCGACGAAGATAAAGATGCTATGAAAGAAGAAATGCTTAACAAAAAAGCGCTTGAATTCATCGTTAAATCTTCAAAACTTAGATAATATTTAGCATTAATATTTTACGGGAGGGATACACTATGAGTTTAGTTCCTATGGTCGTAGAACAAACCAACCGTGGCGAGCGTTCTTACGATATTTATTCAAGACTACTAAAAGACAGAATTATATTTTTAAGTGATGAGGTAAATGATGCAACTGCTTCGCTAGTTGTTGCACAGCTTCTATTTTTGGAAGCTGAAGACCCCGACAAAGATATATGTCTGTATATCAACAGTCCGGGAGGCTCGGTTACAGCGGGTATGGCGATTTATGACACAATGCAATACATTTCTTGTGATGTTTCAACAATATGCATTGGTATGGCTGCTAGTATGGGAGCATTTTTGCTCGCTGCCGGCACTAAAGGAAAACGATATGCTCTTCCAAACAGTGAAATTATGATTCACCAGCCGCTTGGCGGTATGAAGGGTCAGGCCACTGATATAAAAATCCACGCCGACAGACTTATAAAGATTAAACAGACACTAAATACCATTCTTAGCGAAAGAACAGGCAAAGAGCTTTCACAAATCGAAAAAGACACTGACAGAGATAACTTTATGTCTGCTCAGGAAGCAAAAGAATACGGTCTGGTTGACGAAGTTTGGGCAAAGAGAAACTAATTTATAAAAAGAGGTGTTAACGTGGCAAACACAGATAATAAAAAACAGCTAAAATGCTCTTTTTGCGGTAAAAGTCAGGAAGAGGTAATGCGTCTTATCGCAGGTCCTGACGTATTCATCTGCAACGAGTGCGTTGACCTTTGCTGTGACATTATTTCCAGTGAATATGACGAGTTCGAGTCATTCTCAAGCCTCGAATCTTTGCCAAAGCCTAAGGAAATAAAAGAAATACTTGATGATTATGTGATTGGTCAAGATAAGGCAAAAAAAAGCTTAGCTGTCGCAGTGTATAACCACTATAAAAGAATAACCTCTGAAGATTTTGACAATGACGTTGAAATTCAAAAAAGTAACATCTTACTCCTAGGCCCTACTGGCTCAGGTAAAACACTGCTTGCACAAACACTTGCTAAAATAATTGATGTTCCATTTGCTATAGCCGATGCAACCTCTCTTACAGAAGCAGGTTATGTTGGCGAAGATGTTGAAAACATTCTTTTAAAGCTTATACAGGCAGCTGATTTCAATATAGAAAAAGCCGAAAAAGGAATAATATACATTGACGAAATCGACAAAATAGCAAGAAAATCTGAAAATCCTTCTATAACACGCGATGTCAGCGGAGAAGGCGTTCAACAGGCGCTATTAAAAATTCTTGAAGGTACTGTTGCTTCTGTTCCGCCTCAGGGAGGAAGAAAGCACCCGCAACAGGAATGTATACAAATCGATACATCAAACATTCTTTTCATATGCGGTGGAGCTTTTGACGGCATAGAAAAAATAATTGGTCAGAGAACAGGCAAAAAAGGTTTAGGATTTGGTGCAGAGATTACATCAAAAGCAGACAAAAATGTTGGAGAAATCCTAAAAGACATCCTACCTCAGGACCTTTTGAAATTTGGTTTGATTCCGGAATTTATCGGACGTTTATCTGTTCTGGTTACACTAGAGTCACTTGACAAAAATGCACTTGTCAAAATTCTAACCGAGCCAAAAAATGCACTTATAAAACAGTACAAAAAGCTTCTTGAAATGGATAATGTAACACTCAAATTTGATGATGATGCCATTGAAGAGATTGCAAACAAGGCTATACAGAGAAAAACAGGTGCAAGAGGATTAAGAGCGATAATGGAAGAAGTTATGATGGACATAATGTTCGAAGTACCGTCAGAAGGAAAAAATTCTGTTTGTACGGTAACAAAAGAAAATGTTACATCTCTTACCTCGCCTACTATCGTGTACAACGTAAAAGAAACAGCATAATATATTATAAACATAAAAAGCATTGAATTTTATAATTCAATGCTTTTTTATTATCTTAAAAATAAAGTTATATTTTCTACACAGCCACAATTATTAATAGTGATGCTAGTCAGTTTATTTTATAGATTTTCCGCTTCGTCTATCCACACAGATGCACTCGCATCACTTGGCATACGCCAATCACCACGTGGTGATAAGGATATTGAACCTACCTTTGGTCCATCAGGAAGGCACGAACGTTTAAACTGTTGCGAGAAAAACCTTCTGTAGAAATTTACAAGCCATTTTTTTATAGTTGTTTCATCATAGTCATCAAATGCATATTTTGCTAATCTAAATATTTTAGCAGGACTAAATCCACATCCTACAACATAATACAAAAAGAAATCGTGCAGCTGATATGGGCCAACAAGTTCCTCTGTGCACTGTGATATGTCATCACCTTTACTTGGTAAAAGTTCTGGACTTACAGGAGTATCCAATATATCGTTTAATATATCAAAAAGCTTAGAGTTTTGTGAGCTTTTTGCAACATATCCTACTATATGTCTGATAATTGTTTTTGGAACAGATGCATTTACGGCATACATAGACATATGGTCACCATTGTACGTAGCCCAACCAAGCGCAAGTTCTGAAAGGTCACCCGTACCAATTACAAGACCTTCGCATTTATTGGCAACATCCATAAGAACCTGTGTTCTCTCTCTTGCTTGCGAATTTTCATAGGTAACGTCATAATTTTCTTCGCTTTGACCTATATCTTTAAAATGCTGTTTTACAGCGTCTTTTATAACTATCTCCTCAAAAGATACGCCCAGCACATCACAAAGCATCTCTGCGTTATTTTTTGTCCTTGAAGTGGTGCCAAAGCACGGCATACTGATTGCTAATATATCTTTTCTGTCCTTGCCAAGCTTATCCATTACTCTGACAGCAACAAGAAGTGCCAGGCACGAATCAAGACCTCCTGAAATTCCTATTACGAGTTTTTTTGCATTTGTATGAGATACCCTTTTTGCCAGACCTTCTGTTTGAATAGAAAGAATTTCCTCGCATCTTTGTCCTATATTTTTAGTTGGAACAAATGGTAATTTACTCACACACCTTGTAAGAGTTGTATCTTTAATATCCATATCAAACTCTATTTTAACATAATGCTCATTATGTGTTTTATAGGTGTTTGTCTGCATTCTTTCGCCAATAAGAGCTTGAACATCAACCTCGGCAATGATATCATCACCGCTAAAAACAGTATTTTCAGCTAAAATATTTCCACTTTCGCTTATAATATTATGTCCGCTAAACACCAAATCAGTAGTTGACTCTCCTACCCCCTGGTTTGCCATAATATATGCACAGCGAAGTCTTGCAGACTGCATTTTTATAAGGTTACGTCTGTACTCACTCTTGCCTACTATCTCGTTGCTGGCTGAAAGGTTTGCAATTATAGATGCACCATTTAAAACGTGTGACACTGATGGTTGAACAGGTGTCCACAAATCCTCACATATCTCAACGCCAATCGTAAACTCCGGCATTTGTCTGCATTTAAAAATAAGTTTATTTCCAAACGGATATTCTTTACCTAATATTTTTATAACTCCATTTACATCGGGAGCAGAAGAAAAAGTTCGGTGTTCATAAAATTCATTATAATTTGGAATATATGTTTTTGGCACTACTCCCAGTATTTCGCCTTTAAGCATAACAACCGCACAATTGTATAGACTGTTATCGCGCAAAAGAGGAATACCTACTATAATTATGCAATCAACATCTTTGCTTTTATTCTTTATTTTCTCTAACGATTCTACAGCTGAGTCAAGTAGTTTCTTTTGAAAAAACAAATCAGCGCATGTATACCCCGTAATGCTTAGCTCACCTGTAACTAAAACCTTTGCACCGCAATTTGACGCTCTATCCATAGCTTCAAATATACTCTGTGTATTAGCTTTGCAATCTGCAACAACTGTTTTTGTTGTTGCGCACATAACTTTTATATATCCGTCTTTCATTTGAATATCACCCAATCTAAGCCTTCGTTATATAAATATTATATTTCATACTTTTTTTGATTTTATCCAAAACAGAAAAAGTAAACAAAACAATATTTTCCAATAAATTATATCACAACAAAAAAGCATAGTCAATTCTTGCTTACATAATAAGGACATACCACTTATATAGCGATATTGTTAATTCCACCCAAACCAGGTGCTTTTATCCGTACCTTATGGTCTGATTAATGGTCTGCAAAAAGATTAATACCTTCTAATAATAAATATAAAAACCACAGCTAGTAAAGAAACTGTGGTTTTTATTTATTTTCTTTTAGCAAGCTTGGAAATTTCACTTAACTTTGACATTATATATAAATATCCATTTTCGCTGTGAGGAATAAGGCAGTTTGAGCAATCCTTTATGCCATCTTCTGTGTACACAAAATTCCCTCCGCATTTATCTCCCAAAGCGTAAAGAGGGCAGTAACAGAACAAGCAGTTAAAATATTCATCCTCTTTTTTGTGGCAAGGGAAATACATACATTTATTATTTTGAAAGTATGAAAAATTATTTTCCATATATTACTCCCATTCTAGATTATATTTATATAAATATTACAACGTCATTATATCATTATCAAAAATAAAATACAACCCAAAATACTACTATGGGTTGTATAAAATTTATAAAACTTCTGCTACGCATTTTGCAAGATATTTAATTGAAGCCAACGCCTCTTCAAGAGTATTACCATTTGTACCTATTTCAAGTATAAGCGAACCGTTTGTAGCGTGCATATTAAAACGTTCTTTTCTTATGCTTAAAGGTCTTGCAAGTCCTGGATAGAATTTATCTAATTTATCTTGTATTTTTAGTGCAAATTTTAGGTTTTCTTCCCAATGGTCATTTGGAAGACCTGCTTGATTTGTTCCGCACAGCACTAAAACCTGTGCAACTTTTTCACCGTTTAGCTCTGTAACAAGCTTTGTTTTTGTCCCGTCAGCTGCCTGAAGAGCATCTCTGTGGATATCTAGCACAATTTGAATTGAAGGATTATTTTCAAGATGCTCATCTATAGTGGTAAGTGTATTTTTATATGAATTAGTATATGATGGATAATCGTGAATAGTCTTATCGTGAATAACGTTTAATCCATATTTTTTAAGTTCTTTTGTCATTTCTTCCCCTACTCTGACCATATTAAATCTTGTGTCCTCTGTTCTTGAAGGATCACTGGGCAAATACGAATTTTGGTTTGTAGGTGTGTATGATTCCGAAGCGTGAGTATGAACTATGAGTATTGAAGGCAAATTTTTATTTATTTCAAATGATAGTTCCTGATTCAAAAGTGCATTAAAATCAGGAGAATATGTAGTATCATTTTTTATTCTGTTATCAGAGATAATTTTTGATTCAACTATTGGCAGACGCTCTTCAGACTGACTTACGTCGTCAACTTCTATAACAATATTGTTTGATGCCTCAACAATTGATATTGCTGGTATATAGTAGCTTATCCACGTTCTGCACCTTGATAGTCCATCTGTGAAAAATTCTGAAGCCAAATTACTATTTGTGCTGTCCACATTTTTAGCGTTTACAATTGGTATAACGCTATTTATCATCAACTTGCAAGTATCAGAATTTAATTTTTTTATAGAAAAATAAACACCTACTATAGAAATAATTAATATTAATAAAGTAATTAATATAGTTTTTACTAACCCTATTTTCTTTTTGTTTCTCTTTTTTGCCATATTCATCATCCTATCTTATTTCTTCTAAATTAGGTTTTATAACCTTTCTTCTTATTTCTTCCTTAACATACTCATCAATAATATCGTTATCTAGATTAAGTATGTCATCAACCATTTGGTATAAAAGTA